>CAZVRY010000243.1:0-10469 GCA_964629545.1 uncultured Verrucomicrobiota bacterium | reverse complement strand
GGAGTGCGGCGGTGCTCCGCCGCTTTCGATTCGGGCGCGGGACCACGCCGAGCGGACCGGCCGAGTCAGTCGCGCGAAATCCACAGCGCCAGAGCTCTGGCGCACTCCAAGAGCTCCGCCTCGGCCCGGCGATGGGCGAGATCGCGCCAGCGTCGTGGAGCGCGGCGGTGCTCCGCCGCTTTGCATTCGGGCGCGGCGCCACGCCAACCGAACCGGCCAAGTCAGTCGCGCGAAATAAGGTCTCTTCCTGCTTCAGGGCCCGCCCACCGAGGGCAGGCACGGCTCGCGAGCCGCCCAGGGCGTACGACATCCGGGTTCGTCGGGAGCCCTGCCCCACCGACGGTGACCGGAAACAGGTTCCGGCCCCGCACAGTTTCCCCTCGCTAAGCCCCCCTTCTTGAGGCAACTTGCCCAAGTTCCACGGTCCGCCTGCGTTCGCGCATCGGTTGGAACGATCTCCCATCGCTCCGACATGAAGCGTAGGTTTCATGTCAGTCCCTTCATTCGGCCGCTGTCGCAGCCGAATGAAGGGACTGACATAAAATGGCGCGCAGCCCAGTTCAGGCGTGGGAGTGGTCGGCCGCGACCTGGGTATATCCACGCCGCGAAGACAAGAACTCCAACATGTTGCTCAGTTTGGTCGGATGAAGGGCAAGGTCAGCCGGAGATCCGAAGGGACCGCCGCCAACGGCGATCAGGTCCATGCAGCAGGTTCCCCGGATGTGGCCCCCCCTCGCCGTCCCTCCGCCTGCCGCTGGTTCCGAACCCTCTCTCTCCTCCTCTCCCTCCTCTCCGCCTTCCTCCTCGCCGAAGTCATCGCCCGCCTCTACCTCCGCCACCTCAACCAGCCTTCCGTCCTCGATCCCGGCTTCGTCCGCTTCCACTCCGTCCTCGGATGGACCCTCACTCCGCTTTGGAAGGGACGCCAGCGCCATCACGACTTCGACGCGGTTTACACCATCAATGAACTCGGCTTCCGCGCCGATTCCGACGTCCGACCACCCCCACCCCCGAGGTCCCCACCCACCCAATCTCCCGCTGTCGCCTCGCGGAAGGTCTGCGCCATTGTTGGGGACAGCTTCACCTTCGGGGTGGGCGTCAACGACCACGAGACATTCGTTCACCTGCTCAACCAGTTGTCTTCCAATGAACTGCGCTATGTGAACTGGTCCATACCAGGCTACAGCACCGACCAGGAGGCCTTGCTCATCGAGGCCCAGCTCCAGACCCAGGCACCCGACCTGATCCTGCTGGTCGTCTACCTCGCCAACGATCTCCTCGACCTCCGCCGGACCGTTCCCCTGCAGGTGCCCTTGCCGAAGCCATGGTTCGAACCGACCCCCCAAGGCCTCCTCCTGCATCCCCCCACCCCCGGCTCCGGCCCCCCCCTGGCCGCCCCCGATCCCACCGCCGCCTGGATCATGGACACCACCTCGCATCTCCCGGCACCCCTCCGGTTCTTGACCCGAAGATCCGCCCTAACCCGGCTGACGCTTGATCGCATGGCCCCCCCGCCTGCCCCCCCCGCCGAACTCGGCCCCCTCACCCGACCCTCCCTCGAACTCTTCACCGCCATCCTGGCCAAGATCGCGGCCGACTGCGCCCGAAAGGGCGTGCCACTCCATCTCGCCACCTTGCCGGGCCGGTCCTTTCTAGAGGCTCCGGAAGCACGGTCCGCCGTCTATCAGGCCCACCTCAACAGGGAGATCCTGGCCATCGCGCGCAAGCAAAGCATCCCCAGCCTGGACCTTGCGACCGAACTCCGTGTCTTGGGCGGGCGCCAGCATGATCCGCTCTACTACCAACTCGAGGGCCATCTAACGGCTCAGGGACACCAAAACGTGGCCGGAATCCTCGATCGGTATTTCAGCGCCCCACCTTTTGGCCGCCCCGCAGCGGCCGACTAGCGCCCCTCCGCTATGAAGTGTAATCGATTAATAGCCAATTGTTTGCATGGCACCGATAAGTTCTCCGACACGGCGTCGGATTTCTTTACACTTCGGCCTCGAACTGCCAGTTTGAGTAGCCTGCTAGGGTTCAATGGGTTACGGCGATCCGGGCCGGATCTCGCGAGCCGGGAGCGAGCAGAACGTCGGCCTACTTTACACTTTTGGGGCCGCCCCCCATGAGACCCCACCTTCCACCCCGTCCATCTACATTCCCAACATGCTTGCAACAAGAGGTTTAAAGGAATCCACGCAACACCCGGCAAAGTCGGCATGTGGACTGCTAGATGAGCATATAACGTAAACAACGCACTATCAACATGACCACTAAACTCGCGAAGTTCATCAAAGGGGTGGGGTTGGCGGCTCTAGCAGGCGCAGTCGTCCCTGCCATGGCCGGTAACATCACCGTAGCAGATTATAACCCGGCCAATTGGACCTGGAATTCCGGCGGCGTCGGTGCCGGCGGAGAAGACAACGAAGTGGAAGCAACCGCCTCGCTGAACGTTATTCGAGACCAGGCCTGGGACCTTGAAGCCTACGACTATGCCAAGGTCGGTGGGATCCCCACCCTCAGGATGGTCTCCGGATTCAACACCAGCATCCCGGGCTCAGGCGACAGCCGCCCCGGTCACCTGTTCATCAAGATCTCCGGCCCTGGTGAAGTCGGGCCTGGACCGTTCCCGTTGGCAAATCCTTCCGGTGGAGAGTTTCGGAACAACTCACAGACTGATGGCGTGAATGTCCTGCCGCTCTATGATTACGCGGTGGACCTCCTCAGCGGCACGGTCTACGACTTGAAGCCGACCACGATGCTGCTCTCGGTCAACTATGACGCCCTCGCCTCGAACCCCTGGCGCGTAAAAACCGGAACCGCCCTCTACAATGCGAGCAACTTCGACGCCATCAGCTCGACCTCGGTCGGTTTCACCTTGGGACAGACGGCCGCCCAGATCGACTCCGCCCTTGGCGACACCGGCACCTACGATACCCTGCTCCGGAATTCCGGTCAGGGCGCAGCCGCCCACAACCTCAGCACCGTGGACCTCTCCTTCTTGGGCGGCCTCACCAGCGCCAACGACACCATCTGGTTCCACTACACCATGTATTGCGGCAACGACATGATGCTGGGCAGCATGCCTGGCGGGTTCCGGGTCCCGGACGGTGGCGCGACGCTCCTCATGCTCGGGCTCTCGCTCCTCGGGACCGGTTTGGCCGCTCGGCGCAAGTAGCCCAGCCGCCCTATTAAGTCCTCACTCCAGGCCGCCGATACACTCGGCGGCCTTTTTAATGCTCACGCCCCGAATTCTCATTAGCGCACTTGAAACCTCACCCAACCGGATGTAGTCATACGCCACCCGAATGAAAACGATCCCGCGGACCTGCCCCGCTGTCGTCCCCATCCTGGCCTTCCTGGGCCTCCTCAGCCTGTCCCCAACCCAAGCCCAACTCATCACCCGACGTGTGACCGTCCAACCGATCCAGGTCGGTTCGACCGACGGCACCGTCTGGGCCAATCCCTCCCTCACCATCTTCGAGGAAGCCACCGACAAGATCTGGGCCCAGGCCGGGATCGATTTCCAGTTTCTCACGCCCGTCACCTACCAGGATTCCAACTTCCTCAATCCACGCTCCGATCCCTTCGAAACTTACTCCGTCCTCAACCTCGCCAAGACGCCCGGACACGGACAATACGAGAACAACCCCAACCACCCCGATGTCGTCAACCTCTGGTTCGTCAAGACGATCGACAACTCCGGCTCGGTCTACGGATATTCCCTCCAGACCAAGACCGAGTTCGGCATCCTGATGCAGCAAAACGGCGTCAGCATCGCCGACAGCGCTTTTTCATACGGCGGGACGGGGATGCTCGACATCTTCGCTTACGAAATTGGCCGCAACCTCGGTCTTGACCAAGGCCTCCATGGCCAGCCAAGCGATCCGGTGAACCTGATGAAACCGAGCGGCCCCTACCCCACCCTGCTCTCCCAAATCCACCCAGACGGGGCCGGCTACGGTCATCTCACGACCCAGCAAATCAATATGGCCCTCACCACCTCGTTCGTGAAGGCCCTCGATCCCGCCGAGTACTACTACTACGGCGCCGTTCCGGAACCACGATCCACGGCGGTCGCTGCCGCCGCCCTCCTGCTCGTCAGCGCCGCCGCTCGCCAATGGCGCTCCCGTCAACAGTTCTCGCGTTGAACCTCTAAGCAGCAGTTCAGCCGCCCAGGGCGTACGACACAGCGGCTTGAGGAACCTCGCCCCGCTGATGGTCACGGAAATGAAGGCCGCGATCTCTGCAGCCTCCGCCAGACGGACGACCGCGTGATGAAGGGCGGTTTCCTGGAACCGCTCCGCCGATGGGAGGGTGTCAGCTGGGGGTGACCGGTTTGTTTTGGCTCGCGCAGAGGGCGCAGAGGGCGCAGAGGGCGCAGAGGGGGGACTTCACCGCTGATGGCCGCTAATAGACGCTGATGGAAGGGGAGGCGGATCGACTTGGATTAGCGTCAATTAGCGTTTATTAGCGGTAGGTTCGGGGATCGGAGAATGACCTCAAAGGCCGGGTCGGACTGCGGTCACCTCACTCCTGATCGCGCTACGGCTTGTCCTCGAGCGCCTTCCTCGCCTCCTCCGCCAACGCGTGATTCGGCGCCTGGCGCAAGGCAGTCCCCAGGTTCCGACGGCTCTCCGGGATCTGCTTCAGGCGGGCCTGCGACAAACCCAGCAAATACAACGACTGCACGTCGGACGGTTGCCGGGCCACCACCTCCGCCAACACCACCGCCGCTCGCCGGTAATCCCCGGTCCGATGAGCCAACCCGCCCAGGAGCGCCGCCAGCTCTACGTCCCCGGCCAATGCCTCCCTCGCCTTGGCCGCCATCTCGAGCGCCTTCGCGTCCTCGCTCCCCGTCTTCGCGTAAACGAATGCCAAACGCTTCATGGCCGGAGCGAACTGAGGATACACCCCCAGCGCCTTCTCAAAGCAAAGCCTCGCATCCCCCAAGTTCCCGCGCTGTTCGTAGATCGAACCGGCCACCATGAGAGCAGGCACATAGTCGGGACGACTCTCCAGGGTCTTCTGGACCTGACCTGCCGCCGCCCCCGCTTGCTCCGGATTCCCGGCCAGACCCAAATACTCCACCAGGAGTCGCGCCTCCTCCGCGCCGCTAAACGAGGCGTCGACCTGCAGCGCTTGCCTGGCGGTCCCAAGCGCCTCGGCCACCTGTCCGATGGCATACCTGGCTTTGGCCAGCTCCCACAGCACCGCCGGATCGTTCGGAATGTCCCGAGCCGCCTCCAGCAACGTGCCCACCGCCCACCGATGATTCCCCGCGAGCGAGGCGATCTGTCCGGCCAGGAACGCGGCTTGTGGATCCCCAGGCGCCCGCTCGCGCGTCTGCCGGGCCACGTCGAACGCCTTGGCCGGCTCGTTCAACCGGGTCGCGAGCAGGGACGCCAGCCTCAGGTTCGGTCCAATCGAAAACGGACTCACCGCTGCCACCTTCTCGTAAAGTGTCCTCGCCTTGGCCCAGTCCCCCGCCGCCTCCGCCAACTCGGCCCGCCGAAACAGGGCCATCGGATCGACCGCGGGTTGCCCAGGCAGCCCCTCGGTCCGATCGATCGACGCCTCGACTGACTCCACCTGCAGTTGCTCGGTGGCCGTCTGCACCAGCAGAAGCCTCTTCTGCACCGGCTCCTTCCACGCAAACTCCCCAGGCGCAGCCAGTGCCCTCTCCAAAACCGACCGCGCCGCCATCGGATCGACCATCATGTAGTGCGCCATGCCCAGATGATAGAGCACCTCCGGGTCCGACGAGGACCGCGCCGCGGCCTCCCTGAGGAGGGGCAGCCCCTTCACGTACTCGCCTTTCAGACACCACACCCAGCCCAGCGTGTCCGCCACCGCCGGACTGCGCGGCAGCAGCGTCCTGGCCCCCTGCGCTAACTCCAACGCCCGATCCACACGGTCAAGACGTTCCGCATAAAGCATCGCAAGGTCGTTCATGGCTGGTCCGTGCCGCGGATTGGCCCGCAGGACGTCCTCGAAGGCCGCCGCCGCCGCGCGATAATCCTTCAGGGTGTAATGAATCGAGGCCATCCTCAAGTAGGCGGCCCAGTCGTTGGTGGATCGAGTGACCACCGCTTGCAGATTCGTCAGGGCTTGCGGATGACGTTGATTCAGCACCTGGATGTTCGCCAACATCATGTAGGCCCCCCGCGCCCCCGGCTCGAGTTCGACTGCCCTCTCCAACACCCGCTCCGCCGCCGCGTAGTTCGTCTGGGCGAAATACACCCGGCCCTGCAACAACAGCGCCGGCACGTTCGTCCCCCCGCCCGCCATCGGCGCCAAACGCCGCAAGGCCCGCTCATACTCGCGATCCACCAAATCCAGGTTGACCAGATACTCCATCACGAACGCATCCCCCGGGCGCATCTCCAACGCCTTCTCCAGAGTCGCTCGCCCCTCGTCCTTGCGCCGCAGGTTAAGCAGGATCCGCCCGGCATCGAATACCGGCTCGAAGGCCTTCGGATCGAGTTCGCTGTGCTGCCGAGCCACTGCCAAGGCCGCCTCGGATTCGTTCCTCGCCACGTGCGCCTCCGTCAACAATTGAAAGGCCTCCCCAATCGGCGGGCGCCGCCGACACAACTCGCGCAGCGGCCCCAGCGCTTGCTCGGCCCGTCCCAACTGGATGTGCATCCGCGCCAGCAACAACTGCGCCTCCAAGTAGTTGGTGTTCATCCGCACCGCCCGCCGAAAGCTCTCCGTCGCCTCCGTAAGTTGTCCCAAGGCAAGGTGAGCGGTCCCCAGTTCCACTAACGCTCCGGGTGAATTGGTGTAGACCCGCGCCAGGAGCGTTAACGCCTCCAGGGCTTGGGCCGGGCGCTGGCGCGCCACCTCCAGCCGCCCGCGCAACCGCAACGCCTCGTAATCCAACGCCTCGACCGCCAACACTCGCTGCAACGCACCATCCGCCAAGTCTGTCTTCCCTTCCGCCAGTTGTAGCGTCGCCAAGGCCTTCCACGCCGGCAAGTAGTCCGGCACCTCCTTGGTGAGCTTCTCCAACACCTCCCGCCCCCGCTCCGTCTCCCCACTGCGCAAGAGAAATAGCCCATACTCCAGTCGCTTGCCCGAATGCGGGGACCCCTTCTCCGCCGCGGCCGCCAAGAACTTCCCCGCCTGCGCGCTATCCCCCCGGCTCAGCGCGATCCCCGCCAGGGCCCCCATCGCTTCCACATCTCCCGCGTTTAACTCCAACGCACGACGAAACTCCGCCTCCGCCTGCTCGACCCGCCGCGACCGCAACTCGAGAAAACCCAGGGCCACATGAAGACTCGAAACATCCCCCACCTGGGCTCGTAAAGCGGCCAACTCCTGGCCAACTCTCGCGACCTCTTCCGCCGTGACCGCACTCTGAGCGAGCAGTCGCATCGCGTCCCCTGACCGGGGATCCTTGCTTAGGACATAGCGGAACTCGCCCTGCGCCAACTCTCCCGCCCCGTCCGCCAGGGCGAGCTTTCCCCAGGTCAACCGCAGGGGAACATTGTTGCTGAACTTCGACAGTGCTTCCCCCAACAACAACCGGGCGCTCAATAACCGGCCCTGCTCCCAATAGACCACCGCCAATCGCTCCGCTACCTCCTCGATCATCTCCTTCCCCGCCAACCTTTGATACTGCGCAAACTCGATCTCAGCCTTGCCGTAATCGCCCGCCTCGAAATGCGCCGTGGCTTTGCGCAAATGCCGCGCCTTCTTGGCCTCCGGACCGCACCCCACCAGGACAACCGCCGCCAACAAAACCCAAAGCAGGCACGCAGGGGAATGAAAGGGAGACATTCGCATGGCAATGGCAGACTCGTACCACCGGCCCTGACCCGGGTCAAGAAGGGTTCTTGAGTTCGCATTCTGGAAGCGGCAAGCCCCCGGAACCCTGCACTCACCCGTTTCAGAATCCCATCCCGCGAATGGGGTTTAACGTTATCGAAAGGAGCCTCAAAAAAAAGGCGCACGTAGCCACGTGCACCCGCTCCCACGCACCCCTCCCCAGCATCCCACCCCAAGCGCCCCCGCCGCCTTCCCCAAACCCTCCCTCTCAAGCCCAGTGCCGATAACAATACTCCCCCACCCGTCGATACATCCACGACGGCATCAGCCCTATCGCTCCACGCACGAACCTCGCCCGCCAGGAGGAATCTGACCCGACTCCATCGCCCCCCCCCACGTGATCCGTGAACACCGGCAACTCCTCCTCCACCGTCCCCCAATGCCGCTTGTGCGCCAACAAGCCAGTATTCCGAGGCGAGGTCCGCCCAAAACTGCAAACCAAATACCCCTGCTCGTGAGCGAACCGGATCGCCTCCCAATATGCCAAGTGCAGCGCGCCGCTTCGCCTCCCCTCCCCGCTCGCCCCCGAATACTCCAGCACCATCCGATCCTTCATCCTCGTCGTGACAACCCCTGCGAGAGCTTCCGACTCGCGATAAACCATGAAAAGGCCCGCATGCCCAGACCCCAAATGACGCAGCAGTCCTTCGAAAAACGACACGGGCATCGCCGGCAAGGCCACGCGCCGACGTGACTCCACGAATAACCGGTGGAAGTCGGCCACCAACCGCTCGTCCTCGCCCGAAACCACTTTCATCCCCGACTGCCTCGCCTTCTTGATCGGATGCCGCACCGCCATCCGCGAACACCGAGCCAGCACCCCGTCCACCGGCCGGTCCAATGGCACGTAATGGTGACGCTGGGGCCTCATGCCGAACGGCGATCGTCCCAGCAGTTTCGTGCCCGGCATGGCGGCGATCTGCACATACCGCGCCCGGCACGCATCCCGTGCCTGCAGAATCCCCTGTGCCAAAAGCTCCCAATGCGCGGAACGCCTTACCAAAGGGTCCGACAGCGAAGCGAACGGAACACTGAGAAGCCGCGTCCCCAGAAACCAACTCCGCGCCACATAGACCGGCAGCCCGGCCACGATCTGCCCGCTTTCCCCATCCTTCAACACGAGCACCCGGCCGGTCACATGCGGGAACGCCCCCTCCAACGCCCGCTTCCACCCCGTCAAATGGGCCGGTAATCCGCGCTCGTGCCCGCGGACAAACTCGTCCCAACCTGGCAACTCGTCGTCCCGCAGCCAGGCGGGACCGGTCAACTTCGAAGCCTGCCTATCGATGTCCTTCGTCACCGTGCAGCCTCCCCGCAGCCTATTCGGCCCCCACCCCCACGCGCCCACGCTCCGCCGCTCCGCGCTCCGCCCAGCTTTGGATATTCTCCTTGACGCCTCGGAAGGGTTCGGGTGTTTTCCCCCATGCCCATGCTCCCGACGTGAACCCGACCCGGCCCGAACCCACGCGAACGGCGGCTTCCGCCCCAGAGCGGAACTTCGGATTGGATGTCGCTCGAGCGGGGGCGATTGGCTTGGTGCTGGTCGATCATCTGGCGATATACGTGTGGCAGCCCGCGCCGTCCGCACAACGCTGGTTCTTCCCCCTCGGCTTTCTAGGCGTCGAGCTTTTCTTTGTCCTGAGTGGCTTTCTCATCGGGCAGATCCTCTTATCCATGGCGGCGGCGGCGGGGCAGATGTCCCTCCGCCTGGCCCTCGATTTCTGGTTGCGACGGTGGATCCGCACGCTCCCCAACTACTACCTCTTCCTCGCTTTCCTCGCCCTCAGCCCAAACGCCAGCCCTTCCTGGGAGTATCTCGTGTTCGCGCAAAATCTCTGTGGACCCACGCCCGACTTCTTTCCCATCTCATGGAGCCTGGCGGTCGAGGAGTGGTTCTACCTGCTGCTGCCGCTGCTGGCCCTCGCCCTAAGTTTCTTCACCCCATCGCCGGTCCGCGCCATCATGCTGGCCGCACTCGTCCTGTTCGCAACCTCTGTGTCCCTCCGCACCTTCCTCGGGCCAGGGTTGAAATGGGAGGAAGAAGTGCGCCGAGTGGTCATGTTCCGCTTTGATGCCTTGATGCTAGGGGTCCTGCTGGCCGCGATTTTCCTTCACCGGCGCCGCTGGTTCGACCGCCTCCGCTCGACCTGGACTCTGCTGACATCAGTGCTCAGCCTCGCGATCGTCTACTTGATCACCATGACTCAGTACCAGGGTTGGGATTTCGTCAGTTCGAGCGCGAACCTGCTGCTCATGCCCTGGGCCGACCTCTCCTTCGCACTGCTCGTCGGCTGGCTCTGGCATTGGAAGCCCTCCGCTTTTCCCCTCCGTGGAGCGGTCGTGTGCACCAGTCTCTGGGCCTATTCCCTCTACCTGAGCCACGGCCCCGTCCTGCGCGCCCTGCTCAAGACCCCCCTTCGTCCCAATACGCCCGCGGACGTCCTGCGCTGGCCGAAGCTGCTCCTGTTCGCGGCCGCCTGCTTCATCACCGCAGCCCTCCTCTACCGGTTCTTCGAAAAGCCGATCATGGACCTCCGCCGCAAGCTGCCTCCGCTCCCTCGGCAACCCGCTTCCGCGCGCTCCCTCTAGAATCCTTGCCGCCCAGAACTTGATCAAGTCGAGTCAAGTTCTCGTCC
>CAZVRY010000242.1:0-10529 GCA_964629545.1 uncultured Verrucomicrobiota bacterium | reverse complement strand
CCCCCCCCCCCCCCCCCCCCCCCCCCCCCCCCCCCCCCCCCCCCCCCCCGGCCACGGGGAGGAGGATCATGAAGGTGCTGCCGGAACCGGGTTGGGAGGAGACCTGGAGGCCGGCCCCGATGTCCTTGGCGAATTCGTAGACCATGGACAATCCGAGGCCGGTGCCTCGGCGGGCGGACAGGGCTTTGGTGGTGAAGAAGGGCTCGAAGATGCGGGGGAGGACATCGGGGGCGATGCCGGCTCCGTGGTCGACGACGGCCAGGCAGGCATAGGCGGGGGCGGTTTCGGGTTCGAGGATGATGCCTGGCGGCAGCGAGGTGAGGAGGGTGGAGCGGAGGACGATTTCGCCGCGACCGCCCATGGCGTCGGCGGCGTTGACGGCGAGGTTGAGGAGCATTTGTTGGACGAGGTCTTCGGAGGCGCGGACGGGGGGGAGGCCGCGTTGGAGTTCGAGGCGGACCTTGACCTCTTGGAGGAAGCGGTCGCCGAGGAGTTTGACCACTTCGCGGGCGATGGCATTGACATCGCAGGGGGCGAGGTCGCTCTTTCCCTGCCGGCTGAGGCCGAGCATGGCGCGGACGATGCCGGAGCCTTGGTCGACGACGGTTTGGATGCGTTGGGTGCGGGTGCGGATTTTATCGGGTTGGTCGAGGTTGCTTTCGATGATTTGGGCGGAGCCTTTGATGATGGAGAGGATTTGGTTGAAGTCGTGGGCGACGCCGGCGGCGAGGGTGCCGAGGGCCTTCATTTTTTGGCTGTGGAGGAGTTCCTGGTTGGCGCGGTGGAGGGCGGCGGTTCGTTCCTCGACGATCCGCTCGATTTCGGCGTGGCTGCGGACGAGTCGGAGGTGCCGGTTGATGGCCAACCAGGCGAGCAGGAGGATGAGGGCGGCGGCGGTGCCGGTGAGGGCGACCATGCGGGGGACGCGGTACCAGGGGACGATGGCGAGGAACTCGACGGTGACGGGTTGGGGGTCGACGTTCCAGTCGCGGTCCATGGCGCGGACTTGGAGTCGGTGTTGGCCTGGGGCCAGGCCGGTGAAGTCGAGGACGGGTTCGGAGGAGTAGGGGAGCCAGGGGGCTCCGTCGAGCCGATGGGAGAAGAGCAGCCGGGAGGGGAGGTTGAATTGCCAGCGGTCGATGCCCCGGGCGATGAAGCGGATGGATCCATTGCGGGCGATATTGGCCTGGCCGTCGGGCTGGGTGAGGAAAGTGCGGGGGGGATCGAGGTCGGTGCGGGGGTGGTAACGGCTCAGGCCGGAGGCGGTGCTGGCCCAGACGCGGCCGCGCTGGTCTTCGAGGACGCCGTGGACGGCGAGGCTGGGCAGTCCTTCGCTGAGGGAGGTCGCGACCCACGAGCCGCGGAAGAACCGGTAGAGCCCGCTGCCGGCGGCGACCCAGATACTGCCGTCGCGGCTGCGGTGGAGGGCATTGACGCGGTCGAGGCCGGAGCGGACGGGTGTCCAGGCGCGGCCGTCGAACTCGAAGATGGCATCCAGGCCGCCACACCATGCGCGGCCTTCGCCGACGTCCAGCCAGCAGAGGGCGCGTCCTCCGAGGTAGCCGTGGGTGGGGCCGAAGGTTTGGAGTCGGCCTTCGCGGACGAAGCCGATGCGGGCGCCGCTGCCGATCCAGAGGTCATGGTTCACGGCCTCGGTGGCGAACACGAGGTCGTTGCCCAGGGGACCGTCGGCCGGCAGGTCGAGCAAGGGGGTCCATTGGTGTCCGTCGAATTGGCCGAGGCGCAGGGTGGCGGCGGGGCTGCTCGCGGGTTCGGCGAGGACGACGACGGATCCGTTTTGGAGGGGGCCGAGGAGGCGGAGGAGGCGGTGCTGGGGCCAGGGGGGTGGTTCGAGGAGCCGCGGGTCCGAGGGGGAGGTCACGAACAACCGGTGGCCGAGCCCGAGGATGAGGCGTCCGTCGGGGAGTGGGAGCAGGCGATCGCTGGCCTGGAGGGTCGGTTCGAGGTCGTCGGGCCAAGGGATATGGCGGGCTTCGTTCTCGCGGAGAGCGCGCAAGCCGTCGCCGGCGAGGTACCACAGCCATTCCTCGGGGTCCTCGAGCAGGGCGCCGGTTTGGAGATTGGCGGTTTCGGCGTGGGGGGCGGCCCGCCAGGATCGCGGCGTATGGAGCAGCAATCCTTCGTGGGTCGCGATCCAGAAGACGCCGTTGGTGCCGACGGCGAGGTCGTTGTGGTAGCCGGCGAGGGTGCCGGCGAGGAGGGAGGTGCGTCGGTTGCCGCGGTCGGTCCGGACCAGGCGTTCCCGCGAGAGGGCCCAGAACTCGCCCTCGGGGTCGCGCCATCCCTGGCGCAGTCGGTCCACATTGACGGGGACGCGGGTCCATTGTTGGCCGTCCCAGCGGATGAGTTCGCGCGGTTCGGAGGGGGCGGCGGCGAGGGCGGAGACGGTGATGCCGCCGGCGTCGTCTTCGATGGGGCGGTCGAGGGCGGCGAGGTTCCAGTCGGGGGGCACGGGGTGGAGTTGCCAGGGCGTTTGGGGGGTGAGACGGCGGTTGGCGGTGGTGGCGCGGGCGAGTCCGGTGTGCGCGCTGATGGCCAGCCCCCCGTCGCGCGTTTCGATCAGGTCGAGGAACGGGCCGAGGCCGAGGTTGGTGGAAGTAACAATCGGCTGGGCTTGTTGTTGGGCGGCGTCGAACTTGTAGAGTCCTTGGGGGAGGAGGAAGAACACGTGATCTCGCTCGGCGGGGACGAGGGGGATGGGGTGGACGCGGCGGCGGAGGTTGGCGGCGTTTTCGGCGGCGATTTCGGGGACCGGATAGGGGATCCAACGGCCCTGGTTGAACTCGAGCAGGCCGTGTTCGGCGAGGCACCAGATTTGGCCGGAGCGGCTTTCGTAGATGGGACTTTTGCCTTCGCCGGGGGAGGGGATGGTGCGGACTTCGTAGCCATCCAGGCGTGTGGCTGGGGCGCCTTCGGAGTGTCGCACCCAGACGGCGCCGCGGGGGCTGATGGTGACGGCCACGGCCATGGACTCGGCCAATCCGTCCCGCGCGGTAAAGAGGCGCCAATGGGGCGAGTCTTCAGCCGCTTGGACGACCGGCGGGAGGCTTGGGAGGAGGGCCGCGAGGGTCCAGGGGAGGAGCCGTGGAATCCGGGGCGTCATCCGCAGGGGGCGTTAGGGGAACGCAGCCGTCGTCACCAGGGGAAAGCGCGGATGAGCTCGAGGACGTAGTCCACTTGGGCGTCGGTCAATTCGGGGTACATGGGCAAGGGCAAGATCCGTTGGGCCACGTTCTCGGCCACGGGGAAATCGCCGGCCTGGAATCCGAGGTGGGCATAGACCTTTTGCAGGTGGAGGGGAAGCGGGTAGTAGATGAGGGTGGGGACGCCTTGGGCGGCGAGGTGCTGTTGGAGGGCGTCGCGCCGGTCGGTGAGGATGGCGTAGACATGGAAGACGTGGGTGCGGCCTGGGGCGGTGACGGGCGGTTGGACGGGCAATCCGGCCAACCCGGCGGTGTAGCGGGCGGCGAGGGTTTGGCGCCGGGCATTCCAGGCGGGCAGGTGGCGGAGTTTCACTCGCAGGATGGCGGCTTGGAGTTCGTCCAGACGCGAGTTATAGCCGTGGAGGTCGTGGTAATAGCGCCGCTCGATCCCGTGGACGCGGAGCATTTTGAGCCGGTGCGCCAGGGCTTCGTCGGAGGTGACGACCATGCCTCCGTCGCCGCTGGCGCCGAGATTTTTGGTGGGATAGAAGCTAAAGCAACCCAGGCGCCCGAGGCCTCCGACAGGTTGGAGGTTGGAGGTGGCGCCGATGGCTTGGGCGCAGTCTTCGATCAGGGAGAGGTTATGGGCTTGGGCGAGGGTGTGGAGTTCCTGCCACGGCGCGGGTTGGCCGAAGAGGTGGACGGGGATGATGGCCTTGGTGCGCGGCGTGAGTCTGCGGGCGATGTCGGCCGGATCGAGGTTGAAAGTGTGAGGGTCGATGTCGGCGAAGACGATGCGTGCGCCCACCTGGTGGATAGACTCGGCGGGGGCGATGTAGGTGAAGGGGGTGGTGATGATGTCGTCGCCGGGTCCGAGGTCGAGGGCGCGGAGGGCGAGGGTAAGGGCATCGGAGCCGGAGTTGACGCCGATGCCGAAGCGGGCGGCGGTGAGGGCGGCGATTTCCTGTTCGAGGGCGGCGACATTGGGACCGAGGATGTAGTGTCCGCGGGCAAGGACTTCGTCGATGACGGGGCGGAGTTCATCCTTCAGGGCGGCGTATTGCGCCGCCAGATCAAGAAACGGGACATTCATGACAAGACTGCGACTTCGCGTTCGTAATGGCGGATGGTTGCCGTTCGCCTGCGCTATGGACTGGCCGGACCTAACTGACCGACGCCCCCGCTGCCCCACTGCCTTACTGCCCCACTGCCTCACTGCCTTACTGCCTCACTGCCTTTCGGGGTGGTCTCATGGGGCTTTGAACTGGGCCTTTGCTTCCGGGAGCCATGCTTGGATCTGGCGGATGCGGACGTCGTCGAGGGGGTGGGTGCGGAGGAAGGCGGGTCCGCCGGAGCCGCCGCTGGCGCGGTTGAGTTCGGCGAACCGTTGCCAGAAGGCGAGGGAGGCTTCGGGGGGGTAGCCGGCGCGGGCCATATAGATGAGGCCCATGCGGTCGGCCTCGGACTCCTGGCTGCGGCTGTGGGGGAGTTGGCGTCCGACGGAGGAGAGGACGCCGTAGGCGGTCATGGCGGCGGCTTGGGTGGTGGGGTCGGAGCTGGACAGTTGGCCGCCGAGCCAGGCGCCGCCGGTCTGGAGGACCATGGATTCGCTCATGCGTTCGGCGCCGTGGCGGGCGGTGGCGTGCGCGACTTCGTGTCCGATGACGGCGGCGAGGCCGGCGTCGTCCCGGGTGATTTTGAGGATGCCGGTGTAGACGCCGACCTTGCCGCCGGGGAGGCAGAAGGCGTTGGCCTCTTGGCTTTCGAAGACGACGAATTCCCATTGGGCGCCGGGCAGGTCCTGGCCGGCGGCCTGGGCGACGCGCTGTCCGACCCGTTGGACCATGGCGTTAATGGCGGGGTCTTTGTTGATGGGGGTTTCCTGTTTGAGCTGTTGAAAGCTCGAGAGGCCGAGTTGCATTTCCTCGCTGGCGGAGATGAGGTTGAGTTGGCGTCGTCCCGTGATGGGGACCGTCGAGCAGTTGGCCAGCAGCATGACCGCCAGGGCGGTCGCCAGCAGGCGGCCCCAGGAAGCAAACCAAGTTCGCATGCGAGGGATCCAAGCACAGTTGGGCATGCGGGGCAATGGGATTGCGGAGGGCGGAGGGCGGATTAGGAGCGGGCTTTGGGTTCGGCTCCGGCCCAGTCGGCGAGGGCGCAGATTTGCTGGTAGAACTCCGGTTCCAGGAGGCCGAGGAGGGTGGCGCCGTAGAGCAGGCAATGCTCGTCGGCGACGATGTCGCCGTAGTTGAGGGCGGGGATCATGTAGGCGACCGCGAGGACGACGAGGTCGGGGCGTTCGCGGAGGCGTGGGCGGAGGTAGAGGACGCGGCCGTGGCCGTCGGGCCGGCGCAGGTCGAGGTCGGGTTGGGCGAATTGGTGGAGGGCCATTTCGCCGAACTCGTAGACCAGGCGGGTGGGGTGGCGGACGCAGGCGGGGTCGTGGAGGAGGGCGTCGAGCCCCTCGAACCGGAGGGGACCGTGGGCGTGGTGAGCCTGGATGGCCTGGGCGAGGAGGTGATCCCGCAGGCTTCGCTGCCCGACCTGTTCGAGTTCGGTCTGGGAGAGTTGGCGGAGGTAGCCGACAGGGTCTTGCGCCTCGGTCAGACCGGGCGATGGCATCCCGCAGGGCATGGGGGCTTGGGGGCGGGGGTTGGGGGCGGGGTGGGGAGGGGCTACTTGGCGTAGCGCTGCTGGAATTCCTGACGTTGTTTGTCGCGCTGGGCCTTTTCCTCGGGGCTCATTTTGTTGAGGTACCAGGCGTGGTTATTGTGGTTGAGGGTTTCCTCGAGGAGTTGGGCCAGTTTCTCCGCGGCGGCTTTCTTGGTGGGGTCGCTGGATTCCTGGTGTTTTTCGATGAGTTTTTCGAGTTCGGGGACGTATTTGGCGTAGAAGTGTTTGGCGACCTCGTAGGTGCCGTGCCAGTGGGTGTAGTCGGGGCCCATCATGGAGACGCCGTGGCGGGCGCGGCGGCCTTCGTGGTGCCAGATTTCGTACCAGGTGAAGTCGATGGGGTTGCTGAACTGGGCGGGGCGGAGGAGGGGTTTGGCGGCGTCGTAGAGGGCCATGCCCGGCTTGGCGAACTTGTCGTGATAGAGGTCGATGAGGCTGTCGTATTGGGCGTAGAACGAGTCGGTGAAGTGTTGGTTATGGCAGTTGAGGCAGACGTCGACCATGTTGGTGCGTCGGGTTTGCCAGGGCACATCTTTGCCGGGGAGGCCGAGTTTGGCGTCGGAGACTTCGGGGCGGATGGAGATTTCGGGGCGGTTGTTCCAGGAGATGCGGAGGCCGACGTCGTGGGTGACGCGTTGGTTTTTGGTGGCGCTCATGTGGCAGGTGGCGCAGGTGGGGGCGGCGGAGTAGTCCTCGCCCACGACCCACTTTTCGTTGTCGAGGTTCATTTTGTCGACGTTGGCGTGGTAGGCGATGCCGTGTTTGGATTCGTTGTAGATTTCGATTTGGGGGTGGTCGGGGCCCATGTGGCATTTGCCGCAGGTATCGGGGGTGCGGGCCTGGGCGGCGGAGAACTCGTGGCGGGAGTGGCAGGCGGCGCAGGATCCTTCGCTGCCATCGGGGTTAATGCGGCCGATGCCGGTATTGGGCCAGGTGGCGGGGTCGGGTTTGCCGTTGGGCATGATTTTGACTTCGGTGCCGTGGCATTGCCAGCAGCCGTTGACGGCGGCGGAGGAGACGCCTTGGGGGAACATGGCGGTTTTGAATCCGCGGTTGCCTTCGACCACTTCGGCGAGGACGTTATCGAGCGAGCCGAGGATGCGGGCGCCTTTGGCGTGGTGGGAGGAGTTGAATTCGGCGACCTCGTGTTCGTGGCAGCGTCCGCAGTCTTTGGGGGTGACGATGGTGGAGATCTTTTGGCCGTGGTGTTCGTAGGCGTCGGGGTCGGTATCGACGGCCATGTGGCATTCGAAGCATCCGACGTTGCCGCGGTAATGTTTACTGGAGCCCCACTGCTGGTAGATGGCGGCGCTTTCCTTCTTATGGCATTCGGCGCAGGCCTTGCTTTCGGGGGACATCTCCTTGAGCGTGAAGCCGGCGTGGGTCGACGCCGGGCCGAGGAGGCTGGCGAGGAGGAGTGGGAGCAGGCGAGAGGAGGACTGGTTCATAGGGGAGCGCGTAGGGTGAGGGGTTGGGGACTACAGGTTCAGGTGGGAGAGTTGAGGTCGGGGCGGGCGCGGAGGGCGCCTTGCATGATGGGGATGGCGACGTGGAGCATCCAGGAGTACATGAGGGCGCCGAGGGCCCAGATGCCGAGGCAGACGAGGGTTTCGTTCCAGGTGGGGAGGTATTCGACGATTTGGCCGAGCGGGGAGGGGACGAAGCCAGGGATGATGAGGCCCATGCCTTTTTCGGTCCAGATGCCGACGAAGCAGGCGACGCAGGCGACGTTGAGGCCGGCCATGCGGCGGCTCCAGGGGGTGACGAGGAGGAGGAGGCCGACGAGGTTGAGGGCGATGGCGGTCCAGATCCAGGGGACGAGCCCGCTGTGGCCATGGAGGCCGAAGTAGAGGTAATGGGCGGCGGCGGCGTGGGCGGTGGGGTAGTAGAACTCGGTGAACCACTCGCAGCCGAGGAGGAACATGTTGATGAGCATGGCGACGGTCATGATCATGCGGAGGGTGAAGATGGGCTCGTCGCCGATCCAGTAGCGGGCGACGCGGCGGATGATTTGGAAGGTGAGGATCATGAGGGCCGGTCCGGCCACGAAGGCGGAGGCGAGGAAGCGGGAAGGGACGAGGGGATGGTGCCAATAGGAGCGTCCGGCCAGGCCGACGTAGAGGAAGGCGGTGACGGTATGGATGCTGACGGCCCAGAAGATGGAGATGAAGACGAAGGGGATGTAGAAGGCCTTGGTGGGTTTGCGTTGGTGGTAGCGGCAATAGAGCAGGTAGCCGGCGATGTGGAGGTTGAGCAGGAGGTAGCCGTTGAGGACGATCACGTCCCAGGACAGGATCGAGCCTGGGAAGTTGAAGATACCGAACGGGGGGATCATGTGGTGGAAGCGTTCCGGGTGACCGAGGTCGACGGTGACGAAGAGGAGGCACATGACGATGACGGCGATGGCCATGAGTTCGCCGAAGAGGACGACCTCGTGCATGTGTTCTTTTTTGTAGACGTAGGCGGGGATGACGAGCATGACGGCGGCGGCGGCCACGCCCACGAGGAAGGTGAAGTTGGCGATGTAGGCGCCCCAACTGACCTGGTTGGTCATGCCGGTGGTTTGGAGACCGTGGACGAGCTGGCGGGCGTAGGCGTTGAGGCCGACCAGCACGAGCACGCTGAGCACGGTCATCCACGCGTAGAATCGCCAGCTCCCTTGGAAGGAGATGCGCCAGACCCGCCCCAGGAATGTGAGGTAATCCCTCATTGGTCGAAGAAGTAGTAGAAGCGCGGGAGAGTGCCGACGTCCTCCTTGAGGATGTAGACCCGCTTGTGTTGGAGGATGTAGCTGATTTCGCTATGGGGATCGAGGAGGTTGCCGAAGACGCGGGCGCCGGTGGGGCAGACTTCGAGGCAGGCCGGGTATTTGCCGGCGCGCGTGCGATGGAGGCAGAAGGTGCATTTCTCGACCACCCCCTTGGGGCGGAGGCGATTGCTGAGGTAGGTCTGGTTGGGGTTGATGGCGGCGCGGTCGATGGTCGGCTTGCGGTAGTTGAAGCGGCGGGCGTCGTAGGGGCAGGCGGCCATGCAATAGCGGCAGCCGATGCACCAGTTGTAGTCCACCACCACGAGCCCGTCGGACTCCTGCCAGGTGGCCTGCACGGGGCAGACCTTGGTGCAGGGGGATTCCCGGCACTGATGGCACTGGACGGGCATGTAGTACTTGTCCTTTTGCGGGACCGTTTCCGGGTTGTAGTAGACGTTGGATTCCTCGAGGTTGATGGCGCCCTTCTTCAGTTCGAGGACCCGGATATAGGACATTTCGAGGTCGTCGGCGGCGTCGCGGGACTGGTTGTTTTCCTGGAGGCAGGCGTGGGCGCACTTGCGGCAGCCGATGCAGCGGGTGAGGTTGAGGGCGTAGCCGAACTCGACCCCTGGGAGGGGCCGCAGGTCGCGGATGTGGGGGGTGACGCCGTGTTCCTGCCGGCATTGTTCCTCGAGGCGCTTGAGGATTTGCTGCAGCTCCTCCGGGCGCAGTTCGCGGTAGTGCTTTTGCAGGAGGGTATCGAGCGTGAGCTCTCCGCGTTCGAGCGCAAGGAGGGGCTTGAGGGCGGCGACCAGTCCGGCCAGTCCGGCCATGGCGGCGGCGGTGCCCTTGAGGAACGTCCGGCGGGTCACCGGCTGGTAGACCTGCTCGACGGTCCGCGGGCTGACTTGGTTGACGGGGTCTTGGTTCATCAGTGGCCTGCGTCGGCGGAACTGGCGTGAGGGGCCGCTGGGGGATGGGCGGCCCGGGCCGGGTAGCGGAGGGGGGGCAGGGGCTTCATGGCCTTGAACTTGGGCACATGGGGATCGTGGCACTGGATGCACCGCAGCTTGGTTCTGGCGCCCTGCTGGGCGTCCCAATAGCCGTTGCTGCGACCGTGCACGCCGGCTTCCCAATCCCGGTAGATGGGACCGTGGCATTTCGCGCACAACTGCACGACCTCGGCCTGGGCGATTTCCGAGCCGTCGTAGTCGGAGAAGGCGTTGCGGTTGGTGGCGTGATGGCAATTGAGGCAGAACCGGTTGTTGCCGTGGTCGAGGCGGACGTCCTGGTGTTCGGCCATCGGCCGGTCGTAGCGCCAACGGGCGGGGAGCAGTCGGTGGCACTCCATGCAATTGTAGGTCCAGCCCATGCGGACGAGGTCGAGTCCCTTGGTTTGGCGGGGCGGGGTCTTGTCGAGGTGAGCGTCTTCCCGCAGGCCGACCGCGGGTTGGTCGGGGGCGGGACGGGCGACCTGGGGGAGGGGAGGGAGGGCGGTCGGCGTGGCACTGGCGGACGGGGTGACCGCGGAGGGGTCCGCGGCGTGGAGGTCGGTGGTGGGTTTGGGGAGCAGGGTGACAACGAGGACGAGGGCGAGGGCGGCGGCCAACCACAACCGTCCCTTTCTGCGAGGCTGGGCCGGCGCGTTGGGCCGGGAAGGCTCGCGGTTCGGGCTGGGCGACGTTGGCTGATGGGCCGTCATCGGTCCCGAGCATGCCTCTCATGCCGGTTGGTGTAATTGACTCCCGTCAAGGTTCCGCGTCAATGGTGAGCCGAACTAAACATGGGGGATGGATGGATCGAAGGAACTGCTGAGGTTTCCCCTCTCCCTTTCTCCCTCTCCCCAACCTGAGACAACGCTTCGCTGGCATCGGTTGGGGAGAGGGATGGGGTGAGGGGACGGTTCATGGGGAGCTTCCAAGTCGAACGAACCGACGCGCATG
>CAZVRY010000241.1:0-10581 GCA_964629545.1 uncultured Verrucomicrobiota bacterium | reverse complement strand
AGTCGAGGATGTCGTTGATGATATTGAGGAGGGCGTCGGCGCTGGTGCGCACGGTTTCGGCGAACTCGCGTTGGTCCGTGTCGAGGTCGGTGTCGAGGAGGAGATGGGTCATGCCGATGATCCCGTTCATCGGGGTGCGGATCTCGTGGCTCATGTTGGCCAGGAACTCGCTCTTGGCCTGGCTGGCGACCTGGGCGGCGGCGGCCAGGCGATGGGCCTCCTCCGTGGCGGCGGCGAGCCGGGCGTTGGCGTCCTCGAGTCGCCGGTTGGCCTGTTCGAAGGCCTCTTTGGCGTGGCGGAGTTGTTCCATGGATTGGCGATGCCGGTCCACTTCCTCGCGGAGGGCGGCGGTCCGTTCCTGGACGCGTTCTTCGAGGTCTTCCACGCGGCGGCGGGCTTCCTGGGCGAGGTTCCACTTCTCGGTCATGGCATTGGCCATTTGGAGGACCTCGACGTTATCGAAGGGTTTCTTGAGGATGACGAGGCGGTCGGATCGCCCCAGACGGTCGAGCATGTCCTCCCAGGAGTAGTCGGCGTAGGCGGTGCAGATGACGATTTGGAGGTCGGGCTGTTCCTGCCACATGCGGAGGGCGGTTTCGACGCCATCCCAGCCTGGCGGCATGCGGATGTCGACGAAGGCGAGGGCGTAGGGTTGGTGGGTGGTGAGAGCGGTCTGGACTTTGCAGAGACCCTCCTGGCCCTGGGAGGCGGAATCGATGTCGAAGGAAAGCGTTTCGGAGGCGGGAGCGCTCGCGGATGAGCCGAAGAGGGCGGCCTCGGCGTCTTCGAGCGCGTTGGCCTCCCGAGGGCGGCCGCCGAGGATCTTGCGGAAATCGTCGTGGATGGCGGCGTTATCGTCGATGACGAGGATTCGGCGATTGGCGCGGTTCAGGGTATTCATGGGGGACACGCAGCGGGTTCGGGTAAGGGCTGGGTGGCCTGGGGGCGGGCGGGGGCCTGGCGGGCGGTGGCGGTTGGGGGGCGGGGTGGGGCGGGGGGCTTGGAGTGAGGGGGACGGAGGGGGAGATCGAGGGTGAAGGTGGCGCCGGCGCCGGGTCCGGGGCTCTCGACGCGCAAGGCGCCCCCCAGTTCCCGAGCGGCCAGGGCCGCGCTGTGGAGGCCGAAGCCGTGGCCGTCTTTGCGGGTGGTGAATCCGTGGGCGAAGATGCGGGTGAGGTTTTCGGGGGGGATGCCGACCCCGTTGTCGGCGACCGCCACGTGGACGCGGCCGTCGCCGTTCCAGACGCGCATGGTGAGGGTTTTGTGGGCGGCGCGGCCCTCGTCGCAGGCGTATTTGGCGTTGCGGATGAGGTTGACGAGGATTTGGAGGACCTTGTGTTTCTCGACGACGATCGGGGGGACATCGCCGAACTCCCGGACGACGCGGACCTCGTGGCGGTGGAGGGCGCCGGCGTTCATGCGGAGGGCGTCTTCGGCGAGGTCGGCGAGGGCGACTTCCTCGGCCATGCCGGCCATTTTGGCGTAGTTCTGCTGCATGGCGACGATGTCGCGGATGTGGTCGACGTTCTTCTTGAGGCCGACGGTCTCTCCGAGCATCTCCTGGTGTTCGCGGAGGAGGTGGTCGGTGAGCTGGCTGAGGAAGCCGGGCAGTTGGCGCCCGCGGGGGTCGGAGGTGAAGAACGGTCCGAGGTCGCGTTCGTGTTCCCGGAGGAGGGCGACGACTTTGGGGAGGGTTTGGACTTTGCTTTTGCGGAGTTGTTCGCTGAGCAGGGTGGTGGCGACGTTGACGCTATTGAGGACGTTGCCGACGTTATGGAGGACACCGGTGGCGACTTCGGCCATGCCGGCCTGGCGGGAGGCCTGGAGGAGTTGTTTGTGGGAGGCCTCGATTCTCGCCTCGGCCCGTTTGAGTTCGGTGATACTGCGGGAGACCCCGAAGGTGCCGATGATGGCGCCTTGGCGATCGCGGAGGGGCATCTTGGTGGTGGCCACCCAGGTTTCGGGTCCGTTGGCCCAGGTTTCGCGTTCCTCCTTGCCGATGATGGGCACCCCCGTGCGCAGGATGGTCTGTTCGTCCTCGAAAGCGGGACGGGCGTGCTCCTCCGTGAACAGATCGGAGTCGGTGAGGCCGACCATTTCATCGGGGTCCTGGCGGCCGTGGCGGCGAGCGAGGGCGCGGCTGCACTTGAGGAAGCGGCTTTGCGTGTCCTTGAAGTAGATGTCGTCGGGAGAACTGTCGAGGAGGGCGCGGAGCAGATCTCGCTCGTGGGCCAGTTCCTCCTCGGCCCGCTTGCGGTCGGTGACGTCCCAGAAGATGCCTTGGATGCCGCAGACTTCGCCGTCACCGTTGCGAAGTGGGGTTTTCATGACTTGGACGTAGGTGCGTTCGCCGGAGGGGAGGCTATGGGACTCGATGGCCTCGAAGGGGCGTCCGGAGCCCATGATGACGAGGTCGTCGGCGCGGTATTGGCGGGCGAGTTCGACGGGGAAAAGGTCGGCGTCGGTGTGGCCGATGATGTCCTCGAGGGGGCGGCCCAGTTGGGCCATGAAACGCTGGTTGCAGAAGGTGAAGCGGCCTTCGGCGTCCTTGCGGAACACGTTCATGGGCAACGCCTCCACGAGGGAGGCATAGAGTTCCTGCGAAGTCTGGAGTTGGCGCGTGCGGTCCTCGACGCGGCGCTCCAGTTCAGCCCGCGCTGCCTGCAGGGCCGTCTCCCGGTCCTGGAGTTGGTCCAACATGCGGTTGAACCCGGCGATGAGCTGTCCCAGTTCGTCCTGGCCTCCGGCGGGGACGCGTTGGGTGAAGTGCCCCTCTCTGGCGACCGAGTCGACGACGCGGGCGAGGTTGCGGAGCGGGGCGGAGATCATGGTTTGGAGTCGGCCGGCGAGGAGGGTGCTGACGAGGAGGGAGATGAGGGCGATGGCCAGGCCGATCAAGGCGAGATGCCGGAAGCGTTGATCGAGGATTTCAAGGTCGGACTCGAGGTAGATGGTGCCGAGCCGTTGGCCGTCGACGAACACGGTGTGGAACAGGCGGAGGTGCCCCGAGGCAAACGAGGCGCCGTCCTGCTCGACGGGGGGAGGGGGGCGGAAGTCGCCCCGGGAGCCGCGCCGGTAACGGGCAAAGACGCGTCCTTCATGGTCGAAGAGACAGGCCTCGACGATGTGGGGATCGACCTCGAGGCTGCCGAGGAGCAGGTGGGCGTCGGCCCGGCGGTCGAATTCCATGGCCAGGATGCTGTTATCGGCGATGAGCCGAGCGGTCAGGCGGAGGTCGCGGACCATGGCCTGACGGAACGCGAGGTTGTCGAAGGCGAAGATGCCGATGCCGGCGAGCAGGAGGGCCAAGCCGCAGGTGAGGAGCACCAGGAGCCTCAGTTTCCGATGGATGGCGAGGTCGCGGAGCATGGAAGGGGGGGCGGGTTAGACCAGGCCTTCGAGGATCGTGGGGAGTCGTTCCAGGCTGCGGCGCAGGTGGGCGTGGGCGATCGGCAGTTCCCCTTGGCGCTGTTGGGGGTAGAGGATGCCCCAGCCGCTGGCGTTCAACCAGGCTTCGTCGGAGACCTCCTCCGCATCCCCGCTGGAACCGATGCGGGCGTGGCGGATGAGGAGGTTGGCGATTTGGACGGCGGCGACGACGTGGGGGTAGGCGCCGGCTCGTTCGGGTTGGTGGTGGTAGCGCGCCGTTTCGACGAGGACGTCTGGGAGGTTATGGTGTTTGAGGTAGAGCGCGCCGATCTCGGCATGGTCGATGCCGAGGATGTCGCGTTCGCGTTCGAGGAGGGATCCCCCTGGGGGGCGGCTGGGGTGGTGCACGGCGGCGAAGTGTTTGGGGAAAGCGGAGGCCATGGCGATCTTGCCCACGTCGTGAACGAGCCCGGCCACGTAGTCGGTCTCGTCGGTGGACGCCTGCCAGGAGCCGGTGACTTCGCGGGTGAGGATGGCGGTGCCGATGCAGTGTTGCCAAAACTCGCGCCAGGCGAAGGAGGACCGCCCCGCCAGGCGTTGGAAATCCTCGATGATGGGGGTGACCATGGCCAGTTGGCGGATCTGGCGGACGCCGAGATAGAAGACGGCCTCCTCGATGCTGTTCACAGGGGCGGACAGCCCGTAATAGACGGAGTTGACGAGGCGAAGGAGCCGGGCGGTCAGGCTGGGGTCACGGCGAATGATCTCGGCCACCTGGGAGGTGTAGCGCTGGTCGGCGTTGAGCAGTTCGCGGAGGGCGCTGTTGATCGAACTCAGCGAGGGCAACCGGGGACACGACTGGAGCCCGCGCTCGATTTGCGACTGGTTCAAACGCGGGGGGGCGACAAAGGGGACATCCAGGGCGGCTTCGGTCGTCATCACCTGGGTCTATCGGCGGGCGGCCCGCGGCCCTTAACCGGAATTCCAGGGGTTGGACGGCCAGGCCGGAGAGGACGGCTCAAGTTATGGCAGAAACTGCCGATGCACGTGAGGCATGAGAGTCAGGTTCGAGGGCTGGACGGCGCCGGGATTTCCCGCGACCGCCAGACGCGGGGCCCAGCGGGAGTGGTTGGGACCGGCCTGGGGGCGGCCGTGGCTGGGGCTCGCGATGGTCCTCGGCCTCGCCTGGTGCGTCGAGGCCGGGTCGCGGCGTCCCTATCTGCCGGTGGTCGGCCCGTCGCCCTTACGGTTGGGCAGCACGACCCCGACGGAGACGGCCCGCGCGACGCTTCCTCCCCTCGATTTGGGGTGGCCCACCAATGAGGTGCCGGCGGAGCCCGGCTGGCCAGACGCGGACCCCGTCCTGGCAGGGAGTGCAGCGGGCGCGAACGCCCCGGGGTTCACCCTCGATCTGGGTCAGGACCCGTTCCGGAACCTCGCTGGGCCAGCGCCGCCGCCCTCCGCGGCGGAGTCCATGGCCGCCACGGCGCCCGCGCCCGCGCCGCCCCCGGAGCGACTGATCGTTCAGCCTTCCACGACCGAGGGGGAAGCGGTGTCGGCGACTGCGATTTTGGAGTACCTGCGTCCGGGCGTCATGGGCAATGCCGTGACGGGTGTGTTTCAAGGGACGAACGCGGCCACGCGCATCGGGGTGATCGCTCCGGTTGGGTTCCAGCCGCCGGCGCCTGCGGTTTCCAGTTCCGCGACCTACACGGTGGTTCCCGGGGGTGCCCGATGAGGCCCGCTCGGTCCCATGCTCCGTTGCGGCCGGGGGCCGGTCGGGTGGATCCTGGCGTGACCTTCTGGGTGGTGTTGGCCCTGCTCTCGGTCCTGGTGCTGAGCGTGACGGGGGCGGAGGGCGGGGGGAGACACGTCGTGCCCGCCCAGCCGCTATCGGTTGCGGACACTCTCCCGACGCCGGGGCTGGGGGGGGGAGCGACGACGAATGCGCCGGCGCGGGCGGAGGGGAGCGGGGAGGAGCCGGCGGGGGTGCCGCCGTCGGAGGCGCCGGTGTTGGCGACGGAGAACCTGTTGCCGGCGGCGCCGGTTGCGGCGGAGGAGGTGGGCGAGCGGGAGACGGAGCGGATTTACATGACGAAGGTCGAGACGGCGCGGCTGCTGCGGCGGGAACGGAACCCGAAGCTGGCGGCGCAGACGCTGTTACAGGTGCTGCAGTCGAACGCGCCGGCGGAGCCGAAGCGGGCGGCCCTGCTCGAGCTGGGGTTGTGCGCGCAGGACGAGGGCAAGCTGTCGCGGGCCCAGCACCTCTTCACGCAGTACGTGCAGCAGTATCCGACGGATCCCCAGGTGCCGGAGGTGTTTTTGCGTCAGGGCTTGATCTACCGGCAGATGGGCCTCAACAACCTGGCGGTGGCGAAGTTTTACAACGTGATGAACAGCGCGCTGGTCATGCGCATGGACCAGTTCGATTTCTATCGGCGGCTGGTGCTGCAGGCGATGACGGAGATCGCGGACACGTATTTTCTGGAGGGGCGGTATGGGGAGGCGGCGGATTTCTTTCAGCGGGTGTTGAAACAGGACGCGGCCGATTTGAACCGGCTGCAGATCCGGTTCAAGCTCGTGCGGGCGCTGGCGGCGGTGCGGCGGGATGCCGAGGCGGTGGCGGTGGCGGAGGAGTTCTTGAAGGAGCATGGCGAGGCGACCGAGGTGGCGGAGGTGCGGTTTCTGCTGGCTTCGAGTCTGAAGCAGTTGGGGCGGAATCGGGAGGCGATGCGGCGGGTCTTGGAACTGTTGGCGGCGCAGCAGAGCGAGGCGACGAAGAATCCGGACGCGTGGGTTTACTGGCAGCAGCGAGCGGGCAACGACATCGCCAACCAGCTTTACCAGGAGGGCGACTATTTGACGGCCCTGGAGATCTACCTGAGCCTGGCGGGGATGAGTTCGGATCCCGCGTGGCAGCTTCCCGTGTGGTATCAAATCGGGTTGGTCTACGAGCGGATCCAGCAGCCGATGAAGGCCGCAGAACACTACGAGAGGATTCGAGCGCGGCAGGGTGAGTTGTCGACCAACGCCCCGCTCAGCCTGAAGGCCGTGGTCGACATGGCCCGGTGGCGCGAAGAGTTTTTGGGATGGCAGACCCGCACGGAGGCGAAGGTCCGCCAGCTCCAATCGCATGTTGTGACCAACACCCCCAGCCTGACCGCCTCCCCATGAATGCACCTCTCGAATTCGTCTCCGACCTGAACCAGCATCTGGCGCTCTGCCTCGAGCTCCTCGGATTGGTGGAGCGGGAGAGCCAGTGGTTGCGGCAGCAGCGATCGCCGTTGGAGGGCGAGGCGGGGGAGGCCCGCAAGAATTTGCTTCCCCGCTTGGACCAATCGCTGGCTAAATTGCGGCGTCATCGGGCGGAATGGCAGCGGCTGACCCCGGCGGAACGCTCCGGGTTTCCCGAGATCGGCTCGCTCCTCCGCCGCAACCAGGAACTGACCATGCGCATCCTGATGCTGGACCGGGAGAACGAGCAGGCGCTGTTGCGCCGGGGGCTGGTGCCAGCCGCTCATCTTCCGCCCGCACAGCGACAGCGGCCTGGCAGGGTGGTCGACCTTTACCGCCGCCAGGGAGTGTCGGCCTGATCTTCGGGGATGCCCATCGAGAAGATCATTGTGCTCGAGGACGACGTGATCGTCCGCAAGCATCTCGAGCAACAGTTGCGGCAGCGGCGCTATGACGTGGCCAGCGCCACGACCATCGCGGCCGCCGAGGAGTACCTGGCCCGGGACAGTTTCGATCTCATCTTCCTGGATGTCCGCTTGCCGGATGGAGACGGGACGGATCTCTTGCGGGAGTTGCAGCATCGTCCCCAGCGTCCGCTGGTGGTGATCACCACCGGGTTCGCCTCGGTGGAGTCGGCGGTGGACTGCATGCGCAACGGGGCCTTCGACTACCTGATCAAACCCTACTCGACCGACCAGTTGGAGATCACGCTGAGGAAGGCGGAGGAATTCACCCAGTTGCTCAAGGTCAACCGCTACCTGAGCCACGAGGAGGACGCCGATTCCGGCTACGAACTCCTGGGGGCGAGCCCGCCGATGGAACAGTTGCGGCAACTGATCCGCAAGGTGGCGCGGACCCAGGCCACGGTCTTGATCCAGGGCGAGAGCGGCACCGGCAAGGAGTTGGTGGCCCGCGCGCTCTATCGACAAAGCCCCCGGTCCAACTCGCCCTTCATCAAGGTCAATTGCGCGGCGATACCGGAGAACCTGATCGAGAGCGAGTTTTTCGGGCATGAGAAGGGCGCGTTCACGGGCGCCCTGAGCAAGCGAGAGGGCCGGTTCGAGTTGGCCCACAGCGGCACGATCCTCCTGGACGAGATCAGCGAGATCTCCCCCCAGGTCCAGGCGAAGCTGCTCCGCGTGCTGCAGGAGCGGGAGTTCGAGCGGGTGGGCGGCAATCGCCCGATCAAGGTGGATGTGCGGGTGTTGGCCACGACCAACCGGCATCTGGAGCAAAGCGTGGAGCGGAAGGAATTCCGTCAGGACCTCTACTTCCGCCTCAACGTGGTCCCCATCCACGTGCCGCCGTTGCGGGAGAGGCTCCAGGATGTGCCGCACTTGGCCGAGCAGTTCGTGCGCCGCTTCGCCCGCAAACACGGGATCGACGTCCGCGGCATCTCGCCGAACTGCATGGCGGCCCTGACCACGCACGCCTGGCCCGGCAACGTGCGCGAACTCCAGAACGTCATCGAACGGGCCGTCATCCTGTGCGCCGAGGGCGACCTGATCGGCGTCGATCACCTGGGGTTCGAACCGACCGCCGGTGCGGTGCCGGCAGTGCCGGCGGCGGCGGCGGTGGCAGGAGTGGCCGCGGTGGCCGTGACCGGCGGGGGGGCGACGGCGGAGCCGCCGACCCTGGCCGAGTTGGAGCGTCGGCACATCCTGGCGGTGCTCGAGACGACCCATGGCAACCGGACCCAGGCGGCCCGCCTCCTGGGCATCAGCATCCGCACCTTGCGGAACAAACTCCACGAATACGGAGTGCCGAGTGCCAAGGAGGAGGCCGGCGAGGTGGTGGAAGAGGCCGGCTAAAACCCTCGAGACCCGAAACTCGCGGTGGACAGGACGAGTTTGGATCCTCTCGTCACCCGGGTTTCAAGGACTCTATTGGTGAGTGCGGAAATAAGCAGACACCCCTCACCCCTTCCCTCTCCCCAGCCCCTGAATGCGAAGTGATACAGCGGGGTTGGGGAGAGGGAGATAGGGAGAGGGGAGCCGTCGCATGTCTGCTTACCTATGAACTCTGCAATATGGAGCGAGGCGCGGGGGATCGGGCGAAACGGAGCCCCGAGGTGCGCAAGGGTGCCTGTCCTTCCGGCCTGAGGCGCGCCTCGCTGGCCGGGTCAGGACATCTTCTGCTTGGCGGCGTCGGGGATGGTGATCTTGGTCGAGCCGACGTTCTTGACTTCGACCGTGGTGGTGCGGTCGATCTCGCGGTCGTTGCCATTGAAGTTGATCGTGCCCTGGACGCGGAGTTCGTATTTGGCGAGCACGCCGTCCTTGATCCAGATCTTCACGCTGCCTTTGGCGCCGCTGACTTCGGGGGCGTTGCCGCCGCCTCCGGCCCCGCGGCCGCGGCCGAAGAGCATCTGGCCCTTGGCCCCTTCCTCGGTCATTTCGCCCACGTAGGCATCGCCTTCCTTTTTAAGGCTCTTCAGGTTGTCCACCATTTCGGCGACGGTGGTGGCGGGGGTTTTGTAGTTTTGGAGCGAGCGCGCGATCATGCGTCCGCCACCTCCCTGGCCCCCGCCCTGCCCTGGCTCGGCAGCTTCCTGGAGCGACTGCCAACCGTCCGCCGTCTTGATGGCGCCCTTGGCGCCCTGGAGGAAGGCCTCCGTGGTGGTGTCCCCTCGGGTCATGGACAGGCACACGGTGCCGTCCTTGAGGGTCATGCCCTCGGTGGGGCCGCCCCAGCGTCCGCCTCCCCCTCCGCCCACTTCGGTCGTCATCTTCCAACTGTACCCGCTGGCCTCGGCCAGCTTCTTGGCCGCCCCTTTGACCTCGTCCTTGGGGTCGGCGGCGATAACGGCGGTGGCCATGAGCGTGGCGAGGCCGATGACGATTTGCTTGTTCATGCTGAATGACTCCTGCGTTGGTGGTTTGCACTGATGGCACCCGCCCGGCCGCGGGCGTCGGGGCTGCGGTCGGTGGTGTGGCCCAATGGTTCGTTGCTTCTATGCCCCAGGATGGCCCATTCGTCCAGCGCGATCCGGCTCCGGCGGGCTCCTTTCCCCGCCCGCCCCGACCTTTGCCAGCGCAGCGATGGCTCAGGTTGGGGAGAGGGAGTCAGGGGGAATTGCTTCGGTTCAGGGGTTCCATGCGCGAAATCTCGGTTGGGAGAATTCGGGTGTGAGACAATAATCTTCGCGTTCTGCAGCCGGTCGCGGTTTCCACGCACTTGTGCCTGGACACCAACGGAAGGAATCAGCGAGCAATTCTCGCCAGGCGGAGAATTCTGTCCTGCGCCCCGGCCTGGGGACCGAATCGTCTTCGGCTTGTCAAGGGTGGCAGGCAGGCGCACATTCAAGCTCGTAAGCCATGCCATCGCCGCGAGAACGCGAGAACGCGCTGTTCCGTGCCGCGGTTGTGCTACCGCCGGGAGAAGCGCGTCAGGTTTTTCTGGATCAAGCGTGCGCGGGGGACGCCACCTTGCGCGCCTGCGTGGAAACGCTGCTCGCCCGGTCCGGCCAACCGAACGCCATCCCCGACCACGCCGCGCCGGACACCGCGCCCCAGGGAGACGTTCGTCCCGCAGCTCCAGCAGCGCACGATGGCCTGACGGCGTCAGTCGCTCCGGACGCTGCGGGTCCTCCGGCCTGGACCGGCGAATGCGCGGGCGCGGAGGTCGAGGCGCTGGGCACGCAGATCAGCCACTACAAGCTGGTGGACCGCGTGGGGGAAGGCGGGTTCGGAGTGGTGTATGTGGCGGAGCAGACCGAGCCGATCCGGCGACGCGTGGCGCTCAAGGTCATCAAGCTTGGCATGGACACGAGGCAGGTGGTCGCCCGCTTCGAGGCAGAGCGGCAGGCGTTGGCGATGATGGACCATCCGAACATCGCCAGCGTGTTGGACGGCGGCAGCACCGCAGCCGGCCGGCCCTACTTTGTGATGGAACTGGTCGGCGGCATCCGCATCACCGATTTCTGCGATCAGAACACCCTGTCCACCCCGGCCCGCCTGAACCTGTTCCTCCAGGTGT
>CAZVRY010000240.1:0-10620 GCA_964629545.1 uncultured Verrucomicrobiota bacterium | reverse complement strand
CCCACTCCTCCCCGCCGACCCCCACCCCCACGACCACCCCCACCCCCACGACCACCCCCACACCCACGCCGACGGCACCGTCCACTCCCACCCCCACCTCCACGACCACGGCCCCCACCACGATCACCCCCATCCCCCTCCGCACCACCCCGCCGACCACCCCCACGCCGACGGCACCGCCCATAACCACCCCCACCCCCAAACCCTCCTCCTCCATCAACCCATCCTCGCCGCCAACGACCGCCAAGCCGAACGGAACCGAGGCTTCTTCAAGGCCCACCGCCTCCTCGTCCTCAACCTCGTCTCCTCCCCAGGCTCCGGCAAAACCACCCTCATCGAAAAAACCACCGCCGCCCTCGCCGGACATCGCCGCGTCGGCGTCATCGTGGGCGACCTCGAAACCGACCGCGACGCCCAACGCCTCCGCGCCGCCGGCGCCGCCGCCGTCCAAATCACTACCGGCACCCTCTGCCACCTCGACGCCACCCTCGTCGCCCGCGCCGTCACCCAACTCGACCTCAAATCCCTCGACCTCCTCATCATCGAAAACGTCGGCAACCTCGTCTGCCCCGCCGCCTTCGACCTCGGGGAAGACCTCCGCGTCGTCCTCCTCTCCACCGCCGAAGGCGAGGATAAACCCCTCAAATACCAGCCGATCTTCCAAAACGCCGACGCCGTCCTCCTGACCAAAATCGACCTCGCCCAAGCCTGCGGCTTCGACCGCCCCACCGCCCTCGCCCACCTCCAGCGCGCCGCCCCCAACGCCCGCCTCTTCGAACTCTCCGCCCGCACCGGCCAAGGCCTGAGCGCCTGGACCGATTTCCTGCTCGCCTCCACCCCCACCCCCACCCCCTGATTTTTCTCGAAACAAACCGCCCCAAAGCAGGGTCCAAGCAAGGTGCGCATATCCCGTCGCCCCACCACCCGGCACCATTGATCATCGACCCCCTCCTCCCCCGTCCTCAACCCCGCCCGTCCACCCTCACCCCTGTGAGATCTACCACCCTTGTGCGCCCAGGCACCCCCAAACCCTCCCACCGTAACCGCTGCGCCCGCCCGCGCGACCACTCCCACCCCGCCCCTCTCCCCCTCGCCCTCGCCCTCGCCCTCCTCCTCGCCACCCCCGGCTGCAACCGCACTCACGGCAATAAGCCCGATGCCCCCGACCCCGCCAAGGACACCCCCCCCGTCCCCGTCGAAGTCGCCCCCCTCACCCTCGGCCCCATCGAGTCCACGATCCAAGCCTACACCCACCTCGAAGCCGAACAGGAAGTCAAAGTCTTCGCCCGCACCGCCAACCGCGTCACCCACCTCAACGTCGAAGAAGGCGACGTCGTCCCCAAAGACCACCTCCTCCTCCGCCTCGACGACGACATCCAGAAGTCCCAGCTCGGCAAGGCCCAGGCCCGGGCCGAGAAAGCCCGCCAGGAACAGGCCCGCCTCCAAGCCCTCTTCCAACAACAACTCATCAGCGAACAGGTCTTCTCCGACGCCCAATTCGAACTCCGCCAGCTCGAACTCGCCCTCGAAGACGCCCAACGCGAACTCGACTACACCGAAGTACGCGCCCCCATCGCCGGCACCGTCACCCGCCGCCTCGTCAAATACGGCGACCTCGTCAACCTGAACCAACACCTCTTCGATCTCGTCGACTTCCAATCCCTCGTCGCCCGCCTCTATATCCCGGAGAAACACCTCCCCGACCTCGCCCCCCAACAACCCGTCCGCATCCGGGTCCCCGCCCTCGCCCAACGCGAGTTCCCAGGCTTCGTCCAACGCATCTCCCCCATCGTCGAATCCAGATCAGGCCTCATCAAGGTCACCGTCGCCTTCCGTGACCCCGGCCCCCTCCGCCCAGGCATGTACGTCGATGCCGAAATCGTCACCGCCGCCAAACCCGATGCCCTCCTCCTCCCCAAACGCGCCCTCGTCTACGACGGCGACCAAACCTACGCCTACCGGATCCGCCCGGACCAGCGGGTCGAACGCCTCCTGGTCGAACCCCTCCTCGCCGACCGCTTCCACCTCGAACCCCGCCAAGGCCTCCAAGCCGGTGACCTCATCGTCGTCGCCGGCCAAACCGGCCTCCGCGAGCAGGCCAAAATCAAGATCCAAACCAATTCACTCCCAACCTCGCCCCCTGCACCCTCCCCCGCCACCAACGCCCCCGGCAACGCCGCGCCCCGTTGATGCAGCCCGCCCCCCCACCCCGCCACTTCACCACCCACCGGCCCGTCGCCGTCCTGATGGTGTTCCTCGCCGCCGTCGTCTTCGGCTTCTTTTCCCTCCGACGCCTCCCCGTCACCCTCATGCCGGAACTGAACTACCCCACCCTCACTGTCCGCACTGAATACCCAGGCACCGCCCCTGAAGAGGTCGAAAACGAAATCAGCCGCCCCATCGAAGAAGCCCTCGGCGTCGTCGGCGGCCTCAACAAAATCTCCAGCGTCAGCCGACCCGGCCTCAGCGACGTCATCCTCGAATTCACCTGGGGCACCGATATGTCCAAAGCCGCCCAGGAAGTCCTCGAAAAACTCGACCTCGTCTTCCTCCCCCGCGAAGCCGAACGCCCCCTCATCCTCCACTTCGACCCCGCCCTCGACCCCATCCTCGAACTCAGCCTCTCCGGCTCTGGCTCTCGCTTCGACGGCGACCAAGGCCTCCGCCGGCTCCGCCGCCTCGCCGACCTCCAGGTCAAACGCGCCCTCGAACGGATCAAAGGCGTCGCCGCCGTCCGCGTCCGCGGCGGCCTCGAAGAGGAATACCACGTCCTCCTCGACAAAAAACAACTCATCCGCTCTGGCCTCTCGATCCAAACCGTCATCGACCGCCTGAAACAGGAAAATATCAACGTCGCCGGCGGCACCCTCAAAGAAGGGCGCGCTGAATACATGGTCCGCACCCTGAACGAATTCACCAGCCTCGACCAAATCGCCCAAACCGTCGTCGCCCGCATCGACCAGGGCGATGTCCGCGTCCAAGACCTCGGCCGCGTCGTCCGCGCCAACAAAGACCGCGAAATCCTCACCCGCACCGACGGCGCCGAAAGCGTCCAAATCGACATCTACAAGGAAGCCGACGCCAACATGGTCGCCGTCGCCCAAGCCGTCACCACCGCCGTCGGCCTCCTCCCCCCAGAACCCCCGCCCCCCACCCAAAGCCAAACCCAAAACCAGCCTGCCCGCGGCCCCCCCGACCGCCCCGCCCCTGGCCTCGCCCCACGGCTCGCCCGCGAGGAAGGCGCCCGCCTCGCCATCGTCGCCGACCGCTCCCAATTCATCAAAAGCAGCATCGACGAAGTCTGGTCCACGGCCCTCCAAGGCGGGCTCCTCGCCGTCCTCATCCTCTTCCTCTTTCTGGGCGACCTCAAGACCACCACCATCATCGGGCTCAGCATCCCCATCTCCCTGCTCATCACCTTCGCCCCTCTCAACCTCTCCAACCTCTCCCTCAATATCATGTCCCTGGGCGGCCTCGCCCTCGGCATCGGCATGCTCGTCGACTGTTCCATCGTCGTCCTCGAGTCCATCTTCCGCTGCCGCGAAGAAGGCGACGACCTCATCTCAGCCGCCATCCGCGGCACCCAGGAGGTCAAAGCCGCCGTCGTCGCCTCCACCCTCACCACCGTCGCCGTCTTCCTCCCCATGGTCTTCGTCGAAGGGATCGCCGGCCAGGCCTTCGGCGACCTCGGGTTCGCCGTCGTCACCTCTCTCCTCGCCTCCCTCGCCGTCGCCGTCTACTTCGTCCCCATGCTCGCCAGCCGACGTGGCCTCTCCCTCGCCGACTCCACCCCCGACCCCACCCCGTCCGCCGGCTGGAAATGCTGGGCCACCTTCCAACACCAACGTCAACACCGCCCCGCCTCCGTCCCCCACCTCGCCTGGATCTACCTCGGCGCACGCCTCCTCCTCGCCTTCCCCCTCGAAGCCGTCGGCCGATTCCTCCTCCTCTTCCTCCGCATCCTCAGCCTCGCCTACGCCCGCGCCCTCGCCCCCGCCAGCCGCCGCCTCGGACGCCTCCTCCTCACCACCCCCGTCCGCCTCGCCCAACGCGCCGTCGACCGCCTCCGCACCGCCTATCCCCCCTTCATCCGCTGGACCCTCCAACGCCCCAGCCTCATCCTCTCCCTCACCGCCCTCTGTGGCTGGCTCACCTGGGAAGTCGGCACCCGCCTCGAAACGGAACTCCTCCCCGAAGTCCACCAGGGCGAATTCACCTTCGAGGTCAACCTCGCGATCGGCACCCCCCTCGAACAAACCATCGCCACCCTCTCCTCCGTCGAACAAGCTATCCTCGCCGACCGCTCCGACCTCGAACGCCTCATCGTCACCTTCGGCTACGACGTCACCAACGTGAAACGCTCCGACGAAGGCGAACACTCCGCCCGTTTCAAGATCCTCGCCCGCCGCGGTTCCAACCCCCGCGCCGTCGAAGAGCGCCTCCTCCAACGCCTCCGCCCTCTCTTCGCCAACCTCCCCGACGCCGAAACCCGCGTCGTCCGCCCCGTCCTCTTCAGCGCCAAGGCGCCCCTCGTCCTCGAAATCGAAGGCGACCACCTCCCCACCCTTAAGACCTACTCCCAACGCGCCGAAGCCATCCTCCACAACCTCCCGGAACTGGCCGACGTCGAGGCTTCCCTCCGCTCCGGCGCCCCCGAAATCCAAGTCGTCTACGACCGCGAACGCCTCGCCCTCTACAACCTCAACCTCGCCCAGGTCGCCCGCCAGGTCCGCGATATGGTCAAAGGCTTCGAAGCCAGCCGCTTCAACCAGAAGGACCGCCGAATCCCCATCGTCGTCCGCCTCGATGAGCCCGATCGCCAGTTCGCCGACGACATCGGCCACCTCGTCGTCAACCCCGGCGGCCCCCAACCCATCCCCCTTTCCGCCGTCGCCCGCCTCCACCTCGGCGAAGGCCCCAGCGAAATCCGCCGCGTCGACGGCCAACGCATCGCCCAAATCGAAGCCAACCTCGGCCACGGCTCCCTCGGCAGCGCCGCCCGCCGCATCGAATCCGAACTCCTCTCCCGCCTCCCCTGGCCCCCAGAACTGTCCTTCGCCATCACCGGCCAAAACGAGGAATGGGAACGGAGCCGCGGCAGCCTCTACCTCGCCCTCGCCCTCAGCCTCTTCCTCGTCTACGTCATCATGGCCGCCCAGTTCGAATCCCTCCTCCAACCCCTCCTCATCATGACCACCGTCCCCCTCGCCTTCCTGGGCAGTGTCCTCGGCCTCGCCCTCCTCCACCTCAACCTCTCCATCGTCGTCTTCCTCGGCCTCATCACCCTCGGCGGCATCGTCGTCAATAACGCCATCGTCCTCGTCGATTACACCAACACGCTCCGCCAACGCGGCCTCCCCCTCGCCGACGCCCTCGCCACCGCCGGCGCCGTCCGCCTCCGTCCCATCCTCATGACCACCGGCACCACCATCCTCGGCCTCCTCCCCATGGCGCTCGGCTTCGGCGACGGCGCCGAAATCCGCACCCCCATGGCCCTCACCGTCGTCTTCGGCCTCACCTCGTCCACCCTCCTCACCCTCGTCGTCATCCCCACCCTCTATCACCTCGCCGAACAACTCCGCCAACGCCTCTTCCCCTCCCCCAACCCCCAGCCGCTCCCCGCCACCCCCCCTCCCCATGCCCCAGCCTGAAGACCACGCCGGCCACATGGCCAGTGGCCTCACCGAACTCTCCCTCCGCCGCCCCATCGGCTTCCTCGTCCTCCTCGTCGCCCTCGTCGTCGTCGGCGCCATCGCCACCCTCGGCATCCCCCTCGAACTCTTCCCCCGCGGCTTCACCGGCCAACACCTCATGGTCTTCGTCCCCTGGCAAAATGCCCCCAGCCAGGAAGTCCTCGACAAAATCACCCTCCCTCTCGAGGAAGAACTCAGCACCGTCCGCGGCCTCGACGGCCTCAATACCTTCTCGACCCTCGGCCGCGCCATGGCCTTCCTCCGCTTTAAACAAGGCACCGATATGGACGTCGCCTACCGCGAAGTCCGCGACCGCGTCCAACGCGCCCGAGCCTTCTTCCCCGACGACGCCGACCGCGTCTTCCTCCGCAAAGAGGACGCCTCCGGCATCCCCGTGGTCGTCATCGGCCTCGCCATCGACCCCTCCCTCACCGACCCCTATACCCTCGTCAAACGCGAAATCATCCAACGCCTCGAACGGATTGACGGCGTCGCCAGCATCCGCACCGACGGCTTCGAAGAGAAAGAAATCATCATCGAAGTCGATAAGGAACGCGCCGATAGCCAGGGACTTAACCTCTACGAACTCGCCCAAAACCTCGCCGGCGATAACTTCACCCTCGCCAGCGGCCACGTCCGCGACCAAGGACGGAAATTCCTCCTCCGCTCCACCGCCACCTACCGCTCCCTCGAGGAACTCGAAAACCGCCCCCTCTCCCCCACCGCCCGCCTCAAAGACATCGCCCGCCTCAAATACGAGGAAGCCGAGAAACGTTACGGCGTCCGCGTCAACGGACGCCCCGCCGTCGCCCTCGTCATCCTCAAGGAAAGCGAAGCCAATACGGTCGAGGTCTCCCACCGCATCGAAACCGCCCTCGCCGAGCTCCAAGAGAACCCCCGCCTCGCCGGCCTGCAGATGGAATCCCTCTTCAACCAAGGCGAGGTCGTCCAGGAATCCCTCCAAAACCTCGTCTTCAGCGGCCTCCTCGGCGGCCTCTGCGCCGCCGCCATCCTCTTCTTCTTCCTCGGCCGCTTCCGCCTCACCGCCATCGTCACCCTCTCCATCCCCCTCTCCATGGTCATCGCCCTCGTGGCCATGTTCTTCACCGGCGAATCCCTCAATGTCCTCACCATCCTCGCCCTCGTCATCGCCGTCGGCATGGTCGTCGATAACTCCATCGTCGTCGCCGAGAATATCCACCGCCTCCACCGCGAGGGGCTCCCCCGCCGCCAAGCCTGCGTCCGCGGCGCCGGCGAAATCGCCCTCGCCATCACCCTCGCCACCCTCACCACCATCGTCGTCTTCGTCCCCGTCGCCCTCGTCGAAGGCCAAGGCCAGTTCTTCCTCGTCCGCCTCGCCCTCCCCCTCTCCGTCTCCCTCTCCGGCTCCCTCTTCGTCGCCCTCGTCTTTATCCCCCTCTCCGTCTACATCACCCTCCCCTCCGACGGCCTCCACCGACGCCACTCCCTCCTCCGCAACCTCCATCAACGCCTCGACTCCCTCCTCAAATCTGCCTACGACCGCACGCTCGAAGCCCTCAACCACCACTACAACCACTGGCTCGCCTTCTGCCTAAACCACCGCTTCGATACCCTCCTCCTCCTCGCCCTCCTCCTCGCCCTCACCGCCGCCCTCGCCGTCAACTACGTCGAGATCGTCGAACAACAGGAGGACGACCAAAATAGCTTCCAAATCTCGGTCGAAATTTCCAACGAATACAGCTTCGAAGAAGTCGCCGAGTACTTCCAACGCGTCGACCGCCTCCTCGCCGAACGCAAAGACCACTACGGACTCAAGGGTTACTTCACCTTCTACCGCACCCGCTTCGGCCAAATCGAAGGCTGGTTCGACCCCGAACGCCCCCAATCCCTCCCGGCTAAGAAGGTCGCCGAAGAACTCCTCCAACTCCTCCCCCGCCGCCCAGGCATCAAGCTCTTCTACGGCCGCGAAAACCAAGCCCAGGAAGCTAAAGGGCAGGAGGTCTTCGTCCTCCGCCTCGAAGGCGACGACCCCACTATCCTCGAACAGGTCGGCGACCGCCTCGTCCCCCTCCTCACCTCCCTCCCCGGTGTCCTCGGCATCCGCAAAGGCGAAGACAACGCCCCCAGCGAAATGGCGCTCGTCATCGACCGCGACCGCGCCTCCGCCTCCAGCGTCAACCCGGAAGTCATCGCTGGCGTCGTCGGCTACGCCCTCCGCGGCAGCATGCTCCCCAAATACAACGACCAGGGCCGCGAAGTCCCCGTCCGCGTCCGCTTCCAGGAATCCGACCGCGCCTCCCTCTCCGACCTCACCGCCTTCGCCGTCCCCTCCGCCCAAGGCACCCCCCTCCCCCTCGGCGCCCTCGCCGCCGCCCACAACCACACCCCCCCCCAACGCCACGTACCCGCCCACAAACCCACCCCCCCCCCCCACACCCGCGCACTCAAAACCGACCAGGCGAAGCAAACCCGCGCCACCCTCCTCGCCCTCCAACGCCAACTCGCCCTCCCCGAAGGCGTCACCTTCGGCACTACCCAGGTCCCCACTCTCAACGAAGACCTCCGTAACATGACCTTCGCCGGCGCCCTCTCCATCGTCTTTATCTACCTCCTCATGGGCTTCCTCTTCGAAAGCTTTATCCTCCCCCTCTCCATCATCGCCACCATCCCCCTCGCCGGCCTGGGCGTCGTCTGGGCCCACCTCCTCACCGGCAAATCCCTCGATATGCTCGGCGTCGTCGCCGTCGTCCTCCTCGTCGGCGTCGTCGTCAATAACGGCATCGTCCTCATCGATTACGTCATCCGCCTCCGCGAAGAAGGCCAACCCCGAACCCCAGCCCTCCTCCACGCCGCCGACCGCCGCTTCCGCCCCATCCTCATGACCGCCCTCACCACCATCATCGGCATGATCCCCCTCACCATCAGCCGCCCCACCGAAATCGGACTCAGCTACAAGAGCTTCGGACTCACCCTCATCGGCGGCATGACCTCCGCCACCCTCCTTACCCTCCTCATCGTCCCCGTCTTCTACTCCCTCTTCGACGACGCCCGCCAGATCACGGCCGCCACCGTCCGCGCCAGCCTCTTCCGGCAACCCGATCGGTGATTTCTGATTTATGAATTGTGAATTATGATTTTCGTGGCCGACTGCCCCAATGTCCACTGGCCGACCGCCCCACTGACTCACTCCCCCACTGACCACTCCCCCACTTCCCCCCTGCCCACCGGCCCCCTGCCCACTGCCTACTGAACGTCCCCTCGCACCGGCCGAATCACCACCTCGGACTTCACCGTGTTGGCAATGTAACATTGCTCATGGGCCAACCGATGTAGCTCCAGTTCCTCGTCCGCCGTGGGCTGCCTCTCCCCACTGTAAACCCCGGCCGGACGCAGCGTGATCCGACTGACCCACGGCACCCCGCGCTCGTTCTTCGTCAATTCCCCCACCGCCTCGTCCCGATACCCATCCACCTGGAACCCCCGCTTCGACGCCAGCCAGAGAAACGTCAACATGTGGCAGCTGGCCAGCGCCGCCACTAACGCCTCCTCCGGATCAATACACGCCTCGTTCGAATACGGCGCCGGCACCACCGCGGGGGCCGGAGACGCCAACACCGTCACCCCCCCATCGAAGGTCCACGTGTGCTCGCGGCTATACTTGCCCCGCAAAAAATCCGGCCCCGTCCGCGTCCATTCCACCGTCGCTAGATGTGTCGCCATCGCGCCCCAACTTGCCCAACCCCACCCACTCCGTCAACCCCCACCCCGTCAACCCCCACCACCACAACGTCACCTCACTGTCACCTCCCTGCCGTTGTTTAGGCCCAGCCGCAATGCTATCACCCCCCCCATGCCAGCTCGCATCCTCTTCATCGCGCGCAGTGCCCTCGACCATAGGCGAGAATCAGCAGCGCCTCGAATCCAGTCTCCTCTTTGATGGCCGTGAACCCTGACCCACTTTTTGATCGTCAGCCCGGGCGGCTCTGCTACATCTCCGCCCCATGCATCCGCCGCCCCCGGCACCTCCTGGCCCCGCCCCTCCCACACCAGGCACGCCCCTCCCGGCAGCGGTCGAAGTGCAAGGCCTCAACCGCCGGTTCCAAGACGTCCAAGCCCTCGCCGACGTAACCCTCACCGTCCAACCGGGCGAGTTCTTCTCCCTCCTCGGCCCCTCCGGCTGCGGCAAGACCACCCTCCTCCGCATCCTCGCCGGCCTCGAACGCCCTGATGCCGGGTCCGTCCGGATCGATGGGCTCGACGTCACCCCGCTCCCCGCCCACCGCCGCCCCGTCAACACCGTCTTCCAATCCTACGCCCTCTTCCCTCACCTCAACGTCTACGACAACGTCGCCTTCGGCCTCCGCATGCGACGCTGCCCCAAACCCGAACTCCAACAACGCGTCCAGGAATCCCTCGACCTCGTCCAAATCAGCCCCCTGGCCCTCCGCCACCCCGCCGAACTCTCCGGCGGCCAACGACAACGCGTCGCCCTCGCCCGCGCCCTCGTCAACCAACCCCGCGTCCTCCTCCTCGATGAACCCCTCGGCGCCCTCGACCTCCAACTCCGACGCCACCTCCAGACCGAACTCCGCACCCTCCAACGACGACTCGGCCTCACCTTCCTCCATGTCACTCACGACCAGGACGAAGCCCTCGCCCTCAGCGACCGCATTGCCGTCATGCGCGCCGGCCGCCTCGAGCAAATCGCCGACCCCCGTACCCTCTACCACCAACCCGCTTCCCGATTCGTCGCCGAATTCCTCGGCCAATGCAATACGCTCGAAGTCACCTCCCTGAGCCCCACCGACCACCTCCTCCTCGCCACCACCCCCCTCGGCCCACTCCTCATCGACCCCGCACACCTCGCTTCTCCTTCCTCCTCCCACCCACCCCCCTCCCCGCTCCCATCTCCCGGCGTCGCCATCATCCGCCCCGAACGTCTCCG
>CAZVRY010000239.1:8380-10633 GCA_964629545.1 uncultured Verrucomicrobiota bacterium | reverse complement strand
GCGCGACGACCGCGACCTGCTGCAGAACCCGAAGAAATCTGTCTTACGCCTGCCCCCCTGCCCCACGCCCTCACTGCCCCCGCCCCGATCCCCGTCACGCCTCGTGGGCCGCCTTCCCATACACCCGCTCGTAAGCACGACAAAACGGACACACCCGCCCCTCCACCGACCGCACCACCTCATACGCCCAGCCCGCCTGGCGACGACGCGCCTGCCGGCACACCGGACAATTCCGACACACCCGCGCCATCGCCACGTCCAGCGCCGATGGCCTCTGGCCTCGTCCTTCCCGACCCTCGCTGGCCGACTGCGCGTTCATGCCCACCGCTCAGCCCAACAGCGCCCGCGCCTTGGCCAGCGCCTCGTCCAGACGGCCCGCGTCCTTGCCCCCGCCCCGTGCATGATCCGGACGTCCCCCGCCCTTGCCCCCCACCAGCGGGGCGATCTGCTGGATCAACCGGCCTGCCTGCACCCGGCCGGTGAACTCGGACGTCACGGACGCCACCAACGCCACCGAGTCACCCGCCACACCCCCCAACACGATCACCCCGGCAAAACGCCCCTTCAACTCGTTCACCATCGTCTGCAGCGTCTCCCCATCCGCATCCCACCGCTCCACAATCGCCGGCAACCCGTTCACCGTCTGCGCCCGCCCCACCATCTGCGCCGCCGCCTGCGCCGCCTGTTGCTGGTGCAGGGCCTTCAACTGCTTCTCCAACGCCCTCTGCTGCTCCAGCAACGCCTCCACCTTTTTCTCCAACTCCGTCACCGGCGCATTCAAGCGCCCCGCTACCGCCTTGATCAACGCCACCTCCTCCCCCGCCCGCCGCCATGCCTCCATCCCCGCCACCGCCTCGATCCGCCGGACCCCCGCCGCAATCGCGTTCTCCGCCGTGATCCGAAACAACCCGATCTCCCCGGTCGCCCTCGTGTGCGTCCCCCCGCACAACTCCAGGGAATAGCCATCCAACCCCGTCGGCTTCCCCCCCACCTGCACCACCCGCACCCACTCCCCATACTTGTCCCCGAAAAACTGCATGATGTCGGCCCGCTCCCGCACATGGCTATACTTCACCTCCACCCAGGAAACCGGTGCGTTCTCCAAAATCCGCTCGTTGACCAACCGCTCCACATCCGCCACCTGCGCCGGCGTCAGCGGCGCATGATTGAAATCGAAGGTCAGTTTGTCCGGGCCCACAAAGGACCCCTTCTGCGTGGCCTGCCGACTCACCACTTCGTGCAACGCCCAGTGCAGCAAATGCGTCGCCGTATGGTGACGTTGGATCGCCGCCCGCCGACCCGGTTCCACCGCCAACACCACCCGGCTCCCCACCGCCGGCCACTCCGCTGCCCCAGCGTCCCCAGGCTCCTCCGCCCCTCCTCCCTCGAGCACATGCAACCACGTCGCCCCCACCTTCTGCGTGTTCACAATCGGCCACAACCGGCTCCCCGACATCAGCTCCCCCGTGTCCCCCACCTGGCCACCCATCTCCGCATAGCAAGCCGTCGTGTCCAAAATCACCCCGGTCCGGTCCTTCCACCGCACCACCTCCAGCACCTTCGCCGCCGTCTGCAGCGTCTCGTATCCCACAAACGCCGTCGGCGCCGTCGTCTCCACTTGCGATAACTCGATCACCTGCTTCTTCTGCGCCGCCCGCGCCCGCGCCCGCTGCTCCTCCATCAACCGCTCGAACCCCGGCCCGTCCACCGTCAGCCCCCGCTCCCGCGCCAGCAATTGGGTCAGATCCAGCGGAAATCCCTGCTCGTCATACAGCCGAAACGCGAACGCGCCCGTCAACTGCCCGCCCCCGGCCTCCCCCGCCTTCAAGCGCTCCGCTTCCTCCTCGAACAAGGCCAAACCGCGATCCAGCGTCCGATTGAACGCCTCCTCCTCCACCCGCAGCACATCCTTCACCTGCTGCTGCCGCGCCCGAATCTCCGGGAAGGTGTCCCCCATCGTCCGCGCCACCACGTCCACCAGCCTGTAGAAAAACGGCTCCCGAAACCCCAACGCCCGGCCATAACGCACCGCCCGCCGCAAAATCCGCCGCAACACATAGTGGCGATCCGAGTTCCCCGGCTGAATCCCGTCCGCCACCGCGAAGCTCAGCGTCCGAATGTGATCCGCAATCACCCGAAACGCCACGTCCGCGTCCACCTGTTCCTTTAACCCTCTCCCCGGCCCCCGGCGCGGCCCGGGGGGGGGGGCCGGGGCGGGGGCGGGGGGGGGGGGGGGGGGGGGCCGGGGGGCGG
>CAZVRY010000239.1:883-8370 GCA_964629545.1 uncultured Verrucomicrobiota bacterium | reverse complement strand
CACCTGGTCCTTTAACCCTCTCCCCGCCCCCGTCCCCCCCTGGATCGCCCCCCCCTCCAGCCCACCGCCGGCCCCGTCCGAGGGCAACGTCCCTCCATACCTCTTGGGCGTCCCGTTCGCCGCCGTCAACCGCTCCAACTCGTCAAAGATCGGCCGGAAAATGTCCGTCTCGTAATTCGAAATCCGCGCCCCCGCGAAGTCCGTGAAGCCCTTCGTCCCCTGCATGATCGCCGTCACCCGCTCGAACCCCATCCCCGTGTCCACATGCCTCGCCGGCAGCGCGCTGAACGTCCCATCCGGATTCGCGTTGAACTGGATGAACACCAGGTTCCAAATCTCGATGCACCGCGCATCCCCACGGTTCACCAACGCCCCCTTCGTGTCCCCAGCCGGCGTCAAATCCACATGCAACTCCGAACACGGCCCGCACGGCCCGGTGTCCCCCATCATCCAAAAATTGTCCTTCTTGCCCCCATTCACAATGTGCACCGCCGGATCCAACCCCGCCGCCCGAAACCGCTCCGCCCACAAGTTCCACGCCTCCAAATCGAACTCGCTCGGATCCCCCTTCGACCGGTCCGGACAATACACCGTCGCATACAACCGCTCCTTCGGGAACTTCCATACCCCAGTCACCAACTCCCACGCCCAGCCGATCGCCTCCTCCTTGAAATAATCCCCAAACGACCAATTCCCCAACATCTCGAAAAACGTGTGGTGATACGTGTCCAACCCCACATCCTCCAAATCGTTGTGCTTCCCCCCGGCCCGAATGCACTTCTGCGTGTCCGCCGCCCGCGTGTCCCAACCCGGGACCGCATTCGCCCACTTCGAGACATCCGGCTTCCTCTCCCCAAGAAAAATCGGCACGAACTGGTTCATCCCCGCATTCGTAAACAGCAAGTTCGGACTGTCCGGAAGCAGCGAACTCGACGGAACCAGCGTGTGATGCTTGGACTTGAAAAAGTCCAGGAACGACTGACGGATAGCGACAGAGGTCATCAGGTGCATGAAACAAGCAGGGATGCCCGCCGGCGCGCCCGGAGGCCACCCTCCCGGCCGCCCGCCATCCCAGGCCGCGGAGGTTAGCCACCCCAAGCCCCCAGGGCCAGCCGAACTTTTCCCCCCCGATCTCCCGCCCGATCTCCCGCCCGATTTCCGGATTGCCATCCATCCCCTCTCCCGCCTTCAATAGGCCCTCATCTTGCTTATGAAGCGCCTCCTGCCCTTCCGCCTTACCCTCCTCCTCACCGCCTCCTCCCTCGCCCTCCCCCTGCCCGCCTTCCCCCAAACCTTCGAGCCCAACGATTCCATCATGGGCAACTACGAGGGGGTCTGGAGCACCGAGGACGGCCAGAAAGGCCTTGCCGTCGTCCAATTGCGCAGTCGCGGCGGCGGCGCCTACGACGGCTTCGTCCGACTCGAACGAACCCGCAAGGTGGTCGCCCTGTTCCGCCTCGAAACCACCAATCCCCAACCCGAAGCCCCCCTCTCCCTCCGCGGAACCTCCCTCCCACGCGGCCAAAGCGGCGAGCTCATGCCCACCCTCCAGGCCACCGCCACCCTCCAGGCCGGCCAACTCTCCGGCACCCTCTCCGGCGACTTCGGCCCCGGCAAGTTCGAGGCCAAACGCTTCCTCAAATCCTCCCCCACCGAAGGCGCCAAACCCCCGGCCGGCGCCATCACCCTCTTCGACGGCCAGCAAACCGATCGCTGGGAATCCTTCGCCTGGCAACGCACCCCCGACGGCGCCATGGAAGCCCAAAACGCCAACCTCCAAGCCAAAGACCGCTTCCCCGAGTTCCGCCTCCATCTCGAGTTCCGGGTCCCCTTCATGCCCCAGGCTACCGGCCAGGCCCGCGGTAACTCCGGCGTCTACCTCCAGTCCGTCTACGAAGTCCAAATCCTCGATTCCTTCGGCGTCATGCCCCTCACCATGGGCGACTGCGGCGGCCTCTTCGGGACCCAAGCCCCCACCGTCAACGCCTGCCTGCCCCCAGCCCAATGGCAAACCTACGACATCATCTACCGCGAACCCACCGACCAGGGCCGCCGCCACCCCACCGTCACCGTCATCCACAACGGCATCACCGTCATCGACCAGGCCCGCATCCCCGCCGACCAAGTGGGCCTGGGCGGAGGCGGCGGCAACCCCGACGGGGGCTTCCTCATGCTCCAATACCACCAAAACCCCGTCCAATTCCGCAACCTCTGGGTCCTCCCACTCCGCCCCCAGAACTGACCCCCCCCTCCCCAGTCACGCCTTCGGGCCCCCAGGCGGCTTAAGCAGTTCCTGGGCCCGCTCCAGCGCCCCCGCCAACTCCCGCCGCGCCGCCTCAATCTGACGCTTCTCCGCCTCCAGCGGATCCTGCGCCGCCTCCAGCGGCAATCCCAAAATCTCCCGGGCCCGCTCCAACGCCGCGTCCACATGCGCGCACACGTTCTCCCGTCCCAACCGATCCAAAAACCCCGACTTGTCCATCACCAACAGGGGCTGCGTGTGCGGCGCGCTCAGCAGCAAGTGCTTCCCCTTGCGCCGCAATCGATCGTGCAAATCCTCCAACGCGTTCAACCCCGTCGCATCCATCGCCAACACCTTCCGCATCCGCAGAATCAGCACCGTCGGCTCCTCCTTCAACCGCTTGAGCGCCGACTCCAATTTGTCCGCCGCCCCGAAAAAGAACGCCCCGAAAATCCGATACACCATCACCCCAGGCGGGATCGTCTTCCCCACCAGCGAATGATGCGACCCCTCCGTGTCCACGGTCTCGTCAACGGCCGTGATCTGCGTGGTCTCCGACACCCGCTTGATGAACAACACCGCCGCCAACACCATCCCAACCTCCACCGCCACCGTCAGATCAATCACCACCGTCAATCCGAACGCCGTCAGAAACACCGCCGCGTCACTCCGCGGCCACCTCGCCAACCGCCGGAAATTGTGCCACTCCCCCATGTTCAGCGCCACATTCACCAACACCGCACTCAGCGCCGCCAACGGAATGTGCCGCGCCAACGGCGCCGCCAGCAACACAATCCCCAGTAACGTCAGCGCGTGCACCATCCCCGCCACCGGCGTCCGCCCCCCGCTCCTCACATTCGTCGCCGTCCGCGCAATCGCACTCGTCGCGGCAATCCCCCCAAACAACGGACTCGCCAAATTCGCCAATCCCTGCGCCATCAACTCCTGGTTCGAATCGTGCCGATCATCCACCATCCCATCCGCCACCACCGCGCACAACAACGACTCGATCGCCGCCAATAACGCAATCGTCGTCGCCGGCTGCACCAACCCCCGAATCGCCTCCAACGAGAACTCCGGCCACCGGGGCCCCGGAAACCCCTGCGGAATCCCCCCGAACTTGCTCCCAATCGTCTCCACCGGAAGCCCCCCCAGCGCCACCAGCATGGTCCCCGCCGCCAGCGCCACGATCGAACCCGGCACCCGCCGCTGCCACCGCCGCGGCCACAGCAAAATCACCGCCAACGACCCCGCCGCCAACCCCAAGGTCGGCCCATCCCACGTCCCCCAATGCTCCCCCAACACCCGCAACTTCTCCCCAAACTCCGACGGCACCTTCTCGACCTTCAACCCCATGAAGTCCTTGATCTGGGTGCTGAAAATCAACACCGCAATCCCCGACGTGAACCCCATCGTCACCGGATAAGGGATGTACTTGATCATCGTCCCCATCCGGGCAAACCCCATCACCAACAAAATCGCCCCCGCCATCATCGTGCACAACGCCAGGTTCTGCGGCCCGTGCTGCGCCTGAATCCCATACAGGATCACCACAAACGCCCCCGTCGGCCCCCCAATGCACGTTCGCGTCCCCCCTAACGCAGAAATCAAAAACCCCGCAATCACCGCCGTGAAGATCCCCGCCTGCGGCGTCGCCCCCGAGGCAATCGCAAACGCCATCGCCAAAGGCAACGCCACCACCCCCACCGTCAGACCCGCCACCAAATCCGCCGCCAAATCCCCCCGCGTATACCCGCGCAGGGTCTCCCACAGCTTGGGACGAAACGAAACCAGACCCACGCTAGCTCCCCGAAGCCCCCATCGATGCCACCTTGCTTCGCCGCCCCCGCTTCTTCGGCGCCACCACCGGCGCCGCCGGCGCCTCCGGGGCCGCCTTCAGATAACGCCCACAGGAATCGCAGATGATCAAGTCGTCCGCCCGGATCAATGCCGCGTGCACCCCCGACGCCAACCGCATGTGACACCCCCCACACACTCCCGCCCGAACCATCGCTACCCCCGTCTTGCCCCGAGCCCGTAACCGGTCGTAATGACCTAAGATCGGCTCCGGGATGACTTTGCGCAGGCCCTCAATCCTCTGCTCGCTCTCCGGCGTATTCGCCGCCGCTCCAGTCTCGGCCTGCTGAAGCTGGAACAACTGCTCCATGATCTCATTCATCACATTAAACCATACACGTCTGAAGAATTATCAGACCCCGGAACGCTGAGGCCCCAGCCCTGCCTTGTCAATGACGCGCTTCCCCCCCTACTCGAACCCCAACCACCGCCCCCCATGCCAAACCACCCACGCCGCCCCCCACGCCAACACCCCCATGTAAGCCCACTGAAACAGCGGCCACCTCCAGCCGTTGGTCTCCCTCCGCACCACCGCCACCGTGCTCACACACTGCAACGCAAAAACGTAAAACACCATCAGCGTCACCCCCAACAGCGGCGTGTAGAGTCGCGTTCCATCCGCACGCCGCTGTTCCCCCAGGATCTGCGCCAGGGTCCCCACTCCCACGTCCTCCCCGTCCGCGTTCCCCACATTGTACACCACCGATATCGTGCTCACGAACACCTCGCGCGCCGCAAACGACGCCACGATCCCCACCCCGATCTTCCAATCGAAACCCAATGGCGCGATCACCGGCTCGATCGCATGACCCAACCGCCCCGCATAACTCTGCCGCAACCGCTCACCCGCCTCCCGAGCGTCGATCTCCGCCAACCGCGCCGCCCGCTCCGCGTCCCCTCCGCCCGCCGCCCTCACCGCCGCCCGCTCCGCCTCAAACCGCTCCTCCCCACCCGCCCCACGCGGATACGTCGCGCAAAACCACAGCAAGATGTTGATCCCCAAGATCACCGTTCCCGCCCGGGTCAGGAACAGCTTCGCCCGGTCCCACATGTGCCGCACGACCACCCGCAACACCGGCCGTTTGTAGGGCGGCAACTCCATCACCAGCAACGGCGGTTCCCCCTTCAAAAGCGTGCTCTTGAACAGCCACGCCATCCCCAACGCCACCACCACCCCGAGCAGATACATCCCCAGTAACACCAAACCGCTCAACGTCACCATCCCCCAAACCCGCACCTCTGGAATACACGCCGCAATCAGCAACGCATACACCGGCAACCGCGCCGAACAACTCATCAGCGGGGCCACTAGAATGGTGGCCAGCCGATCCTTCGGACTCTCGATCGTCCGCGTCGCCATGATCCCCGGAATGGCACACGCGAACGAACTCAGCATGGGGATAAAACTCTTCCCATGTAACCCCACCTTGCTCATCAGCCGGTCCATTAGGAAGGCCGCCCGCGCCATATAACCCGTGTCTTCCAGCAACCCAATCCCCAGAAACAAGAGGCAGATTTGCGGCAGAAATACCACCACCGACCCGACCCCCGCAATCACCCCGTCCACCGCCAGACTCCGCAGATCGCCCGCCGGCATCCCCGCCCGCACCTGTTCCCCCAGCCAACCCACCCCCGCCTCCAGCCAGCCCATCGGCACCTGCGCCAACGTGAACATGCTCTGGAACATCACCAACATCACCGCCAGGAAGATCGCCGTCCCCCACACCCGATGCGTCACCACCCGGTCCAACCGGTCACTGAACGTCTCCTCCATCCCCCCCTCGGTCGTCACCACCTCGCCGTAAATCCGCGCCACCTCCGCATAGCGCCCCTCGATCGGCGCGCTCCGCCAATCCACCCCCGCCCGCTCCAACTCACCCCGCGCCTCCGCCACCGCCTGCCCCACGGCCTCCGGATGCTGCGTCAGGTTCAACCCCGTGTTCCGCTCGTCGTTCACCAACAGCAGCGCCTCCGCCTCCGCCGAAAACACCCTCATCCCTTCCTCCCGACGCAACCGCGCCGCCACCCGCTGAACGGCCGACGCCAGCGGGGCTGGCCAGGCACAAAACGACCGCGCCGCCGGTCGCGCCATTTCCTCCTCCGTCAACGCGCGCCGCAATGCTGCCACCCCCTCCCCCGTGCTCGCCACCATCGGGAACACCGGCACCCCCAAGGCCTCCGCCAACCTCCCCGCGTCCACCGTCATCCCGTTGTCCGCCGCCACGTCCACCATGTTCAGCGCCACCAGGGTCGGATACCCCAACTCGATGACCTGCGTCGCATAGTAGAGATTCCGCTCCAGATTCGATGCGTCCACCACTACCACCACCACGCTGGGCACCGGCACCCCCGCCACCCGCCGCAACAACACATCCCGCGCAATCTGCTCGTCCAACGACTGCGGACTCAGACTATACGTCCCCGGAAGGTCCAACACCGTCATGGGCCGGTCCTTGGGCCCGTGCAACAGCCTCCCCTCCTTCCGTTCCACGGTCACCCCCGCGTAGTTCCCCACCTTCGCCCGCAACCCCGTCAGCGCATTAAACAAGGTGGTCTTCCCACAGTTCGGATTGCCCGTCAGGACCATCCAACGGGTCGGCGTGCCCCCCGGCGCTGGAACAGGATTCTCAACCATGCCGGGGGAACCCCATCGCACCTCGCGCCTCAGCCCTTCGGCTGGACCAGGATCAACTCCGCCTCGTGACGACGCAGAGTCAAGTGGTAACCGCGCACCTTAAGTTCCACCGGATCGCCCAGCGGCGCGAACCGGACCAACTCCACCGTCGTCCCCACCAGCAACCCCATCTCCATCAACCGCCCCCGCCCCTCCGCCGGCACCCCAATCTCCACCACCGCCGCCCGAGCGCCCAACGCCAACGAGGTCAATGGAACCACCGTCCCCATCACCGTCAGGCCACGTGCTGATGCGGCGAAACCGGCTCGACCAGAATCACCTCCGCCAATTGCTCGCTGATCCCCAATCGCGCATTGCATACCTGGCAAATCACGCTCTGACTCCGACTCAATAGCCGGATCTTCTGCTCCTCGCAAAACCCCAACTCCCGCAGCCGATGCGTCACCTCCGGCCCCGCCGATAACTGCTTGATCCGCACACACGTGCCCGCCCGCACCTTGTTCAAAGGGCAGATGAAGGACTTCTCACACCGACCGTCTACCACGGTCACAGGAATCGGCTCGTCGCTCACGCCGCAGCGAGAGTATTCAGAAGCACCTCACTTGCAAGCGACAAGTCGATCACCCCGCGCTTGGCAAACACCCTTAATCGCATAGCCTCCCCCCATGCTCGACCTGCAACACCTGGCCAGCCTCCTGGCCAACCACCCCTCCGCCTTCCATAGCCCCATCGCCAGCTTCGACCTCGCCGGAC
>CAZVRY010000239.1:0-873 GCA_964629545.1 uncultured Verrucomicrobiota bacterium | reverse complement strand
CCCTTCGATTGCTCCCACCACCCCGCCCTCATGGGGGTCATCAACCTCTCCCCCGACTCCTGGTACCGCGAAAGCGTCTCCCTCTCCATCGACGCCGCCATCCGCCGTGGACTCGTCCTCCACGCCCAAGGCGCCGACCTCGTCGACCTCGGCGCCGAATCCAGCCTCGCCCACGCCGCCCGCGCCGACCACGAGCTCCAGAACTCCAGACTCCTCCCCGTCGTCCGCGACCTCCGTCAAGCCGGGGTCCTCGTCTCCGTCGAAACCTACCACCCGCGCGTCGCCCAGGCCTGCCTCGAACGCGGCGCCAATGTCCTCAACCTCACCGGCACCGCCCACTCCCAAGACCTTTACCGACTCGCTGCCGACCACGCCGCCGCCGTCATCATCTGCTTCGTCCAAGGCCCGAACGTCCGCGAAGTCGGCAACCTCGACCTCGGCCAGGACCCCGTCGGCCGCCTCTACGAACACTTCGCCCGGCAGATCGACCTCGCCCACCAGGCGGGCCTCCGCCGCATCTTGCTTGACCCCGGCCTCGGCTTCTATTACCGCAACCTCCAAGACAGCGCCCTCCGCGTCCGCCACCAAATCGATGTCTTCCTCAACACGTTCCGACTTCGCCCCCTCGGCTACCCCATCTGCCATGCCCTGCCCCACGCCTTCGAGTACTTTCAAGATGAGGTCCGCTGCGCGGAACCTTTTTTCGCTGTCCTTGCTGCCCTCGGCCGGACCAATCTGTTCCGCACCCATGAACTCCCCCGCACCCGCGCCGTCCTCCAAACCCTAGGCCTCGTCCCCTCCTCCCCCCCTCCCTCCTCCCCCTCCTAATCCTAATCCTAATCCTAATCGTAATCCTAATCCTAATCCTAATCC
>CAZVRY010000238.1:0-10732 GCA_964629545.1 uncultured Verrucomicrobiota bacterium | reverse complement strand
CCCCGCCGCGCGCCGCGCCGGGGGGGGGGGGGGGGGGGGGGGGGCGGCCCGGGGGCGGGTGCCTGGGGTGGCGCAGGGTGATTTTGGGGCGGCGACGGCGGCGCCGGCGACGTTTGAGGGGATGGTGGTGGTGCCTGGGTTTGAGAAGGACGTCTGGGGATTCGAGGTGGAGACGGGGCGGCATGTATGGACGTTTCACACCGTGCCGCGGGAGGGTGAGTTCGGGCATGAGACGTGGGATCGACCGCAGGATTACAGTGCGAACTGTTGGGGGGGCATGGCGATGGACGAGGTGCGCGGGATTGCCTACATCACGACGGGGTCGCCGAAGCCGAATTTCGTGGGGGTGACGCACCTGGGGCAGAACCTGTTTGCGAACTGTGTGGTGGCGTTGGACGCGCGGACGGGGAAGCGGCTCTGGCATTTCCAGGAGATTCGGCACGACATCTGGGATTTGGACATCCCGGCGCCGCCGGTGTTGGGGACGATTGTGCGGGAGGGGCGGCGGGTGGACGTGGTGGCGGCGGTGACGAAGATTGGGAACACGCTATTGTTGGACCGGGTGAGCGGGAAGCCGATCTATCCGTTTCGCCTGCGGCGGGCCCCGACCAGCACGCTCTTGGGGGAGCGGACCTGGCCGTATCAGCCGGATCCGGAGTTGCCGGAGCGGTTCTCGAAGATGCTGTTCACGGAGGAGGATCTGACGCAGCGGAGCGAGGAGTCGGCGGAGTATGCGCTGAGCCGGTTCCGGAGTGCGACGACCGGGTTTTTTCAGCCGTGCACAGAGGGGCGGGCGAACTTGTTTTTTGGGATAGATGGGGGAGCGGAGTGGACGGGGGCGTGTGTGGATGTGGACACGGGGCGGCTCTACGTCACGGCCAATCACGTGGGTTGGATTATCTCGGTGTTTCGGGACGACGATCCGCCGGACGACGTGGGGGCTGCGAACAAGACGCGAGGTCGGTTGGTTTACGAGCAGGCGTGTCTGGCGTGTCACGGGCCGACCCGGTTGGGGGTGAGCACGTGTCCGCCGCTGCGGGGATTGAGATTGCGGATGGGCGAGGCGGAGGTGCGGCGCCAGATTCGGGAGGGGAAGAACGCGATGCCGTCGCATCCGGACATGACGGAGGAGGATCTGGGGGCGTTGGTGGATTATCTGCTCTTGCGGGATGGGGCGGTGGCTCCGAAGCGGACATCCCCGGAGCGGCCGGCCTACAGTGTGAGCGGGTATCCAAAGTTCTACGATCACGAGGGGTATCCGGCGAATCGACCGCCGTGGGGGACGTTGAACTGTCTGGATTTGAACACGGGGCGGATGGTCTGGAAGGTGCCGCTGGGGGAGTATCCGGAACTGACGGCGGAGGGGATTCCGTTGACGGGGACGGAGAATTACGGGGGAGCGATCGTGACGGCGGGGGGGTTGGTGTTTTGCTCGGGGACGCGGGATCACAAGATTCGGGCGTTCGACAAGGACACGGGCAAGGAGTTGTGGTCGGCGGTCCTGCCGTGGGTGGGGAATGCGCCGCCGGCGAGTTACGAGGTGGGGGGGCGGCAGTATATTGTGATTGCGGCGACGGGAGGGAACAAGTTGGGGACGCCGTATGGGGATGCGTATGTGGCGTTCGCGTTGCCGGAGTGAGGGGGGTTAGCCCGGATCCTTCACAGTCAGCGTGTCCCCTCTCCCTTTCTCCCTCTGCCCAACCCCTCTGAAACGCTTCGCCGCAAGGGGTTGGGGAGCGGGCAAGGGGTGAGGGGTAGGGTCTTGTCGATTGCCAGACCGTGGCGGGTCCAAACCTTGTGTGAAATATGCAGGTTAGGGGATGGGGGGTGGGCGCGGGCGTTGGCGTTGACGGAGGTAGGCATGGGTGGCGAGGGCGGTGGACAGGCCGGCGAGGCCGAGTCCGAGAATGAAGGGTTGGCGGGGGACGAGGTCGAGGTCGACGAGGAGGTAGCAGCCGAGGCCGAGTCCGGCGAAGCCGCCGACGAGCATGCGCCAGCGGGAGCGGAGGGCGGCGAGGAGGGTGAAGAGGAGGGCGGCGGCGAGGTAGAGGGCGACGTCGAGGCGGACGGCGGGGTCGGTGCGGTGTTGGAGGGCGTTGGCGGAGAGGGCGCAGAGAGTATGGAGGAGGGCGAGGATCTCGAGCAGTTTGCCTCCCCGGCGGAGGTCGAGGCTATGGGCGCGTTCGGCGGCGAGGGTGAAGGCGAGGAAGAGGAGGCCGTTGAGGACGAAGGAGAGGGCGAGTTGGCGGTCGGGGTTGAGGTAGGGGAAGCGTTCCTGGGTGAAGCCGAGTTGCTGGAGCGTGGGGCCGTAAGCAGCCATGAGGTCGAGGCTGGTGACGAGGGCGGCGAGGGCGATGAGGTGGAAGGGCAGGGTCCAGCGGACGCGGCCGTGTCGTTCGAGGGTGAGGGCGGCGAGTTCGAAGGCGACGAGCGGGAGGGTCCAGAGGGCCATGGTTTCCGGGGGTTGGTCGAGCCAGTTATAGAGCAGCAGGGTGGCGAGGTAGGAGGCGGCGGCGAGGGTGGCCGTGGTCCAGGCGAATCCGGTGAGGGTTAGGCGTGACCACGCGAGGGCGGAGATGGCCAAGGCGAGGAGGGTGGCGGCGAGGATCTGCTGGTTGGTGAAGTGGTCTGGGAGGAGTTGGCGGACGTCGGGAGGGACGAGGGCCAGGAGGTGGAGTTCAGCCAGGAGGGCGAGGGCGGAGGGGGCGATGCTGAGGGTGGCGCCAGCGAGGAAGGTTGCGGCGGCGAAGGGTTCGCGCTGGCGTCTGGCCAGGGCACCGCCGGCGAGCAGGGAACTGGAGAACAGGAGAGGCAGGAGCCAGCGCCAGGGGGGCGGGAGGCTGTGGCGGAGCATCCACACGGTGAGCAGGGTGGCGACGACGGTGAGCCAGGTGGCGCCGGAGAGGACGGCCTGGAGGGGGGTGATGCGGCGGGCATCGATGATCCAATGATCCTCCTCGGCGAGGAGGCGTCGGTGGACGACTTGGAGGGCGTCGCGTTCCTCGTGGGAGATGATGCTCTGGCCGGTCCAGCTTTCGGCTTGGCGGGCGTATTCGCTGATGGAGCGACGGAGCAAGTCTTCGTAGAGTTTGGGTTTGAGACGGACGGGCTCGCCGACCAGGAAGCGGCCGAGTTCGGTCACCAGGTCGGCGGCGGAGGGGCGGTCGTGGGGATTCCAGGCGAGGCAGGCGAGGCAGATGGCTTGGAGATCATCAGGGATTCCGACGGCGACATCGCGGAGGAACGGGGGTGGGGTGGTGGCGATGGATTCGAGGACCTGGGTGATGGTTGGTCCGGTGAAGGGGGCGTGGCCGGTGAGCACCTTGAACATGAGACTGCCGAAGGAGAAGACGTCGGAGGCGGTGGTGAGGGGGCGGCCGAGGACTTGTTCTGGGGAGGCGTAGAGGGGGGTGCCTTCGAAGCCGCGTCCCTGGCGGCCGGCTTCATCGAGCGAGAGGGCCAGGCCGAAGTCGAGGATCCGGGGGCGGAGGTCGGGGCCGACGATGACGTTGTCGGGTTTGAGGTCGCGGTGGATGAGGTGGTGGGCGTGGGCGGTGGCGAGGCCGCGGGCGACCTCCCGGAGGAGGCGCGCCTTCTGGATCGGTTCGAACTGGGCGGTGAAGCGGTCGATGGGGAAGCCCTCGACCCATTCCATGACGATGGCGGGCGGGTGGGCGTCATCGAGGACGGAGTAGATGGTCACGATGGCGGGGTCACTGAGGGCGGCGGCCTTGCGGGCCTCGTCGAGGAGCCGGCGTCGGAGGGGTTCGTCGTCGCGGGGGCGCAGCACCTTGATCGCGACGCGGCGGTGGAGTTTAAGGTCGTGGGCGGCGTAGACGATGCCGAGGCCGCCGGCTCCGAGTCGGCGATCGATGCGGTAGCCGGGCAAGGCGGGTGGGGCGAGTTCGGGATCGGGGCCGGAGGGGGTTGGGGGTGGATGAAGGTGGCGGAGGCGCAAGCCCGCGCGGATCCGTTCCTCGGCCTCGAGGCGAACGTCGGCGGGGAGGCTGGAGACGTAGGCGCGGATGTGGGGATCGTCCGGGAGGGGGGTGGTTCGGAGGAAGGCGTCGGCGAGGGTGGCGGGGTGGGGTGGATTAGGTTGAGAGAGCGTGGTGGGGACGTCTGCGGGCGCGGTGGGGGAGGCGGGGAGGAAGTCGCCGGCCTGGTCGTGGGCCCGGAGGAGGGATTGGACCTCGTGGAGGAGGGAGGGATGGCCGTGGCAGCGGGCAGCGACCCAGCGATCGCGGTCGGGACCGGGTGGATGCTCCAGGGCTTCGGCGAAGACCGATTCTGAGTTGGGCGGTGGTGGGGGCATGGGGGGCGCGGAAGCCGGTGCCGAGCGTAACAGGGGAGGTCGTGGGGGCCAACGAAAAGGGGTTGGGGACGGCAGCGGAAAAAAAGTTGAGCCGTTCCGGGTGCGGATTGCGCAGGAGAGGAGTGAGAACCATGAACGAAGGGATTTATATGAACAGATCTATGGCAGCGCGGGGCAACGGGGCGGTGTTTGCAGGGGTGGGGGTGGGGGTGGGCGGGGAAGGGCGGCGTGGGTTTGGGGGTGGGGGGGGCATCCGGGGTTGGGCTGCATGGGGGGCGTTGTTGGCGGTCATCTCCATGGTCGCGGCCTGTTGTCCATCGGTGAACCCGTTCTATCGGGCGAAGGACGTGGTATTCGACCCGACGCTGGTGGGGGTGTGGCAGCCCAAGGAGGCGGATGGCGAGGGCGAGTCGTGGAAGTTCGCGCAGGAGGAGGGAGGGGGGTATGTGTTGACGGTGACGGAGGAGGGTGGGAAGGAGGGCACGTTTGAGGCGAAGCTGTTCGAGTTGGAGGGGAAGCGGTTTCTGGATCTGCTGCCCAAGGAGTGTGGGTTTGCCAAGGAGCAGGCCGGGTTGGTGTCCTGCGCGATGGTGCCAGGCCATTTGCTGGTGCGGGAGGAGCGGGCGGAGCCGGAGTTGAGGTTGGCGTTCTTCGATGTGGACTGGCTGGAGGAACATCTCGAGGCGAACCCGGGGGTGCTGGCCCATCGGGAGAGTGGAGGGAAGTTGGTGTTGACGGCGTCGACACGGGCGCTGCAACGATTTGTGTTGAAGCACCTTGGTGAGAAGGAGCTATTCGGCGATTACGGGGTGTTGGTGCGGAAGGCCGGAGGGGGGTGAGCGGGGGCAGTGGGAGGGGGGGCGGAGGCAGTAGGCAGTGAGGCAGTAGGCAGTGAGGCAGTGAGCGGGGAAATGAAGTTCGCTGGCGTTGTTGGTTCGCGCTTGCGTGCCAGGCAAGAGACACATATTAAAGGTGCGTTCGATGGAACATTCAACAAACCCTTACACTGGTTCTTCCCTTATGCGTGCGTTTCTCTCGGTTGGAGCGGCGGCGGTTGCTGCGTTGGCGGCGGTTTGGCCGTTACAGGCGGATTATCCGTCGACCGTGACCGGTTTAGGTCCGGTTGGGTACTATCGGTTGAACGAGTCGGCGGCGGTGGACGCCGATTTGGCGATCAACGCTGGGACGGCGGGGGCATTGGGGAACGGGTATTACCTCAAGGCGGACGAGTTCTCGCCGATTCATCCGACCTCGCCCGGGGCGTTGGTGGGGAGTTCGGATGCGGCGGCCTTGTTTTCGGCGGGGCTGGCGCAGTATGTGACGGTGCCGTTTGCGACGGAGATCAATCCGTTGGGATCGTTTACGGTGGAGGCATGGATTCAGCCGGCGAGCGATCCGGCGGGGTTGACGTCGCCGCTGTCGTTTGCGCATGCGGGGGATCCGCGGACGGGGTGGTTCTTGTATCAGAACAACGCGGTGGGCGGGGGCTGGAGTTTTCGGATGTACAAGTTTTCGGGGTTGGACATAGCGCTCAACCTGGTGGGAGGGGATGTGCCGGTGGCGGGGAACTGGTATCACGTGGTGATTTCCTACGATGCGGCGGGGAATCAGGCGGTGCTGTATGTGAATGGGGAGCAGAAGGGGACGGGGAGTCCGATTGGGTATGTGCCAAATCGGGACGGGGCGTTTACGATTGGGGCGCGGAGCGACGGTGCGTTTGCCTATAACGGGGCGTTGGACGAGGTGGCGCTGTATACGAAGCCATTGCCGGCGTCGGAGGTCTTGGCGCACTACCAGAATGGGATCAACCCGAGTCCGAGCACTCCGTACAACACGCTGGTGCTGGCGCAGGAGCCGTTGCTGTATTACCGGTTAAGCGAGCCGTTGTATGTTCCGCCCGCGACGCTGCCAGTGGCGGCGAACACGGGGAGTTGGGGGACGGCGGGCAACGCGGGGTATGAGGCTGGGGTGGTGACGGGGCATCCGAGCGTGGATTACGCCGGGTTCCCGGCGGGGAATACGGCGCCGCGGTTCAACGGGGCGTTTGGCTCGGTGGTGATCCCGGCGGGCCTGACGTTGCCGGCGGATGCGGTGACCTTTACGGCCTGGGTGAAGCGGGATGGCCCGCAAACCGGATGGAACGCGGTGGTGTTTCAGCGGGGGGCGGCGTCGGCGACGGGATTCGGGTTTGGGGACAACAACGATTTGCGGGTGCACTGGAACGACGGCGAGTATGGGTGGGCGCCGGGGCTGCTGATTCCGGACAACACGTGGACATTCGTGGCGGCGTCGTTCAGTCCGACGGAGACGGTGCTGTGCGTGAACGGGGTATTTGCCACGAACGTGGTGACGCGCGGGGCGCACGATTTTGCGGCGGACACGATCCGGATTGGTCTGGATCCGACGGGGGGCCGGGTGGTGAAGGGTTGGATTGACGAGGTCGCGATCTTCGACAAGGCGCTGACGGCGGCGCAGTTGACGTCGATGTATGTGGCGGCGCAGGTGCCTCCGCAGATTACGCAGCAGCCGCAGGCGCCGGCGGGGGACGTGTATGAGGGGATGGACCTGACGCTGACGGTGGGGGCGTCTGGGCAGGCGCCGTTGAGCTATCAGTGGCGCAAGGATGGGGGCAATTTGGCGGGCCGGACCTCGGCGAGTTTGGCGTTAACGAACCTGAAGACGACGGACAGTGGGGTGTATGACGTGGTGGTGACGAATCCGAATGGGTCGGTGACGAGCGCGACGGTGACGTTGAATGTGCAAGCGGGGCCGCCGGTGTTGGCGCAGGTGCCGGCCTCGGGCAGTCGGTATCCGGGCGGCAGCGTGACCTTCTCGGTGACGGCCCAGGGGAGTGCTCCGCTTAGCTATGCATGGACGAAGGGTGGGGCGGCGATTCCCGGGGCGACCGGGTCCTCGTTGACGCTGTCGGATTTGACCAGCGCGGATGCTGGGGAATACGTGGTGACGGTGACCAATCCGTATGGGACGCGCACGGCGACGGCGACGCTGACCTTGCTACCGATCAGCGGGCAGTATGAGAAGGCGGTGTTGGGGGCGGGGCCGATTGGGTATTGGCGCATGAACGAGACGGCGGTGGGGACGGCGGCGGACAGCCAGGGTGGGCGGCACGGGACGTTCAACGCGACGGTGACGACGGGCGTGGCGGGTCCGCGACCCCCTGCGGCGGCGGGGCTGGAGTCGGGGAACAACGCGATGTCGTTGAACGGGATTACGAGCGACATTGTGGTGCCGGCTCTGAACTTGGGGAAGAACACGATGACGATTGTGGCCTGGATCAAGCCGGCGGCGACGCAGGCGGACTGGGCGGGGGTGGTCTTCACGCGCGGGGGCGGGACGGTGGCAGGCATGAGCTTGCGGACCGACAACGAACTCCGCTACACCTGGAACGATGCGGCGGTGACGTACAACTTCCCTTCGGGGCTGTGGGCGGCGCCGGACCAGTGGAATTTCGTGGCCATGATCGTGTCGCCGACGGAGGCGACCTTGGCGTTGGACACGGGGACGGGGCTGCAATTGGCGACAAATCCGGAGATGGCGCATGCAAACCAGGCTTTCGGCGTGGTGACGCATTTCGGGATCGATCCGTTGGGGAACCGCGTGTTTAACGGGGCTTTGGATGAGATTGCGATCTATGATCGGGCGTTGTCGCAGGCCGAGTTGCAGGCGATTCGGGACGCTGGATTTGCCGGGACCTACACGCCGGAGCCGGTGAGCATCGCGGTGCAGCCGAAGTCGGCGGAGATTCTGGTGGGCGGGAGTTACACGTTGTCGGTGCAGGCGACGGGCAGCAAGCCATTGACCTACCAGTGGAAGAAGAATGGGGTTGACGTGGTGGGGGCGGTGCGGAGTTCGCTGGCGTTCCCGAGCGCCACGGAAGCGGATTCTGGTAGTTACACCGTGGTGGTGAGCCAAGGGGCCTCATCGGTGCCTTCGGCGGCGGCGACGTTCCTGGTGCGGCCGATTCCGAGTTACTTGAATGCGACGAACGACTTGGTGCTGCATTTGAAGTTCGACGGGAATTACCAGGATGCGACGGGGCGTGGGAATCACGGGACGGCGCAGGGCGCGCCGGTCTTGGTGGCGGGGAAGATTGGGAGTGGGGCGGTGCGGTATAGCACGACGGTGTCTGGAGACGTGGTGACGGCGGCAAACTACGTGACGCTGGGGACGCCGACGGATCTGGCGATTGGGCCGGGCCAGAATTTCTCGGTGGCGTTCTGGACCAAGTTCACGGGGGCGCCGGGCGACCTGCCGTTTTTGGCGAACAACAACAACTCGATGGGTGATGTGGGGGTGACGATCGCGCCGAGTTGGGCGGAAGGCGGGTGGTCGTGGGGTTTGAACAATGTGGACGACCCGCAGCCTTGGCCCGGGATCGGGCTGTATGATCCGGTGAAGAACACACTGAACAACGGGCAATGGCATCATGTGGTGCACATTTTCGACCGAACAGGAGACGGGACGACGTATGTGGACGGCGTGAAGGTGCACGCCATGCCGATCGCGACGGCGGCGGCGTGGAATCTCGACAGCGGGTTGGCGTGGAACATCGGGCAGGGCAGCGGCACGTATGCGGTGGCGGGCCTGTTCGAGATGGACGACCTGGGCTTTTGGCGCCGGACGTTGACGGACTACGAAGCGCAAGCGATTTACATCGTGGGCCAGAACCACGGTCGGAGTTTCGACACGGTGGCGCCGGCAGAGGTGCGCCTGACGGTGACGCGCACGGGGAACTCGATCACGATCGGGTGGAGTGCGGGCACGCTGGAGACCTCGTCAAGTGTGGCAGGCGGGTGGTCGACGGTGCAGGGAGCGAGCGCTCCGACCTACACGATCACCCTCGATCCGGCGTCGCCGCCGGCGTTCTACCGGGTGCGGGTGAACTGATCGTCAGCCATTGAATCAGCGCGGGCGCGGGCGGCCGGGAGGTTGTCCGCGCCCGTTGTTTTTGGGGCGGTTCCAGCTTGAGGAGGGGCGGGGTTGTGGTCAGAGTGGGGGTGCTGGCCCGCACGGGTCGGCGGAAGTTGTTATGCGCACATTGATCAAGCATGTTTTGGCTTCGTCGGCGGCGGGGGAGGGGATGCTCGTGCAGGGGTGGGTGCGGACGCGGCGGGACGCGAAGGGCTTTTCGTTTTTGGAGGTGAACGACGGGTCGTGTTTGGCCAACCTGCAGGTGATCGTGGATGCGAGCACGGCGGGATCGGATCAGGTGCATGCCATTAGTACGGGAGCGTCGGTGACAGTGGAGGGGACGGTGGTGGCGTCGCCGGCGGCGGGTCAGAAGTGGGAGTTGCGGGCGACGCGGTTGACGGTGGTGGGATTGGCGGACGGGGCGTATCCGTTGCAGAAGAAGGGGCACACGCTGGAGTTTCTGCGGACGATCGCGCATTTGCGTCCGCGGTCGAATTTGTTTGGGGCGGTATTCCGGACGCGGAGTCGGCTGGCGTGGGCGGTGCACCAGTTTTTCCAGGAGCGGGATTTCTTGTATGTGCACACCCCGATCATTACTGCGAGCGACTGTGAGGGGGCTGGGGAGATGTTTCGGGTGACGACGTTGAAGGGGGTGGGCGGGGAGCGGTCGGAGCAGGATTTTTTTGGGAAGCCGACGTATTTGACGGTGAGCGGGCAGTTGGAGGGGGAGATTTTCGCGTGTGCGTTGTCGAACATTTACACGTTCGGGCCGACCTTTCGGGCGGAGAATTCGAACACGGCGCGGCATGCGGCGGAGTTTTGGATGATCGAGCCGGAGATGGCGTTTTGCGATTTGGAAGGGGACATGGATTTGGGGGAGGAGTTCATCAAGGCGATGGCGCGGCATGCGTTGGAGCATTGTGCGGAGGACCTGGCGTTTTTCGCCAAGTTTGTGGACAAGGGGGTGATGGAGCGGTTGCGGTTTGTGGTGGACCGTCCGTTTGTGCGGTTGCGGTATGCGGACGCGGTGGAGATTTTGCAGAAGTCCGGGCGGACGTTCGAGTTTCCGGTGGCCTACGGTCAGAACCTGCAGTCCGAGCATGAGCGCTTTCTGACGGAGGAGCACTGCAAGTCGCCGGTGACGGTTTTCAACTACCCGCGGCGGATCAAGCCGTTTTACATGCGGTTGAACGACGATGGGGAAACGGTGACGGCGATGGACGTGTTGGTGCCTGGGATTGGGGAGGTGATTGGGGGGGCGCAGCGGGAGGAGCGTTCCGCGCAGTTGCTGGAGAACATGGCCTTCAGCAAGCTCAAGCCGGAGGATTACTGGTGGTATCACGAGTTGCGGCGGTATGGGACGGTGCCGCATGCGGGGTTTGGGTTGGGCTTTGAGCGGCTGATCATGTTCCTGACGGGGGTGGCGAACATACGGGATGTGATTCCGTTTCCGCGGACGCCGGGGAGCGCGGAATTTTGACGCGA
>CAZVRY010000237.1:0-10743 GCA_964629545.1 uncultured Verrucomicrobiota bacterium | reverse complement strand
TCTTGGAGTGCGCCATGGAGGTGAACCTGTCACCCTATCTAACTCTCCATGAACCGGAACATGCGTTCGTTGATTTCCAAGCCCTTGCGCATTTCGGGTTCATGGTCCCCATGCGCGTCGGTTCGTCCGACTTGGAAGCTCTCCATGAACCAGGGCAGAAGGAAGAGTGCAGAAGGCAGACTCCCAACTCCTAATCCTAATCCTAATCCTAATCCTAATCCTAATCCTAATCCTAATCCTAGCCAAAGGTATTTGAAATCCGGGAGAGCAAGAGCAAGAGCAAGAGTGCCTGAAAAAGCACAACATTTCTTTATGCGTTTTCGCCCGCAACAATGTAATCGCGTCCCTCTCCATCATCCCCTCCCGTCCCTCCCCCCAACCGTATCCAGCGCAGCGATGGCTCAGGTTGGGTACGGTGGCCAGAGGTCGGGTGCGGGGCCGTCCGAGTTCCAAAATGAGAATCGCCGGCCTGCCCATGCCCCGTCTTGACTCAGCCGAGCGGTTTTGTCATTTGAAGATGAGGCGGAGGCCCTCGGGGTTGCCGCCTGACTCTATGCCGATTTACGAGTACGCCTGCCCCAAGTGCCGGGTGATCTTCAGCTTCCTCTCGAAGCGGGTGAACCCTGAGGGATTGCCCACCTGCCCGAAGTGCGGCAATCGGAAGATGACCAAGCAGATGAGCCGGTTCGCGTCGTTGCGCGGGCTGAAGGAGCCGGCCGCGCCCGCCGAGGGCGCGGAGGACGGTCCGCCGATGCCGGATCTGGACGACGCGCGCGTCGAGAAAGTCATGACGGAGCTGGAGCGCGACATGGGGCATCTGGACGAGAACAACCCCAAGCACATGGCGCACATGATGCGGAAGATGAAGGACATGTTGCCTGCGGGGACGATGCCGAAGGAGCTCGATGTGGCGATTCGCCGCCTGGAGGCCGGGGAGGATCCGGAGAAGATCGAGGAGGATATGGGGGACGTGCTGGGCGACTTGATGGGCGGGGCGGGCGACGAGGATGGCATGGGGGGCATGGGCGGGATGGGCGGTTACCAGCACGACAGCGGGCTCTACGACTACTGACGGAGCCGGGGATGTTCAGCCAGGTCCTGGGCTGCCAGGCCAGCCTAACGGTCAGACCATCAAATTGGGGATTGCCGACCTGGGCCATCCCTGTTTCGCTTTCCAGCAAGTCTCAACCCTAAACCCATAACCCAATGACCCCTGCCACTCCCACTGCCTTCCTTACCCGGTCCGCCTGCGCCCTCGTCCTCTCGATGGCCGGCGTCTCCGCCGCCTCCGCCGCCGAGGCCCCGGCCCCGGAAATGAAACCCGCCAGCCCATGGAAGACCAGCGCGGCCCTTGGCTTCACCCTGACCTCCGGGAATGCCGAGACCGTGCTGGCCACGGCGAACGTGATCAGCACCCGGAAGTGGACCCGCAGCGACCTGACCCTGGGCTTGGACGGTGCCTACGGCGAAAACGAGGACATCAAGAGCACGGAGATGATCCGCGGCTACGGCCAATACAACTGGATGTTCCAGGAACGGTTCTTCGGTTACGGCCGCGTCGAGGCCTTCCATGACGCCATTGCCGACGTCGAATACCGCGTCACCGTCAGCCCCGGTCTCGGCTATTACTTCGTCAAGAACGAGAAAATCACGCTCCGGACCGAGTTCGGTCCCGCCTGGATCATCGAGAAGCTGGGCAGCGAGGAGGACAATTACATCACCCTCCGCCTGGCCGAGCGCCTGGACTGGAAGCTGTCCAAGACCTCCACCCTCTGGCAATCGGTGGAAATCCTGCCGCAGGTCGATGACTTCGAGAACTTCCTGGTCAACGCCGAGATCGGGGTGGAGACGGCCCTGACGGAGAAGATGACGCTCCGGGCATTTGTCCAGGACACTTACGACAACGTGCCCGCGCCCGGCCGCAAGGAGAACGACGTCCGGTTCGTGACCCAGATCGGGTACAAGTTCTAACGCCCGTTCAGGATCGCCCGGTAGTTGTAGCGGTCGTTGGGGGCGGCGTCGCCGTTGACGGTGAACTCCCACGGTTCGCCCCGTTCGAGGCAGCCGTCCTCCCATTTGAAGTCGAGGGTCCGCGGCAGTTCGCGGAGTCCTAGGGCGCCCGCCGGGACGCGGAGCTCGAGGGCGTTTTCGCTGGCCGCAATCTCGACCGGAAGCCCTTCGGCCCAGCGGTAGCCGGGGCCGGCCCAACGTTGGACCTGCGCGCGATCGGAAGCCTCCACGCGCACGCGCACGTCGTAACCCAGCCAACCGTTGGTGGCATTGGCGTCCAGGTCGAGAAAGAGTTGCGGGCCCGGCGCCGAGTCGGTGAGGGTCAGGGGCGCGGCCCCCTGCAAGAGGAAGGCCAGCGTTTCCGCCTGGGCCGAGACTTTCGCCGCCACCAGATCCCGTCGTCCGGTGCGGTTGACGTAACGCTGCTTGCGGTCCCAGCCGACTTCGTCCCGCTGGACCGGATCTCCCAGGGTATCGCGAAACTCCGGCTGCACGGCCTGCCAGTCGTCGAAGGCGCCATCCACCCGGATGGGTTGGGAAACGACCGGAGGGATCGGGCGGGCCCCCTTGAAGCGGCGCGCCCAGCCGATGAACTGGTAATAGTAGTGGTCGCTATGCCCACCGCGCATGGGTTCGAGGTCCCGGCTGTATTCGGGGTCGAACTGGTCCACGAACGTGACCGGGCCGTCCCCGTAGAAGGGCGATGATTCGTCGAAACGCCCGGCGATCCACTCGTTCCAGCCGGTGACGAACACGAAGGACGGATCCAACTCCATCGCCCGGCGCCATTGTTCCTCGAAGTTCCGACCGGTCTGGTCCCGCTGGTCCGATCCCGGTTGGCGCCCCTGGTGGAAGCTGCGCCCGTGCGAGCGCGGGTTGCTCAGCACGCTCAGCTTGCCATCCACCGCGTTTTGAGCCACCCCGACGGCGACTTGCTCGACCACGCCGGGCTGGGCGGAGAAGGCGTGCTGGGGATAGACTTCCAGCCAGCCCCATTCCCCCAGTCCCTGCGGCCCTTTGAAGTAATCGGGCTGCGGCTTGCGGAAGGTGAAAAAGGCCCGAATGGCCGCGGCTTCCTCATCCTGCCGATGGACCCGCAAGGTCCGGTCGCCGCCCGCGGCCTTTCCGTTCACTTCGGCTGTCCCTTGGGGGAGTCGGTCTTCCCGGTGACTCCACCATCCGACTGTCCCTTCGGGTTCGGCGAGTTCGAGGCGATAGGTTCCGGCGGGGGCGGCGGCGGGGAGGTGGAGGGTGAGCCAGTCGTTGTCCTGGATCCGGGTGAAGCGCTGGCGAGCGACCACGGTGTCGGGTGGGGCCACGCGCCGGAGCGTCAGGGTAGCGGCAGCGTTGGTGGTTCGCCAAGTGGGGCAACTGATGCTCAGCGCCCCGAACGGCTCCGACGCGGTGAACTGCTGGCCCAGGGTCTGTCCGGGCTCCAACCGGGCGGGGTAATCGTGCCGGTCGTTGCCCCACACGGCGCCCAACTTGTCGGCGTCGGCCAGTATCAGCGGTTTGCCCTCCCAGCGGAACCAGAGCTCCGCGCCGATGCCGGGCTGGTAGAGTTCGCGGTAAAGTTCCCGCACCACCTTGGGCGGATCCCAGAAGGGACAGAGGAAGGCGATCTGGGGCGTCCGATTGCCCTTCCGCCGCTCCCGCTCGAACACCCGCGTCAACGCCCGCCAACTGCGCGGATAGGTCAACTGATTGGTGACATCGAAGATGATCGCATCCACGCCGGCGTCGGCGAGCATCTGGGCGTGCTTGGCCAGGACGGCTTCGTCCTCGGAGACGTAATAGCCGAAGATGGACTCGCTCCAATGATGGGGGGCGTGGAGGGGGCCCCAGGCGGGGTGTTGGGGGTTGCTCATGGCGTCCGGGTGGGCGGCGTTAATCTTCGAGATGTCGAAGGGACCCGCCTCGCCGTGCTGGCCCAGCCACAGAAAATAGAAGAGGCCAAGATACCTCCCCTCTCGCGGGGGCCCCACCTCTGCCGCCAGGGGCAGGCTCCGGCCCAGTCCATCGGTGGCCACCCAGGTGTCGCTGAAGGTATCCCAGACGGGCTGCGCCGTCCCCCCGCAACGTAGGCCGAGCGCGGCCAGCACCAACCACTTTGAGACAGACATGGTCGCCAACCTAAGTGGCGATCCTCGATTGTCCAGACATTCCCGGGCGGGAAGCAAGATCCGCGTCATCGGGGGTTGCTTCAGTGCCGCGCGAAGTGGATCGCGGAGGATCGCTGAAGAGAATCGCTGAAGGGTTGACAACCAGTTGTCCCAGTGAGAATCCTAGCCGACAGGGGGGCGGACAACATGGCACTGGTGGCAGCAGGCGGAACTTCGGGTGCGACACGAACGAGGCAGAGCGATCGTGGCTCGTTGCTGCGCCGCATCGCTGAGTGCTCGGCGGTCGGTCTGGCACTAATCGTAGCGGGCTGCGGGCCTGGGGGGACTTCCTCTGACCGGAATGAGCCTGCCGTCGCGGCCGAGGAAGGTCGCCCAACGCCGAGCCTGGCGTCGCGCATGGATCCGGGCGCCGATCAAGGTCCTGCGCCCACGCCTGCGCTGGCGTCCAACGTTGCTCGATTCCGGCCTCGGACCGGGATCGCCTCCGGATCGCCCCGTCCCCCGGCCGCCGCTGCCGGGGAGACCACCAACGAGATCGGAGGCCCCGTCGGGGTCCGCCTCACGTCCCGTGTCGGTTCCTCGGGACGCCGGCTTCCGGCCACCAACCTGGTGCCAGCGACCAAGGCAACTCGCTCGACGAGCCTTGAGCGAGGTTTGCAGCGGCGGATCGAGGAGTTCGCCCGTGCCAAGGCGAGCCTCCATGCGCAGTTGGGGACGAGGCTGTCCGCGATGAACTCCCGGGCGGGAAGCAAGATCCGCGAGATCGAGAGCGCGGAGTCCTCCTATGCGGCAGCGCGAGCAAGGTATGGACAGAGCCGGGCAGACGCCTTGAGGAACCAGCAAACGCTCAGAGAACATCAGGCCGCGCAGCGTGCAGGGCAGAAATCCACGCTTTATATCGTGGGAGCGAACAACATGCAGATCCCCGAGAAGGAGGCCCGGCGGATGGTGGATGGTGCAAGGGCCAATGTCGGGCGCGCGGAGCACGCTGTCGCCAGCGAGGCGTCGCGGCTAAGGCAGAGTGATCCCTACCTGGTGGGCAAGCGCCTGCTGGGGCAACTTCAGTCTCGCATCGAGGCCGTTTCAAAACGCCTGGACGCGTTGCAGAAGACCTGGTTGCAGGCGGAGGAAACGTTGTTGCGGTCGGTGCGGGCCGGAGTTCTCACCGATCCAGCGGTCTTGGAACGGTCGTTGGTGACCATCAATGAGGTCGGCAGCCCCGATCTGAACTCGATTCTGGCGGAGATCGCAGCGATCGATCAGCAACTCACCGCGATCGTCGCTCCGCAGCCTGCAGCCGCCTATTCGCGCCGGTAGTCTGCCGGCGGACGCTGACGGCCGGCCGGCGGCGGCAGCGCTACCGCACGGCCGCGGGGCGATCCCAGGCCACGACTTTCTTGGCCACGTTCTGGCCACAGAGCACGACCATGGGCATGCCGCCGCCGGGGTTGACCGAGCCGCCCACGAAGAAGAGGTTCGGGTACTTGGTGCTTTGCTTAGGGGCCTTGAAGGCCAGGTTCTTGAAGCGGTCGCTGACCACCCCGTAGATGGCGCCGCGGTTCGAGTAGTATTGCTCCTGGATGTCCACCGGGGTCCAGCAATGCTCGAACACCACGTGCTTCCGCAGGTCCTTCAAGCCCATCCGCTCGAGTTTGTCCAACACCTGTTCCTTGTAGGCGAGGTAGTGCGCGCGGGTGAGCGGGGATTCTTCGGCCAAGGGCGGGATGTGCGGGAGGATCTTGAGGCAATCGCAGCCCGGAGGCGCCACCGTGGGATCCGAGCGAGAGGCGGCCACCAGGTAGATGGTGGGATCGGGCGGCAGCTCGCGCTTGCGGAACACGGTCTGGAAATGCTCCCGCTGATGCTCCGAATAGAGGAAGTTGTGGTGGGCCAGTTGCGGGTACTGGCAGTCCAAACCCAATTCGAGCACCAGCCCGGAACACGCCGGCTCGAGGTAATCAAGACGGCGCATGAACTCGCGGTCCTCCCCGAGCAGCCGCGCATAGGCGGGGATCACTTCCATGTTCGAAACGACGATGTCCGCCGGGTGGAAGGCGCCATCGTGAGTCACGAGGCCGGTGACGCGACCGCCCTCGCGTCGCACCTCCGTCACCTCGCTCCGGAGGTGGACGGTCACGCCCAATTCGTCCAGGAGGCGGCCCAGGCCCTGGGCGATGCCATAGAGGCCGCCGTCCACATACCACAGGTCATAGCGGAACTGGATCGTGGGCAGACAATTCATGAAGGCGGGGGCGTGGTAGGCGGAGGAGCCGACGTATTTGATGAAGTAGTCGAAGATGTCCTGGAAGTAGCGGGTGCGGAGGTAGCGCTTGACCCCTCCGTGCATGGTGCGAAAGAGGTCGAAGCGGGGGAAGGTGAGCAGTCCATAGTGCTGGGCGAACTCCGCCGAGGTGTCCAGTCCCCGCTCGAAGTAACCCTCGTTGACCAGATCGTAGAGCCGCGCGGAGTAGGCCAGGAAACGCTCCACGTCCGCGGGGTCCTCCCCCACTTTCCGCGCCTCCGCCGCCATGCGGTCGGGCTCCGGATAGAGGTCCACCACCGTGCCGTCCTCGAAGAAATTCCGCCAGTGCGGTCGGAGGGGGCGCATGGAGATGTAGTCCGCCATGTCCTTTCCGCTCTTCTCGAAGAGGCGCGCGAAAATGTGCGGGAGCGTCAGGATGGAAGGGCCGAGGTCGAAGGTGTAGCCGCGCTCCTTCAGGAGATTCAGCTTCCCGCCGATCTGCGCGTTCTTCTCGTGGACGCTGACCTCGTAGCCTTCCTGGGCGAGCGAGATCGCCGCCGAAATCCCTCCGAGGCCTGAGCCGATGATGACGACCTTTTTGCGCGGAAGCGAAGAGGGAGAGTTGGGAGTGGTCACGGGCGGACTATGGCACAAGGCCGATCGGGTTACCAAGCGTGAGACGCTGAGGAGCAGCAATTCTCATTTTGAAACTCGGACGGCCCCTCACCCGGCCTCTGGCCACCCTCTCCCCGCGCGTTTTATAGCTGAAGCCCAGCCGAGGCGCGGGGAGAGGGAAGGGGAGAGGGGGGACTCCTTTTTTCAAAATGAGAATTGCTGGCTGAGGAGCCATTCCAAGGCGGACCCATTCGACCCACCCACGCTGTGCAGAGCGTTGAACATGATGCTATTCAAAAAGTAGACAAATATCGTTATTTCCAGCCGCATTGAAATCAAGAACACATTTATAATAAACGTATTATAACCAAGTCAACCAGTCGTTCATAATTCTTAGACAAATATTTGACAACAATCCGTCCATGGACCAAGGTGGGCTGTGTTCGACAACCGCTGCAAGGCTGTTGAACGTGCCCGCGAGACGTAACTAATAACCACCAACGCGATCATGAACATGCTCCGTCAGATCACTCTCGCCGCCATCGCCACTGCCTTCACCCTGACCTTGGCGCTCATGGCCGGCGATGGGAGTTGCCGCTAACCGGGTGACAACAGGTAGAGGTGGCGGTAGCCCCACGCGGCCTTGGCGGCAAACTCAAGGAAGCCGTCCTGAATTCGCGCCGCGACAGCCTCGCCGGTCTGGCCCGGAGGCCCGGCGGCCAGGTGCAACCGAGCCATTCCGTCCTCCGCCGCTACGGGAATCCTGAGGTTCGCCTCGCCCGCCACCCAGAGTTCGAGGGTGGCCCCGCCGGGCACGCGCCGGTCGGCCCGGACGGGCGCCCAGGCGATTTCGCCCAGTGGACGGTCGGCGAAGATGTGGTCGTGGCCGTCGAGCCGGATCTGCTGGCAGTCACGCCCGCTGAAACCGAGGAGACGGCGGTCGGGCCCGACGCGGAAGCCGACTACGAGCGTGCCTTGGTAGTCCACGGTATGTCCGGCCACGCGCAGGGCCTCTAATTCGAGGCGGTCGGGTGGGAGCGGGTGGTCGCGGAGGATGGCGTCGTCCTCTTCGCGGTTGCGATGGAATCCGCCGGGCCAGCGTTCGACGTGGTGGCGGTAATGGACGGCGATGACGACGGCTCCGTTGGGGAAGCGGGTGGCCAGCCATGGGGTGGTGCGGGAGACCACGCAGGGATGGTCATTGAGCGCCGGGGCGGGAATGCTGGAAGGATAGGCGTCGAGAGCGCGGAGGACCTCGAACCACGTCCGGGTCTCGTAGCCGAGGGAGGCGGCCTGATCGTCGCGCGGCCGAAAGCCCAGGAAGACAGCCCGTCCGCCGTCTGCCAGCGTGCGGAGCGTGCCCACGATGGCGCCGGCGCTGCGGGCGACGACGGACGTGCCGGGGGCGGGTTCGGCGGGGTGGAGGCGGTCCACCAGGAAGTCGGTCAGGATGGTCTGGGGCGGGACCGACGCGAGGGGGCCTTCGAACTGGACTTCCTGGCCGGCGGCGATGGTTCCCTCGAGGCCTTGGGGGACGCGGGTGCCGAAGAGGCTTTCCCAGGCGGCGAGGGTGGGGTGGCCTTGGAGGTCGAAGCGTGGGGCGGGTCCGGACCACACGACTTGGCCGCCGCGGCTGATGAAGGACTGGAGGAAGTCGAGAAGACCCGGCGGGGGTAGCGGTTCGAAGAGGGCGCCGAGGGTCCGGAACCGTCGTCCGGCCATCTCGATCCAGCCGTCCGGGGTGATGTGCCCGTGTTCGAGGAGTTTCTCGGCGGTGACGTAATTGGCGTAGCCGTATTGGGTCATCCAGGAACCGAATCGTTCCTCGCAGGCGACGAGGGCAATGGGGTAGAGGAGGAGGACTTCGACGTCGCGGTGTTGGGCGTCGAGGAGGGCCAGGAAGGGCGGCGGAGGGGCGGCGCCGTAGGCGATCTCGAGGGCGTGGTGCCGGCGCAGGGCTGCTTCGGGCATGCCCCAGGCGGCGGCGTAGGCGTTGGGAGTCCGGTTGAGGATGCCGGTCGAGCAGGCCAGGGCGAGTCCGTAGTAATTGCGGTCCGACCAACCTCCCTCGGCGTGATCGTTGCCCCCGCCGGTGAGGAAATCGTTCCAGCGGAAGTAGTCGCTGCAGGCCGAGGCGGCCTGTTGGACGGTGTTGGACCACAGAAAGTTGGGGGTGTATTCGTATTGGCGGGGGGCGAGCGGGGACGGGCCGGTGTACCAGGCATCGATGGTGGGGCTTTGGGCCCAGGTGGCGTGGGCGCGGGACTCCAGTTCGTGTCCGTAGAGCGCTTCCGCATGGCGTTTGGCCTGGACGAAGAGGTCCACGACCGTCCGTTCGAGCAGGTCGTAATAGCGCCGCCGAAGCAGCCACGTGCGCTGCACGCCATCGGGGCCGTCGCCCAGGACGTGTTGGGCGGGCAGCCGCGCCTCGAGCGTGGGAAGGAAGCCGTGCTGACCGTAGGCGAAATAGACCAGGTATTTCTCGAGGTCGGCGAACTCCTCGCCATAAAGCGTTGCGAACCGCCGATTGAGGTGCGGGGTCAGGTAGCGGAGGGCGAATTGCCCGGCGTCGTGATGCCCGTGGTAGGCCCAATCCTGCTGGATGTGCATCTCGTCCGCATACAGCCCGTGCAGGGGAACGCCCGCGGCGTGGTAGCGCTGCACCAGGTCCTGAAGGAAGCCGAGCGCGGCCGGGCTGAAGTAATCCATCTCCGGGGTGCGATAGGCCACCACGACCAGCACGCGGTCGAGGTTGGCCGCCTCGGTGGGGCCGGATCCGCGCACGGTCAGGCGGCGCAGGCGCGGCCGTTCCTCCGCCGTGGTGGCTTCCTCGAGTTCGAAGGGGCCAGGCAGTTCGACGATGTCCCGCGGGTGGACGAGGTAGTGGGCGGTGCCGCCCAGGCGTCGTTCCCGGAAGGCGAACACCCGCACGCCGCTGCGTTCGAGCGCGATCGTGCCCTTGTTGTTGGTCCAGTGCCGCTGTTCCCAGAGGCCGACCGAGAAGCGGCCCGTGCGCGGATCGCGCCAGCCTTCCACGTAGTGCACCCAGCGGCCGGAATCGCCGGTTCGCTCCACATAGGCCGGACCGATCTCGAGGGGGCTGAGCAGGCTCAGCTCGAGTCCGAGCCCATGGGCCTTGAGCGTCTCGCTAATCCGCGCGATGCAGGCGATGTAACCGTCGCTGTCGGGCGTCAAGGCGCGCGGTTGACCGCCCTGACCGGGCCGGTACTGGCTCCAGAACTCGTCGAACGCCAGGATGATCGTCCGCGCGCCGGCGGCCTTCTGGGCCTGGCAAACCTTGCGCAGCGTCGTCCGATGCGGCCGCGCGCTCAGGCTCAGGTCAATCTCCCGATCCGGATCCTGAAGGTCCCGGAGTTGCTGGTCGCTGACCAGAATGATCGACCCGCGGGGAAACCCGAAGGCGAAGGCGCCCGGATGCAGGATCACGCGGGAACCGGGGGCGGCGAGCGCGTCGGCCCCGCGGGTGAGGAGAGGCCAGGGGGTCAGGGTGACGGCGACCCCGAGGCGCGCGGCGGCTTGCAGGAAGTCGCGCCGGGAGCGCCGATCCGCGGAAGTGGTCATGGGGCGATGTCATCGCAGGCCCCGGGGGAAGTCAATGCGGAGTGGCTTTTCCTCAGGAATTCTCATGTTGCGCTCTGGACGGCTCCTCACCCGGCCCCTGGCCCTGGCCACCCTCTCCATGAACCGTCCCCTCACCCCGCCTGCGCGGCCGAAGCCGCTTCGGCGCGGCGA
>CAZVRY010000236.1:0-10751 GCA_964629545.1 uncultured Verrucomicrobiota bacterium | reverse complement strand
AAGCCAAAATCGCCTCCAGCAAAATCGGAAGTTATTTTTGCACAGACCCTAAGGACCTCGGGGAGTACTTGAGGGAGGCGCTGCCCGCCGACAGGGCGAAGTTGACTGCCGACCAAGCGCAGGCACTGGCGAACATTGCCTACGCCAACAAAGACGTCAAAGCGTTCGCGGCCGCCGGTCGCGGCATCAAGAACCTGGACGTGACGGTCGAGCAACTGGAGAAGTGTAACGCTCCGTTCCTGTTCATCTACGGATCCAAAGAAGCCGATGCGACGAAGCAGCGAGCCGCGCAGATCCTCAAGTCGCTCCCCCGCGGTGAGCTCAAAGTCATCGACGGGGCCGATCATATCTCGACCCTTGCGAACCCGGAGTTCGGGAACGCGATCAAGGAGTTTCTTCGGGCAAACAAGCAACAATGAGCCTTAAACTCGTCGGGGTGGCCTGAAGGTCGCATACACCGCTCCTTGTGACGGGACGGCGATCCTGACAGAGCGGACCTCCGGTCGGATCGTGGCGACGGAGTCTCTTGCAGAAGGAAACACCTTCCACTTCCATCCCCATACTCGAGGCTACGATGAGGTTCTGTTCAGGATGCTCGGTGACACCAACGCCGCGCCGGATGGCAGTATGGTCGTTGTGCCCACAGGAACGCTCAAGGCGGTCTCGCAACGATCGGTCGCCCGCGCGTCAGATCGAAACGGTCGCCCGCCACCAGCAGATGGACGCGGAGGTCGGTGGCGGCGAGATGCCCCTGTGGCCCCAACCGCGGCGGCGCGGCGCGCCGGGCATCCAGCACCATGACCGCCCCGCAGCCCAGGACCTCGAAGCGTTGATCGGGGCCGACGTCAATGGCCGTCCCTTCATCGATGCCGAGGCCGAGGAGGGCCGGATGTTCGAGCACCACGCTGAACAGGCGGTTTGATCGACGGCGGGCGATGAAATGTTGGTCGACGACCGCGTTGGTGAGGAAGCCGAGGAACGAGGGTCGCCGGTGGAGATGCGTGATCCACCGCGCCGCCCGAGCCCGACCCAGATCGTGTTGGCGCGATCATTCGGCGTCGATGCGGGTCTGCGGCGCACCGCCTTCGCGGACGTAACCTCGGTACATGCCCTCGCTGTTAAACGGCATGGCGAGACGGCCCTTGCGGTCGACGGCGATGAGCCCTCCTTCGCCGCCGAAATCGACCAGCTTGCGGCGGACCACCAGGTCGGCCGCTTGCTCGAGTGACAGGCCGCGGTAGGCCATCAGAGCGGCGACATCATGCGCCACGGCGGCTCGGATGAAGAACTCGCCGTGGCCGGTGGCGGAGACGGCGCACGTGGCGTTGTCGGCATAGGTGCCGGCGCCGATCAGAGGGGAATCGCCCACACGGCCCGGCAGCTTGCCGGCGAGGCCGCCGGTGGAGGTGCCGGCGGCGAGATTCCCATGTCGATCCAGGGCCACGGCGCCGACGGTGCCGGTCCGGTCCGGAGCGGACCGGCGATGGGCCGATTGGGGTTCGGAGCGAGCCAGGCTCCGGGGGGGAGGGGGCGAACCGCCGGCCTGTCCGCGCCGGAGCCGTTCCCACTGTTGTCGGCGCGGCTCGGTGATGAAGTATGCGGCCGGTTCCAAGCGGAGACCTTGCTGGGCGGCGAAGGCATCGGCGCCCGGGCCGACGAGGAGGACATGCGGCGTTCGTTCCATGACGGCGCGGGCGGCCTCGATAGGGTTTCGGGGGTGGTGAATGCCGGCCACGGCGCCGGCTCGCCGGTTGGCACCGTCCATGATGGATGCGTCCATCTCGGCGACACCCTCGCGATTCAGCACGGCGCCCCGTCCCGCGTTGAAGAGGGGCGAGTCCTCCAAGACTTGGATCGCAGCCGTCACGGCATCGAGGCTGGTGCCGTTGGTGCGGAGGATGTTGTCGCCGGCTCGGAGCGCCTCGCGGAGCGCCTGGTGGAGCGCCTGCTCCTTTTCCGGCGACCGGTCGCTTCGCTGGAGCACGCCGGCTCCCCCGTGGACAACCAGCACATAGCGACTCGAGGGATGCTCAGGGCTCCCAGACCATCCGGCGCCGGTCCGGCAACCGGCTAACGCCCCAGCCGCGAGAACCAGCAGCGCAAGTCGCAGCGGTGGGAACGGCACCGCGCGGCAGTTCGCCCGCCAAGGGCGGCACGAGGTCAGACGGAATGACATGCGCGTGGCATACTGCGGAAGCGGCCGGGCAAGCCAGCCCGAAATCAAGGGCACGGGTCGGAGCGTCCGTCCCAAGGTGGTGGGAGTGCGGCTCAGCCGCAGCGGCCGGCCGGCGGTTGGCGGTGGCAGTCGCGGGGCGAGACGATCGAGGTCGTGAGGCGGACAGCCTCTACGGTGTCTACGGTGACCGGAGGCGATAGAAGCGGGCGGGGTGGTTGGCCCACTCCGGATCGCTGAAGTAGTGCGAGCCGCCCGCGAGCGAGCCGCTCTGGAGCGGCCACCACACCGGATGGGTGAGGTTGGTGGCGGCTTCGACGATGAAGGGGATGCCTGTGGGACCCGTGATTTCGAAGCCGAAGCCGTTGGCTTGCACGCCGAAGATCGGGCTGCCGGTTTGGATCACTGGATTCCACATCCTCGTAGGCCGGCCGCCGAGGGTGGGGCCCCAACCCGCGGTCCCTGGCAGGTAATAGACGGTGGCGGCATTGTCGCCGTCGAAGACACTCGATCCGAGGTTCGGGGCATCGCCTTGGAAGAAGGCGCCGGCGAGGCTTGTGCAGTAGGCGAAGGCAGAATTGGCCAGGTTGGTGACAGCGGCGGGGACGGTGATGTTCCCCAGCCGGGTGCAGTGGGCAAACGCTTCCTTGCCGATGGCCGTCGCACCTTGGGGAATCGTGACGCTCGCCAGTTGGAAGCAGGCATAGAACGCCTGGTCGGCGATGGCGGTGACGCCGTCTGGAATGGCCGCCTTGGCGAGGCTGGAGCAGCCGTAAAACGCGCCGGTTCCCATCCTGGTGACGCTGGGGGGCATCGTGACCTCCGTCAGTCGAGCGCAGGGTCCGAAGGCATAGTCGCCGAGGCGGGTGACCGTGTTCGGAATCGCGTAGCTTCCGGCCTTGGCGCCCGGACATTGGAGAAGGGTGGTCTGGCTCTTGTTGAACAAGACCCCATCCGCGCTGCTGTAGAAGGCGTTGAGCGGGTCCACGGTGATGGAATCCAGGTTGTCGCAAGAGACGAACGCCAGGTCGCCGAGGTTGGCGACCCGCGGGCCGATGCGGACGCTTGTCAGGCTCTTGCAGCCGGCGAACGCGCGGCTGCCGACGTTGGTAACGTTCGCGCCCAAGGTGGCGCTCGCCAGGTTGGTGCAGTAGAAGAAGGCGGAATCGCCGATCGTGAGGACGCCGTCGGGGATGGTGAGGTGGGTCAGACTGCCGCAGGAGTAAAAGGCCGCGGTCCCGATGCTCAGGAGGCCGCTGCCGAGAGCGATGCCGGGCAGGCGCGAGCATTCGCGGAACGCGTGGTCCGCGATGTTGGTAAGACTGTTGGGGAGGCTAACGTTGGTGAGGCTGCGGCAGCCGAAGAACGCATTGAATTCGATCCGCACCACGCCCTCGGGGATCGTGATCGCGGTCAGGCTCGTGTTGTCACGGAACGCGCTGTCGCCGATGCGGAGGACCGGCAGGCCGCTGAGGGTGGCGGGGACCGTCACGGCCCCGCCGGGGCCGACGTAACCCGTGACGGTGACGTTCGCGTTGTTGGTTCGATGTGGGAACAGGGCCACCATGGGGTCGGGAACCCTGGCGAGGAAGAGGTTCCAATGGCCCTGTGGTTCCAGGGTGCTGGCGCCGAAGGTGGCCGTGCCCTGGTACCAGCCGGCCAGGAACGTGTTCCCTCCAGCGTCGACGGCACACTTCGCCACGAAGGAGCCGACCGGATCCGCCGGGGGACTGCTGGCGGACTGAGCCCAAAGCAGATTCCCCGCCGGGTCGTATCGAGCCACCAGCGCGCCGCCTTGACTGCTGGGGGGCAGCGCGTCGGAACCTGAGGCGCCGGCCGCATAGGCGAAGTTCTGCTGGTCGAGGGCAACGTCAAAGTAACCGTCGAGGCCCGCGCCGCCGGCGCGGCGCGCCCACTGCAGCCCGCCGGAGGCATCGTATTGGGCAAGATAGGCGTCCCACCCTCCCGCGTTGGTCAGAGTCAGACCGCTGATCGTCATGGGGTCGCTGCCGAACTGGCCCGTGACCAGGACGCGGCCGGCCGAGTCGACGGCGATGCCGCCTTCGTTCTCCTTGCCCGGCCCTCCAGCCTGCTGGACCCACGCGAGCGTGCCCGCGGCATCGAACTTCGCGATGAACGCATCCGCGTCACCGGTGCTGACCAAGTGGCGGCCGCCCATGGTGGTGTCCTCGGTGAATCCGCCGTGGACGTAGACATTGCCGGCGGCGTCCGCAGCGACTTTGGTGGCGTAGGTGTGGCCGGGGCCGCCCAGCAACTGCGCCCACTGAAGGGTTCCGGCTGCATCGTATTTGACCAGGAAGCTGCTGTAGCCGGTGGGGCTGGGACTGAGCAGATTCGTCGAGCCGAAGGTGACGGTCAGACCGTTGTCAGCGAAACCCACCGCATAGGAATTGCCCGCGCTATCCACGGCCAATCCCGTGCCGTAAACGCCATCGCCGTGCCCCCCAACCGACTGCCGGACCCATTGAATCACGCCCGTCTTGTCGTACTTGGCCAGGAAGAACTCCGTCGCCTCCAAGGCGCTGACGACGGTCGTGCCAAACGTCACGTCGCCGCTGAAGCCGCCCGTGACATAGACGTTGCCGATCAGATCCGTCCCGACCCCTCGGCCCATGTTCCAGGCCGGGGTTGGGCCGCCCGCCTGCCGCACCCACAGCAGCGCCCCGGCTGGATCATACTTGGCCACGAAAATGTCCTGACCGCCGGGCGTCTGGCTGGTGAGGACAACGCCACCGAAGTCGTTGGCGCCATCGAACCAGCCGGTGACGTGGCAGTTGCCGCGAGCGTCCAGGGCCAGGCCGATGGCCAACTCATCGGACGGATTGACCGTGCTGGCGATGCGGTGGGCCCAGGCGAATTGGCCGTGGGCGGAGGTGCCCACGAGAGCGGCTCCAGCCGTCACCGCCCAGAGGACGTGCGTCTTCATGGTATGGTGGGTCGTCCTACTCTCTGACAGATGGGGCCCAGATTGTCGAGGCGATTCCCGGAAATCCGAGTCGTTCCAGGTTGGTTCGTCCCAAGCTTGCTTCGCATCTTGGTTCCCAGGCACCAGGTGCGGATCAGACCAACCCGTGCGCTGGACCATCGGTTCCAGGGCCCGGGCCTTGGGCGCGCCCTCGGCTGCGAGCCGGCCCAAGTCCGCCAGCACTCTGCGGATGCGGCTGCCGATGGAGGGCCTCGGCATGGCGGAGGCCTAATCCGAAGCGGAGGCGGTTTCCGCGCGGCGCGCCAGTTTGCGGGCCAGCCCGCTGAAAATCACCGCGTGGACGGGATAGAGCACATACCAGTAAAGCAGCCCGGCCAGGCCGCGCGGGGCGAAGAATGCGGTTTGTGAGAGGCGGGACGCGCGCGCGTCCACCGGCTCGACCCGGAACTCCAGCCAGGCGCGGCCCGGCACCTTCATCTCCGCCCGCAACCGCAGCAGCCGGTCCGGCTCCACGGCCTCCACCCGCCAGAAGTCCACCGCGTCGCCCACCCGGACTTCCCGCGGGTCGCGCCGGCCGCGCCGCAAGCCCACTCCGCCCAGCAGGCGGTCCAGCAATCCACGCACCCACCATGCCCAGTTCAGGCAGAGCCAGCCGTTCTCGCCCCCCAACCGGGTGAAGGCGCCATAAACCACCGCGCACGGTGCCTGCACGAGCCGTTGGCGTCGCTCCAGGATGATCCCTTCGTGCGTGGTCAGCAGGACGGGGGCGTCGTCCCCCTGGCTGCTGGCCAGGGCGTCGCTCCACGCCGTCTCCACCCGGCCGGTCTCCAGATTGGTCAGCGCCAGACGCACGGCGGCGGCGTAGTCCAGCGGGGTGATTCGCGGAAAGAGCTGCTGCGCCAATCCATCGCGAACGACCACGTCGTTGCGCAGGCCCTGAATGAGCGGACGCGCAATCGCCGCCGGCACCGGGGTCACCAGATGCACCCAGTAAGAGGAAAGTCGCGGGGTCAGCACCGGCACCGGCACCAGCCAGCGCCGCAAACCCCGTGCCTGGGCGTAGCCGCGCAGTAGGTCCCCGTAGGTCAGCACGTCGGCGCCGCCAATCTCGATGATGCGCCCCGCGCTCTCCGGCGTGTCGAGCGCCGCCACGAGGTAATCGAGCACGTTGCGGATGGCGATGGGTTGGGCGCGTGTGTAGAGCCACCGGGGACAAATCATGACGGGCAAACGCTCGGTCAGGTAGCGGATGATCTCAAAGGAGAGACTCCCGGAACCAACAATGACGGACGCGCGGAACTCGGTCACCGGCACGCCCGCCTCACGGAGGACCGCGCCGGTTTCCTGACGCGACCGCAGATGCTCGGACAGCGCAGTGGCGGGATCGCCCAAGCCGCCCAGGTAGATGACGCGCTGCACGCCGGATGGTTTCGCCGCGGCGGCGAAGTTGCGCGCGGCCAGCACGTCGCGGTGTTCGAAGTCGTGTCCGCCCGCCATGCTGTGGACCAGGTAGAAGGCCACCTCGACGCCCTGCATCGCCGCCGGCAGCGTTTCCGCCCGCAGGCAATCACCGGCCACCATCTCCACCTGGCCGATCCAGGGCCGGCCCTGCAGCCGCGCCGGATCGCGCGCGAGGCAACGGACGCGGTAGCCGGCCTCCAAGAGCCGCGGCACCAGTCGCCCGCCGATGTAGCCGGTGGCGCCGGTGACCAGCACGGTTCGCGTTGCGGCGCTCATGCGGCCTCACCCGGTCCGTCGAGGAAAGGGTCGAACATCTCCTTCATCCGCTGCTGCCGATACCGGAAGATCCGCTCCACATCCCGCCGGACAAACAGCCAGTTCATCAAAGCGCCCCCGCGCGGCCAGTAGCGCACCTGGTCGCCGCACAGCGTGCCGCCGTCGCGTTCCTCGAAGGTGTGCGTGTGGTGCCAGAGAATGTAGGGGCCGCGCAATTGAACGTCCACAAACCGGTGCGGCGGCTGCCACTCGGCAATCTCCGTGCGCCAGCGGATGGGGACGCCATGCACGCGGATTCGGTAGTCAATGATCGTCCCCGGCCGCATGACGATGGGCGCGGGCGTCAGCACTTCAAACCGCAGCCACGGCGGCGTAATCGTCTCCAGGTTCCTCGCTTCCGCAAAGAAGGGGAAGACCTCGTCGCGGGGGCGTGGGAGCCACAGCTCAGTGTGCAGGGTGCATTCCTTCATGGGTGCGTGCGCAGTTCAGAGCTTGGTCTTGATGCCGCACGCCCGCGCGAAGCACCAGCCGCGAACCGCCTCGAACAAGCCAAAGAGGCCGGCCGCGGCCAGGATGATACCCAGCCAGACCGATTGGCCGAAGCTGAAGGCCGCGCCGACCAGCAGCGCCAAGCCCATCAGCCCCCGCACCAGCCGTCCCTTGCCCTCAATGTTGGGAGCGAAGAATCGTTTCATCGTGGGGCTTTCCTTCCAGGGGGGCGCAAACCGTCCAGCGCCAGGCCGAGTTGAACCAGGTCCGCAACCAGAATGGCGCCGAGGCGCACCAGCGTTTCGCAGTAGGCCGGCATCGCCCGGCCGCCGACCAGCAGCGTCGTATCCTCCGGCAAGGCTTCGCGCAGCAACGTCAATTCGCCCGGCAGGCTCGCGTCGTCCTCCGGATACACCAGGCTCAAGGCCACCGCCCGTGCCCGTTTCTGGCGCGCCGCCCCCGCGATTTCCGCGGCGGGCAGACTGGCCCCGAGGTTCGTGACCTGCCAGCCCAGGTTGGCGGCCAAGGCCGCCACCAGCAGCGCGCCCAACTCGTGCAGTTGCCCGGCAGGCGTCGCCACCACCAATGCGGGCGCGCCTTCGTTGCCGCCGAAGGGCTTCGCCAGCGAGGTCAGGAATGCGCGAAGGTGTCCGGTGGCAAAGTGCTCGTGGGCAACCGTGATCCTGCCCTCGCGCCAAAGGTCGCCCAGGATCTGCGTCAAGGGAGCGGCCAGCCGATGGATGACTCCCTGCGCGCCCAGCGTCGTGCCCGCGCGCTTGAGCGTGTCATCCAAGGCCCGCCCATCGAGGGAGTGCACGGAGGCCAGGCACTCGTCGAGCAAGGCCTCGGGCGCGGGCGTGGCTGCGCGCGGCGCCGGGAGCTCCAGGCCGGGGGCCGGTGCCACCAGCGCCCGGAGATCGTCCGTCGAGAGCCGCGCCACCTGGCTGATGTTGTGGCCCGCGCGCGTCACGTCCCGCAACAGGCCCAACCGCTCGATGTCATGCTGGGAATAGAGCCGATGGTTGGCCGCGGTCCGGCGCGGCTCGACCGCTTGGTAGCGTTGCTCCCAGATCCGAATGACGTGGGTGCTCAAGCCGGTCAGCCGCGCGGCCAACTGGATCGGATGATGGGCGTCAGGCATATCTTCTACAACCTTTCTACACCCCGGGCCGCGTGGCAAGCCCAATCATGACCCCCAGGCCCCTCAAAACCAATGACACACCGCGCTGCCACACACGCCGCAAGAAAACTCGCTGCCGGCCCTTGACATTCTACAGTGCTTATACAATCCTTAGACAACTTCGACGCCCACCGGTCGGTCGTCGAGCTCCAAAACCACAACGCACTACCAACATCGACGCATGAACAAGAGCAGCATTCTCACCGTGGCGGCCTTTGCCGCTGCCCTCACCCTCACCCCGAGCCTGATCGCCGGCGACTGCGCGGCCAGCAAGAGCGCCTCCGCCACCTGCACGGCAGGCAAGGACATCGTCGCCGTCGCCGCGGGCGCGGAGAACTTCACAACCCTGGTGGCGGCGGTGAAGGCCGCGGGCCTGGTCGAAACGCTCCAGGGCCCAGGACCCTTCACGGTCTTTGCCCCGACCGACGCCGCCTTTGCCAAGCTGCCTGCGGGCACGGTGGAAGAACTCCTGAAGCCGGAGAACAGGGAAAAACTGGTGGCCATCCTCAAGTACCACGTCGTGCCCGGCAAAGTCCTGGCGGCCGACGTCAAGACGATGGAGGCCAAAACCGCCCAGGGCCAGAGCGTGAAGCTCAAGGTTTCCGACGCGGGCGTGATGGTGGACAACGCCAAGGTGGTAAAGACCGATGTGGCCGCCAGCAACGGGGTCATCCACGTGATCGACACGGTGGTGCTGCCCAAGTAAGCAGCGCACGGGGCCGGCAAGGCCCTTGATGAGAGTGCGTCGGCCGAGGCGGAGGCTCGAGTGGCCTCCGCCTCGCCCAGCCAGCCCGGCTCGGTGACTGAATGAGAACGGCTGGCTGGAACTGCAGCGCGCTGGACAGGCGGCGCGGTCTGACTTCAAGCTCCGCCTGATCGGAAAAAGACTATGCAACTCAAATTCGACTGGCTCATCGTCCTCGAGAATCTGCGGCGCGGGATTATGGTCACCGACACCGCCCTGGAAGATCCATCCGGCCCGCGCATCATCTACGTCAACCGGGCCTGGCTCAAGATGACGGGCTACGACCGGGGCGAACTTGGCGGCAAAAACCCGCGCATTCTGCAAGGCGAGCACACGGATCGCGCCGTGCTTTCGCAGCTCAAGCAGAAGCTGTTGAACCGCGAGGTGTTCCATGGCCAGACCTGGAACTACCGGAAGAACGGCGAACCGTTCCTGATGAACTGGTATTGCTACGCCATTTACGGGGAGCGGCCCAGACCGATTTACTACGTCGCCGAGCAGGAGGACGTCACCGAGTTGGAAACCCTGCGCCTGAAACAGAGGCTGATGGCCGATCCCGGCGACGCCGAAGCACTGCGCTTCTTTTCCGTGCTCGATGAGTGGAACTCCAAACGCGAAAGCCAGCGGCCCAAGGGATGAAGGCCGAAACAAAGTGCTGCGCGCGGAGTATGACTTAGTCTCCCTCGAACCACCGACAACATATCCAGCATGAACGACACGCCAGAACTCACCGGAAAGAATGCCCCCGCATTCAAAGCCCCCGTCATCGGCGGCGGTTACGTCGAGGGCGCGACCCTCTCCCTCGCCGATCTCAAGGGGCAGACGGTGGTGCTCTATTTCTACCCGAAAGACGACACGCCGGGCTGCACCACCCAGGCCTGCGCACTGCGCGACGGCTGGAGTCGTATCCAGCAACGAGCCGCCGTGTTCGGCGTCAGCGTTGACCCGTTGAAGAGCCACGCCAAGTTCATCAAGAAACACAGCCTGCCCTTTCCGCTCATCAGCGATGAGGCGAAGGAGATCGTGCAAGCCTACGGCTTATGGGTGGAGAAATCCATGTATGGCAAGAAGTACATGGGCACGGAGCGCAGCACCGTCATCATCGGTCCGGACGGCAAGGTGAAAGCCGTGCTCCGCAAAGTGCGGCCTGAGGAGCATCTGGACCTTGTCCTGCAAGCGCTGGGTTGAGCCGCTCCCGCTCCCGGACCAGAGCCCAGGCCCAGCGCCCCGGCAAGATCCTCATCAAGAATGCAGCCATTCTCATTTTGAAAGAGGGAGTTCCCCTCCCCTTCCCTCTCCCCGCGCCTCGGCTGCCTTCTGCTATAAAAGGCGCGGGGAGAGGGGGCCAAAGGCCCGGTGAGGGGCCGTCCGAATTTCCAGATGAGAATGGCTGCGAAGCATGGAGACTCCATCCACCCTTACGGGCCTAAGGGTCTGTGCAAAAATAACTTCCGATTTTGGCGGGAGCGCCACCGGGCCG
>CAZVRY010000235.1:0-10756 GCA_964629545.1 uncultured Verrucomicrobiota bacterium | reverse complement strand
GAGTGAATCCCTAGGAATGTTAGCTCGCCATTCACTCATGGGAATCCAGGCTAGGAGCGGCAGCCGGGTCCAAGGCGAGTTCTGGCGGGAGGCGTTGGGCGGGGAGTGGGTCTGCACCGGAGTAGACACGCCCGGCAGCCGGACCCACTGGCATTTCGGGAGAAGATCGGGCAGCGAGTCCCAGGACGACGCTCGGCGCCTGCAGCGGAACCGCCGAGAATGCCGCCTCATCTTACGGGATCACTTTGCGATTGCTGCGTCAGTGCTTGCAGCAGAACATCGAATCCGTGCTGCAAAAGCATCCCCAGCACGGCGACGCGACCGCACGGCCGTGCCAGGGGCAACACTGGCTCCGCCGCCAGCACCTGATCGCTGTCCGGCCGAGCCACAACCCGCCCGGGGGCCTACCCGTTACCGGTGGATCCGGTTTTGAGATCATGTGGGGCGTGCGGGGTGGACTGGGCAGCACGGGTCTGAGAAGAACATTTTGCCAAAGAGGCGTCGAGATGCATGACCCTGGCAGACGCCCGGGAGAGGAGCCGACGATATGAACAGGGAGGCAATCTACGAGGAACTCAAACAGGCCAACAGCGTCCTGTCCACCGTGCTCGACAGCATCTTCGACGGTGTGTACATCGTGGATCGGGAGCGACGGATCATCTTCTGGAACCGCGCTGCCGAGGAGATGACGGGGTACCGGAAGCAGGAGGTCATGGGGCGTTGCTGCCACGACAGCATGCTGAACCACATCGACGAGCACGGCACGATGCTGTGCTTCACGGCCTGTCCCCTGGCCCGCTCGATCCAGACCGGGGAGAGCATCCGGGCCAAGGTCTACCCCACGCACAAGGAGGGGCGCCGGTTCCCGGTATACACGCACATCGGCGCGATCCGCGATGAAGCGGGGGAGATCATCGCGGGGATCGAGGTCTTCCGCGACATCACCAAGGAGGAGGACTTCCGGCTGCTCCAGGAGAAGTTCAACGAGCTGATCAAACGGTACGTTTCGACCGCGACGATGGACGAGGTGATGGACCACCTCCAGGGCGCAGCGGAAGGCCACGCACGAGTTCGGGAGCTGACGGTGCTCTACTTGGACGTCGTAGGGTTCACCGCGTACTCGGAGCGAAACCCGCCTGCGGTGGTGGCAACGATGTTGAACGAACTCTTCGGCGTGTGCGAGGTGATCACGCGGGAATGCCACGGCGACATCGACAAGTTCATTGGCGACGCAATCATGGCTGTCTTCATCGACGCCAACGACGCTGTCACTGCAGGCCGGAAGGTGCTCTCAGCGTTGGTACGTCTCAACGAAAGCCGAAAGACGCGCGGGCTGGAGGGGGTGCGCATCCGGGTCGGGATCAACTCTGGCTCCGTGATCCAGGGGGAGATCGGCACCTCGAGCCGCAGGGATGTGACCGTGATCGGGGATGTAGTGAACACCGCATCCCGCATCGAATCCGCCACGGATCCCATGTGCATGGGCATTTCCGAGGTGACCTATTCGCGTTTGCGCGACCCGGGCCAGGGTTGGTGGTGCAAGACTGTCCAGGTCAAGAATCGCTCTGCACCCGTGAAGATCTTCATCTCGAAAGCGCCGCAGGAGGGTCCCCCCAGCCTGTGAGGTGAGGCATGCGAACTGGCACGGCCGTCAGGCTGCTCCCGGCCGACGCTGTCCTTCCGGCAGCCGCCCCTCCCAGCGGCTTCACCCCTCCGTTTCGGCGGGGACGTACAGGCGAGGCGCTTCCCGACGGGGATCAGTGGCGGCGCTCTTTCCTTCCCGAACGTCGGACGGGTTCTCGATCTGCTTCGCCGCCGGCTTGAACCTCCCCCCTTCAGGCGCTCGGGACCGCCGCGAAGTTTGGCATTTATTTGGTTCCGCGCCCCGGCGCACCAGAGTGCACCACAGTGAACCCAAACGAAGCAGCCGGGATGCCAAACGGCGGCTAAGCTCTTGGAAGCCAGCTGCGTAAAGGGTTGGGAATCAAGGAGGGTTGGTTGCGGGGAGTGGATTGGAGCCACCGACCTTCAGGTTATGAGCCTAACGAGTAACTGTTTCCTGTGGCTCATAGTGGTAACATGTTGCAGTGCTGGAATCCTTGCCGCCCAGAACTTGATCAAGTCGAGTCAAGTTCTCGTCCCGTCCCTCCTGCCGGCAAGGATTCTACAGAGCGAGGCGTGGAAATTGGGGTCCAGACGGCGAAGGCGCGTTGCACGAAAATGGGGGCCGGAGCGGGTCTGAGGTCACGCCTCGCTAGAATTTACACCGCGACACGTGTAAGCCACTTTGACCTCACTACTGTTCCCCAAGCCTCCAGGACTTACATGGCAGCCGATTGCCGCACGAATTTCTCTTTGCTCACGCCGCTCTGCCGAATGATGGCTTGGAGCGTGCCGATGCGAACCTCTCGATGATTGGGCACGGGAACGGTGATGCTGCCGGTGGGCGTCTGCCGCTGCATGACGACGTGGCTTCCCCGCTGGCGCACCTGCAGGAAACCCTCCGTCTCCAGGATGGCGCAGATCTCCTGGCCGGAAAAGACACCCAGCTTAGGCATACGCCGCCTCGAAGCGGGTCACGAACACCTCGCTGCGATATCGGCGCTGCAATTCCTCGGCGGGGGCGCACTCGAGAAACAACTCCACCGCCTCTTTGAGATTCCCCAGCGCTTCTTCCACAGTATTGCCCTGACTGGCTACGTCGAGTTCGGGACACAGCGAGACGAATCCGTCGTCCTCCCGCTCCAACACCGCTGTCAGGTTCAAAGTCTTCATCGTCGTCTGACGGCAACTTATCAGCCACCGAGCCAAGTCTCAAGGGCTTTGCCGGACCGTCTCGCTGCTGATGAGGGGCCAGCGCAACGGGCTGCGAGGGATCGTCGCCGAACATGGTAAAACTCCGAGGTCGACCCACGTTGTGGCGAACCGTCCAGGATCACACCGCAGGGCTCTTCATGGAGCCCTGGGTCGAGATGCTCGATTGCGAGGCGAATCCGATTCCGACGGCACAGGCGAGTGAAATCAGCGGAGGCTGCGGCGCTGGACGGACCCATTCCAGGTCCGTGGCCACGATTCAGGAGCGGACGCCGTCTTGGTTGGGGGGGATGCAGGCGAGAAGCCAAAACGTGGCCGCGCGTCAGGAACTGCAGGGCAATTCGTGGCCACCAGTCAGGACTCGTGGACAAGAAACGATAGCCTCCCACACCTATCGGGCGGGTCAGCCGGGCGAAGGCGGTGAGTCCTGAGCCGTCGGTGCACTACGGCGTTGATCCCAAGATGGTTGGTGGTGGACGGTCCTGTTGGCCATCGCCGCGGAGCACTGGCGGCCACGGATCGAGAGCGGTCATACCCCCCCCCAATCTCGAAGACACGCGCCTTTACGGCATGGGGCCGGAGGACTTCCCCACGTTGGTCTCGGTGCTCGACGCCCGGCATCCCAAGGCGGCCGTGTATCTCGACGAAGTGCAGGAGGTGCCGGAATGGCAGCGGCTCGTGCGCGCCCTGCTCGACGCCGGCCGCCGCGGGTGCCTCACCGGCTCCAACGCCAGCCTGCTCGGCCGGGAGATGGGATCGAAGCTCATCGGGCGGCACCTCTCGCTTGAGGTCTATCCGTTCTCGTTTCAGGAGTGCCTTGAGTTCACCGGCCAGAAGGCGGGCGCCGCCGCGCTGGAGGATTATGCTGGAGAACGCTGCGCTGCTTGCCCTGCGCCGCGCCGGAACGGCCCCGGCCTTTGCCACCGCCCCTCATGAATGGGAGTGTGACGTTGTCACGCCCACCCAGGCCATCCAGTGCTGCGCACGGCTCACCCCCGAAAACCGCGGGCGGGAACTGCGCGGCCTTCTGCAAGCCGCCGTGCTGGCGGGAGCCGCGAAGGGCAAAACCCGCGAACTGTGGGTGGTCACCCTCGACCAGGAGGATACGCTCATCGAGCAGGGCCAGTCTGTCCGCGTCATCCCCGGCTGGAAATGGTTGGATTGATTGGAACTGACGAATCCGTGGCTTGTCGCCGTCGTAGAGGTGCTGCCCCGCGTCGAGCAACGCCGGCACCTTCTGCGCCTCGTCCACGAACACCCACGCGCCGCCTGCGCGTTGTCGCAAATCGCGGCAGAGAGCGATGAAGTCAGCGGGGCGCACAAACTACTGGGCGCGCACCATGGGAATAGAGAGGTCGATCCGCGCCGCGTGCGGCGGCAGGAGCCTTTGATCCTGTGGTTTGAGACCCGCGGCGCTCTCTCTGCACACGCCACACACACACACACCTACACCCACATGTCGGTTGTGTGTTGCTCAAGCGCTCCAGACCAAATATTTCTGACCAAATATTACTTGCTGTAACCGAATCACTGTGATACGCGTCACATACGTTCGATGCGAACCTGCATGGACATATTAGGGTCGAGCTGGCCGACGATGTTGGTCGCGCAAGCGACACATCGTAGCCGGTCTATCGGCGGCTATGTGTTCAGCCTTGGTTCTATCCAGGACCTGGCCCATGAACCCAAAGCCAATCCGGATAGACCCGGGGTAAGCAGGTAACACGAGACTAAGAGTAATAGATTTCCCAACCCTGCTTACCGATGAGGTGGCAGGGTTTTTTGTTTGGTCATGAGTAACTGAGTCGCAACCAGGTTTGGGAAAGGACCGAGCGCTGTGAGTGAGAACAAGAGCGACATCTAGATGATGTCATCGGTGCCAATACGAAATCAGGCGTGGGAGAGCCGAGGTTCTCCGCCGACGGGGTTTTCCCCGCGGTCGTTAACGAGCACGCCGCGCGTGTCAGGCCAGGATTTACATCTGAAGGGCTTCGGAGGAGGTGTGCCCCTAAACACCGAAACAGCCGCCGTGAAACCGCGGGTTGGGATCGAGTAGATCACCAAGAGGTGTTTGTTCTTTGTTGAAATGGCACGGGCCGGGAGTGTGCGAACGCTCCCGGCCCTTTCAATTTCCGTGCAAGCCGGGCACCAGCGGTGCAGCCGAGTCTCCAAAACTCCGCTTGCTGGGGGCAGCACCCAGACGGCTTGCCATTGGGGGTGTGGCAGACAAGTGATGCACCTGCCCTGCAAGCAGGCCCAAGCGGGAGCGTTACCCGCCGCCTCCACCAGCCTTCGCCCATCGCGTTGCTCGGGCTTCGGCTCGGCAAGCCATCTTCGCCATTGATGGGCGAAGGCTGCCCCGCCGAAGCTCCGATAAGCGAAGGCGGGCGATGCTGTCCGGACCCGTAGCTCAAGGTAGAGCGCCCCGTTGTCTGCGGGAGGGTTGAGGGTGCAAGCCCCTTCGGGTCCGCCACTTTTCGAATCTCGCCGCGGAACAATGTGCCAAGGTTCACTGATCCGCGTCCCCATGACCCCGGACGCTCGTGTGCGTTTCCCGGGGTCTCCAGCGCGTGGTGTAGCAGCAACATCCTCGGCTTGGGACCGAGGGACCGCAGGTGTCCCGCACCTGCGGGACCGCGCTGACCATTTCCGCTGCCGTGGCCGAACCAGACGAGGCATCCGTCTTCTAAACGGACCGATGCAGGTGCGACTCCTGCCGGCAGCGCCATTGCCAGGTGGTGTCAACAGTAGCACGCCGGCCTGTTAAGCCGTGCGGTGTTGGCGCGAATCCAACCCTGGCAGCCAATTCCGGAAGGCAGGCAGATACAAGCTGGCTGCACCTGTCTCGAAAACAGGATCGGCGCAAGCCGAGGTCGGAGCGTTACCGACGCCTTCCGCCATCGTTTCAACCTCAACGAAAGGAATAGCCATGAAGCCCACCCTCAGATTCCACAGCTGTTTGCTTTACCGCCGGGCCGACAAGCCCGCGCGGCGGTTCAAACCCGGACGGCCGTGTCGGGCGATCTCGTTTCGCCCGGCGCGGGCCGGTCCTCAGTGTCCCAAATATGAATATCAATCAACTTGAGTCTCAGTTCAGCGCCATGGGCGCGCGGTTCAAGAGGCGGGTCGTGGAGAGTCAGCGCTGGGTCGGAAATGACTATGTCATCGATATCCAGCGGGATCGACACGGCCCGTTCTTCGAACTCCGCCTGTCCCGCAGCCTGGAGAGTCAACTGGACGCCAACGTCCTGCAGGTGCGTCCGCGTGAGCGGCACCTCCTGCTCCTGGTGCGTCGCCAGCAAACGGCGCGCACGTTGGACCGCTTTCTCTGCGGTCATGACGAGCGCGAATGGTTCGTGGCGGCCGTGCCGGGGCGAGTCTCCAGTGTGGCCCAGGCCAAGGAGTCGCTGAAACCGGAACCGGTTTTGGCGGCTCAAGCCGAAGCGGGTCTCACCGCTCGCCAGCGGCATTCCCGGAACAACCGGGCGTTCCGCCGCCAGGGTGAGTGGTTCTTCATCCCCCTGCCGGGTCTCAACCCGGATCCGAAACGCATCCTCCGCGACGAACCCATTCGGCGCGGAAGCGGCAAGCCGCACTTCGTCGAACAACTGTACCGGGAAGGAGGCGTGCAGGTGTACGTCTGCAGCCATTACCCGAACGGGGTGCTCGAAGGCGAGTATCGCCGGTTGCTGCGGGAAGATCCGTCGCGAGGTCGGTGGGGTTGGCGCCGGATGCAGCGGGACGCAGCGGTGTATGCGCGCGGGGAGATCCGGCATCCGGATCACCGCACGATCACGCTGCCCGTGTGGCATCGGGTGCTGATGAACACCGAGACCCGATCGCGGACCATGAGCCAGGTGGCGTTCCTGGATTGAGTCAGGCGTGGCGGCCATGTTGCACCAAAGCTGCGCGGCCGCCCCTTTCTTCGTCCCGTAGCTCAAAAGCAGAGCACCCGCCCGATAAGCGGGAGACGCCGGAGCGTTACCAGCCGGGACGACCATTTTCTTTCGCTGGATGGTGTAGAGAGTCTGCACGCCTGTCTGAAGCACAGGAGGTGTCGGCGCAAGTCCGACTCCAGCGGCCAATCCGAGCGCGGAACTCGAAACCCGGAACGCGGAACGGACCACGTCAACCGGCGCCGTCCCACTCTGCGTTCCGAATTCCGCACTCCGCGTTTCCCGGGGCTCCCAAGGTGTAAGAGTGCTGCATCTCTCCGTGCGAAGGAGAGGGTTCGTGGTGCAAGTCCACGTGGGAGCACCAGCTTGATGGAGACCATGATGTAACAGCAGCATCACGCCCCGTGACGGCGTTCGTACCGGTGCAAGTCCGGTTGGTCTCCCCAATGTCGATGGGCCGAAGTTCGTGGATTATCGCGCGTTGTCGGTTCGAGTCCGACCTGCTCCAACAAACGGGGCAGTAGCTCAACGGTAGAGCAACCTCCGCAAGGAGTGATTCCACGGCGGTTCCTTGCCCATTCGCCAGTTTCTGCGGGCCGAACGGCCTGGGTTATCGTTTGTCACACGAACCAATCCCAGGTCTCCCAACTTGCCTGCAGATCCCTGAAACCAATCCGTGCTGAAAGTTGGCGGCACTCAACCCGAAAGGAGGCCCCTATGGCCATCAACTACGCCCGTCTGTTCCACCGCCGCCACACCCCGCAGTCGCAGCCCATCCCGGGCTCGACCCAGGTGCCCAACTCCGCTGGCGGCTACGCCTGGCAGGTCGATGACTGGACCTGCCTGGATCGGTTCCTGATCCTCGGAGCCGAGGGCGGAACCTACTACATCGCCGAGCGCGATTTGGTGAAGCAGAACCACGACGCCCTCGTCCGCTGCATCAAGGCCGACGGGATTCGCGCCGTGAACCGCATCGTCGAGATCAGTGACAGTGGCCGTGCGCCCAAGAACGACCCGGCCATCTTTGCGCTGGCACTCGTCGCGGCCCACGGCAGCGCCGAGGCGAAGGCCAAGGCGTTCGCCGACCTGCCGAAGGTCTGCCGCATTGGGACCCACCTGTTCCACTTCGCGGAGTATGTGAATGCTCTGCGCGGCTGGGGACGCGGTCTCCGCAGCGCGGTGGGTCGCTGGTATGTCGAGCGTGAGCCCGACAACCTGGCTCTGCAGGTGGTAAAGTACCAGCAGCGCGACCGCTGGTCGCACGGCGACCTGCTCCGCCTGGCGCACCCGAAGGCCCCGAGCCGCGATCACGAGGCCGTCTTCCGCTGGATCCTGTCCGGCAAGGATGGTCTCGGCGAGCGCACGGTGACCCGCCGGGTCAAGGGCGAGCCGCGGGTGGCGAACTACGCCGCCGTGGGCGAACTGCCGCCGCTCATCAGCGCCTTCGAGCAGGCCAAGAAGGCGTCCACCCAGCAGGAGATTGTCCGGCTCATCACCGAGCACGATCTCCCGCGCGAGGCGATCCCGACCCAGTGGCTCGATGAGCCGTCGGTTTGGGAGTCTCTCCTCCAGCGGATGCCGCTCACGGCCCTGGTTCGCAACCTGGGCAAGATGACCAGCCTCGGGCTGGTCCAGTCGTTCAGCGACGCGGCGAAGCTCATCGTGAGTAAGCTGAGCGACGCCCAAGTGCTCAAGCGCGCTCGCATCCACCCGTTGGCGGTCCTGATCGCCGAGAAGGTGTATGCGCAGGGACACGGTGAGAAGGGAAGTCTCACCTGGAAGCCGGTTTCGCAGATCGTCGATGCCCTGGACGCGGCATTCTACGCCACGTTCAAGAACGTCGAGCCGTGGGGCAAGCCGGTGCTCCTGGCACTGGACGTCAGCGGTTCGATGGATGGGTCGAAGATCGCCGGATCGTGCCTCACGGCACGCGAAGCCAGCGCCGCCCTGGCGCTGGTCACCGCCGCGACGGAGCCCGAGTGCGAGATCATTGCATTCTCGGCGCCGGCCGGGGGCGGTTACGGTGGCATGCACGGTGGCGGGGAGTCCGGGATCACCCGGGTGACGCTGTCGCCCCGCATGCGCCTCGACGACGTGATCCAGCGGATCCGGGCCATCCCGATGGGAGGGACGGACTGCGCGTTGCCGATGGTTTGGGCCCGTCGCCACAAGTTGAAGGTGTCGGGATTCATTACCTACACCGACAGCGAGACGTGGGCGGGTTCGATTCACCCGGCGCAGGCCCTGCGCCGGTATCGGGACGAGTTCGGGTCGGACGCGAAGGCGGTGGTGGTCGGCATGACTTCCAACGGCTTCACGCTGGCCGATCCGAACGACCGCGGGATGCTGGACGTGGTGGGCTTTGACACCACGGTGCCGGCCGTGATCGCGGACTTTGTCCGCTCGTAGAGGGCGGACGGTTCAAGGCCGCCACGGAGGTGGCGTATTCAAGACGGGCGGTCGAGGTTTCGGCCGCCCGTTCCCCTTTTCCCTTTGGGTCGGTCAGCAGCCCGCTGGTGGTCACCGGCGCGGTTCTGCGGGTCGGCCGATCCAGGCTGCGGCTCCAAGCCGCTTCGGTCCTGAACCGACCCTGGTAATGATAGTGGGTTCGACTCCCACAACGTCCCGCCCGAGGGACCCGCGCTGCGGCGCAGCCCGATGACAGCCCTGCGACCTCGCTTCGAGCGGGATCCCGCTGCCCGACGGTGGTTCCTCGGACCGGGCAAGTTTCAAGAAAGGAGACCACCATGAACATCGAGATCACCATCATCCTGCTGATCGTTGCCGCTGTGGCGGCGATGATCCTGCGCCACAACTTCCGCCACATTTTCATCGTGCCGGAAGGCTACTCCGGTCTGCTCTACCGGCACGGCAAGTTCGTGGCCCAGCTCGGCGTCGGTCGCAACATCCGCTGGGGCCGCGGCTTCACCCTGGCGCACCAGGACCTTCGCAAGGCGACCCTGCCGATCACGGGTCAGGAGGTACTTACCGCCGACAACGTGAGCCTCAAGGCCAGCTTGTCGGTGAGCTACCAGGTTGTGGACCCGGTCAAGGCCCTGCACGAAGCCCAGAACTGGGCGGCAGACTTGCACAACCAGGTCCAACTGGCCCTGCGCGTGGTCGTCGGGGAACTGGCGGTGGAAACGCTGGTAACCCAGCGGCCGAGCGTGGCCGCCAAGCTCCTGGCCCTGGTTCAGCCGGAAGCCATCAAGTTCGGTGTTCAGGTTCACGCAGTGGAACTAAAGGACCTGATGTATCCGGCCGAACTCAAGCGTGCCTTCGCGGAGTCGCTGAAGGCGCGGCAGGAGGGCCAGGCGGCCCTGGAACGCGCGCGGGGCGAGAGCGCCGCGCTGCGTAACCTGGCGAATGCCGCCCGGGTGCTGGAAGGCAACCCGGAGCTGCTCAACCTGCGGCTGTTGCAGTCGATCACCGCTGCGCAGTCGGCTGGAAACACGCTCGTTCTGGGCATGCCGGCCGGCTTCGTGCCGATCAAGAACGGCCAAGGTCCGGCTCGTGCCGAGTCGCCGGGCGAATCCTGAACCATCAAGCGCGGACGGGGTCGGTGCTCCGTCCGCGCTCTTCCCGATATCCCGTTGGCCGATCAGCTCAGGCGGCGGTCTGCAGAACCGCAGAGGCGGGTGCAACTCCCGCACGGGATTCCAGCTATCCGAGCCTAGAATCCTTGCCGCCCAGAACTTGATCAAGTCGAGTCAGGTTCTCGTCCCGTCCCTCCTGCCGGCAAGGATTCTACAGAGCGAGGCGTGGAAATTGGGGTCCAGACGGCGAAGGCGCGTTGCACGAAAATGGGGGCCGGAGCGGGTCTGAGGTCACGCCTCGCTAGGTGTTGAGAGATACACGCCGGTCTTCCAAACCGGAATACAGGGCGCGATACCCTGATGCTCGACCACTTTGCGACGCGAAATCCCGGTGTCGGCCAGGACCCCTCACAGGCCTGGCTGCGGCGGTTCAACTCCGCCTTCGCGTCGCGCTTGGGTTGCAAGCATTGCAGCGATGCAGCGGTCTCTTAAACCGCAGAGCACGGGGCA
>CAZVRY010000234.1:0-10775 GCA_964629545.1 uncultured Verrucomicrobiota bacterium | reverse complement strand
GGTGGCCTGCCTGCTCTTTGGAGCGGCGGCCTGGCAATGCGCCCCCCGCGATCGCTGGATTGGGAGAAAAGTGACAGGTTCAGAGTATCAGGTGAACGATAGGGTGACAGGCTCGTGGTTCAGGTGAACGATAGGGTGACAGGCTCGTGGTGGGACTTCGCTTGGATCGCGATGGGTGGGCGGAGATGGAGGAGGCCGGCAGGGCGGAGGATCGGGCCGATGGGGTCGGGACAACCCTTTGCGGGCCCGGGGGGCAAAACCGTCCCACGGACGCACCTCGCAGGCGACGGCCTCGCTGTGGTAGATGGGGCGGCGGTTCGCTGGTCAGGTGGGGCGGCGCAACGCGGGGCTATCCGACCACGTTCCGCCGCAGGTCCCGCAGGGCGCAGAGGGGGGCCAAAGCCGCTAACCCACGCAGGGGGCGCGCCCCCGTCGTCCGCTTGGGCCCGAATCGATCCCGGAACTTCGCGAAGACCTCGTTCACGTAGAGACGCGACCCCAGGACCACCCCGTCGGTGAAATAGCGGATGCGGACGCGGAGCACTTCGCCCAGGTTCAACTCCCCACCTTTGGCCAACTCCTTCTTAATGGTCTCGCTATCCAATGCGACCTTGCCCGATCGCCCGGCCCGGCCGGCCGTGGCCATCAGCACGGTCCGGTAGGCAGGGCCCACCACCTCCCAGTCGGCACTCTCGTGGAAGCTGGCCAAGCCCTGACGCGCCCGCTCATTGCCCGCCACCGCCTGCCCGTAGCCGCACCACCGGTAGTCCTTGGGATCAGAGGTCAATCCGGCCCGCACCGGGTTCAGATCGACGTAGGCCGCCACGGGTTGCACGGCACCGGGCTGATCTTCCACCACCACGCTCTTGAATCGCTCGGCCCAGAGGGTCCCAAAGCGGCCCTGCTGTTTGTTGAACCACTTGCTGAAGCGTTGTTTAAGTTCCTTCATGTAGACCGAGACGTCGCCCATCCGCCGGAGCAAGCCGCTCCGCAGATCCTCGGGCAACTTACCGGCCTCCGCCAAGGCTTGGTGGAGGGTCTGGACGTAGGGGCTCTCGGGTCCGTAGAACCGCCGGGCGCGCTCGACCAGTTCCGGGTCGGTGGCGTCGATGGTGGCCGGCACGCGCAGGAGGAGGTGAAAGTGATTGGACATGACGCAGTGGGTGATGACGTGGAGGCCGCTGAAGTCGGCCTGTTGCCAGAGCATGCCCTGGAGCTTTTCCTTCTCCGGGTCGCCCAGAAGGCGTTGTCCTCCGACGATTCGCGAGATGCAGTGGTAGGCGGCACCGTGTCCGTTGATTTTGATACGAGCCATGCGCATGACGGTTCTCCTTTGGTCTCCTTGGTTTGCCAACTCCTTAGCGCCGTCAGTTCAACCTCCTCGGCGGACTTCCGTCAATGGAGAAAAGCTCTGAACCTGTCACCTAATCCCCCCCGGCGCCGTCCAGCAAGTCCAGCGGCTGGACCATGTTTTCCGGCCCCTTTCGGAATGGATCTCGCGGACGCGTGCCCGGGTCGGCGAAAAACCAGGCAACCCATGCTTTGAAAAAGTCCGAACTCGCCCCCGTCGCCCCCATCCCTCTGGCGGCCCAAAGCGGCTCCACCGGTGCTGCTCCGGCCAGCCAAAGACCGTCGTTGCGTTCGCTCGCGAGCGCCTCGGCAAAGTCCGGTAACCAGGCCGGGGCCGGACCGGGCAGACGCGGATTCTCCCAGATCCGACAGCGTCCATCCGCGGCTGCGGTAGCCACAGAACCTCCGTCCGGGCTGAAGCAGGCAGAGACCACCGCCCCGTCATGCCTGAAAGGTTCCGTCAGACGCAAACCAGTGCGCCGGTCCCAAAGCGCGGCGGTGCCGTCCGCAGAGCATGTCAGCACCTGGCGGTCGTCCGGACTGAAGTCCACGCTTCGGATGGGCCCAGAGTGCCGGAGCGGCATGGCCGAGGGAAGATCCCCCTCGGCCGACCAGATCCAAGCCTGGAAGTCCTCCGTCGCGGTCACCAGCCAGCGTCCATCGTGGCTGAACACGACCAACTCGACACTGTGGTTATGAGCCATGGGTGGATGATGAAGTCGACCTTCCTTCACCTTCCAGACTCTGGCGCAGCGGTCCTCGCAAGCGGTGGCCATCCATTGGCCGTCCGGACTGAAACAAGCAAGGCGCACTTCCCCGGGATGCTCAAACGCCCGCCCCAGAAGGTCCCCCTGTTCGGCCAGCCAGATTCGGGCCTTGCCGTCCTTCGATGCCGTGAGGATCTGCTCTCCGTCCGGGCTGAAATCGAGCGAGTTCACCTCGCCGTCGTGACGCAGCGGCACACCCACGGGGTGGCCCGTCCGAACCTCCCAGACCTGCACTTTCTCCGGTGGCCAAACCGTCGCGATCCGATCGCCGGCCGGGCTGAACGCAGTCCTTTGCTTCCCGCCCGCGTGCGGTAGGGGCCCGCTCGCCAAAGAACCCAAAGCCCAGTCCCAAATTCGAGCGGCGCCGTCCCCGTGCCAAGTGGCCAACCGGCTTCCATCGGGACTGAATTCCGCCCCCAACGCCCCGGTATGCACTTTGAAAGGACCAGCCGCCACTCGGCCCGTGACCGCATCCCGCACCACCGTTGCCTCATCCTCCCCCGTGATGGCCAGCCAGCGGCCGTCCGGACTGTAATCGGCCCCCGCCAGCGGTCCACCACGCTCCCATTGTCGGGGCATCGCCCCGCCCACCTGGACCCTCCACATACGCGCGGTGTGGTCTTCAGAGCACGTCACAGCCAGGAGACCATCCGGGCTGAAGTGAGCGGCTACCACCCGATGATCGTGCCGCATGGGTTCACAGATGGCGCGTCCCGTGTCCGCCTCCCACAGCCGGGCCGTGCGATCAGCCGACGCCGTCAACACCCTCATCCCCTCGGGGCTAAATTCCGCCGAGAACACGCGGCCCGCATGCCGCAATGGCGGAGTTGCCGCCCGCCCCTCACGGACGTCCCACACAACCGCGCTCCCGTCGTCGGAAGCGGTGACCAACCTGCCGCCATCCGGGCTGAAACGGACCGTCCGCACCGCCCCGCCCTGCGCGAAAGAGGGCCCCGCCGGCCGACCCGTTGCCACCGCCCAAAGCCGTGTCGTGCCGTCCGCGGAGCCTGTCGCCACCAAGCTGGAGTCAGGGCTGAACACGGCTGCCAAGACAGGCCGATCATGCTCCCATCGACGGCCCGAAGATGCTCCAACCGCGACATCCCACAGCCGGGCCGTTCCGTCTTGGCTCGCGGTGACGAGGTGCCTTCCATCCGCGCTGAAGGAGACTGAGACGACCACGGCGGCGTGTGTGAGCGGATCAGTGCAAGGTCGTCCCTTCTCGGCTTCCCATAGCATCGCAGTATGGTCGTCGGAGGCAGTCGCCAGCAGTCGGCCGTCCGGTGAGGATTGGACCGAATTCACCCTCGCCGCGTGCCGAAGCGGCCCCACGATGCGCACTCCTGTCGCCAAATCCCAAACCTGCGTGCTTCCATCCAGGGCAGCCGTGGCCACACGTTTCCCATCCGGGCTGAAAACGACGCAGCTCACGCCATGGTCATGGATCATCGGCATCCCAACCGGCTGGCCCGTGTCGAGGTCCCAGATTCTCGCTTTTCGGTCTAACGATCCGGTCACCAACCGGCGGGCGACCAGACTGAAGCAAGCCGCGACGACTTTCCCGCGGTGTTGCAGGGGCTCGGTCGCCGGCAGGGCGAAGCCGCGATAAGTCAGCGCCGAGAGCAGTCGTCCCACCGCGACTTCGTTGGCCGGGTTACGCCTGACCATGTGGGCAAGCAAGGCGATGCCCGAGAGAGCCTGGTCCTCGGCGAAGAGCGCTTCTGCCCGTTGGAAAAGCAGCGCCTCGTTTGCCTCCTCCACCTCGTGAGTCAGGCGCATCTCTCTGCGTTGGGCGGCGACGGTTGCCCTCTCCAGAGCCAAGTCGGCGGCGATGCGATCCTGGAGCGCACGTTGCTGAACGGCATAGCCCCCGAAAAGCCCAACGGCGGCCAGGGCGCCGACGAGGGCCGTCTTCTTGAAGCGCCGCAATCGTTGCTCCAGCGTGCGCAACCGGCGCACGGATCGGCCGCTGGCCAGGTAGGCCAAATCAGCGCCCAACTCGGCGGCGCTCGCATACCTGCGGCTCGAATCCCGCTCACAGGCCTTGAGCACCACCGTGTTGAACTCCAGCCATTCCTCCGGGTGTTCCGAAACCGCCAGTTCGGTCGGAGGCTCGGGAAACTGATGCCGGCTCTTGCCCGTCGCAATCTCGTACAGCAGTTTCCCCAAGCTGTAGAGGTCCGCCTGGACCGTCCCGGGTCCCTCGGGGGGGACGAAGCCCTCCGTGCCCACAAAGGATCGGCTTTCCTCCAAATCCGCCACCAATCCGATGTCAGCCAGCTTCGGCGTCCCCCCCACAAAGATCACGTTCGAGGGCTTGATGTCGCGATGGACCAGACTGCGGCTGTGCAGATAGTCCAATGCTGAGGCCAAGGCCATCCCGATGCGGATGCACTCGGCGATGGGCAACCGCCCGCGCCGCATCAGTTCACGGGAAAGCGAATGCGAAACATAATCGCCACAGGCCAGGGGATTCGCCGACGGTCCAGCCCTCGGCGCGCCACCCGCCGGGCGGCCTGCGGATGCGCTGGGTCCGCTGGTCGGCTCCGGCCCCAAGTCATCCGCCAATTCCATCACGCAGTAGAAATAGCCTCCCTCGTCATTCCGTCCCACTTGCAGGATGTCGATCAATCCCTCGTGGCCTCGCGACACCGGCTCGTAATGTTGAATCCCCTCCAGTTCGCGCTGGAACGGACGCGTGTCCTGAAACCGGTCGCGGTAGACCACCTTCACGGCTCGGGCGGACCCCAACACGTTCCGCGCCAGCCACACTTCCCCATAGGCCCCGCCGCCTATGCGGCAGACCAACTCGTGGTCGGGAATGGTTGGCGGCGGACCGTGCCCTCCCGGAGCGTCGGCTTCCCCGTTGGCTCGGTCACCGTTCATGGGAATCCCGGCCGGAAGCGGAAGATGGGCCAAAATGCTGACTCCATTTGAACGAGATTTGGACGGCCAGGATTCTACAGAAGCTTGTGATGAAGATCGAGCACGGCCTTCTCGAACAGCCGTCCCACGCGGTGCTTGATGAGGTAAACCTGGCCTCGGCTCACCCCCTGCGCCTTGGCCACCTGAGCGGGCGCCAGCCCCTTGATGACGCTCAGGTGGAAGATCTGGTAGTGCTCCGCCGGCACCTGGCGTTTCACGCGCTCCAAGGCCGCCGCCCGCAATTGCTCCTCCCATTCCTGGTCCCAGGCGCGGGCCAACTCAGACGGTTCGGGGTCCGGGATCCGAGAGACGGTCGGCGTGGAACGGGTCTCGTCGGCGGACCGCCGCCCGTTGCCGCGGGCACGCCGGTCCGGGGACTGGGACCTTCTCCGGAGCTGATCCGTTATGCGCCAGCGAGTCACGTTGCCCAGCCAGGCCCGGAAGGAGCCTGCTTCAGCTTCCGCCTTGAACTCCTTCACCTTGGCCGCCACAGATTTGAGCGTTTCCTGAACCACCTCCTGACATTCCTCATGGCTCAGCCCTGACTTGGCCGCCATGCCGTAGACGAAGCGCGTGTAGATCCGGCAAAACTCCTCCCAGCCGTCGTGGTCGCCCCAGTCAGCCAACCGGCCGATCAGGCTCCAGCGCGTGTGAGTGGATTCGTGTGAAGTATTCACCGAATGATTGCAGGTTCGTCGAAAGGCCGCGCCAAGGCCAGCCTTGATATTGTACCCCGGACGGGCTGTCTCATAAGCCTCGGGGCTTCAGCCCGGTGTCCAAGACAAGGCACGAGGGTCGAAGCCGTTTCAACGGCTTGTCGGCAGCGGGCCAAGCCGTTGAAACGGCCGGCCTGGTCAGGCCATCGGTTACACCGGGCTGAAGCCCCGGTGCTAATGGGAGTGCGCTGCGGAGTGTGAAGTGCCCAGGCCAGAAACCACCGCTGACCCACCCGTCGCAAGAGCCTGCGTCCAAGCGACACCCCAAGCTAGAAGACACGGACAAGAGGTGCCATCCCTTTCATTTTCTTGAAAGAACGATCGTGCGCCGTTCGTGTTTAGTGCTGTCCACCTCGCCTGCTCCGTCGAACCGCGTTGGGGTTGCCCTGCGCCGGTTGGTCGCCGGAGTGGTTGTCCGGGGTCGTGGGACCAGAAGTAAAAGACAAAGAAGGAACCGGAGAAATGAAGACACGCATTCACGCACCCAGACTAGTCATGCTGCTGGCAGCAGCCAACTGCGTCACAGCCGGGCATCTATTCGCCGCCCCAATCTACAACTTTAGTAATGGCCATTACTACGAGGCCGTTTTTCAGGCGAATCCGGTCACCTGGCCCACGGCTAAGGCTCTTGCCGAGGCATCCACCTACCTAGGCCTCAGCGGACATTTGGCAACCATCACCTCCGCCGATGAGAATGCTTGGCTGGTAGCGAACCTGGGCAGCGGCATGGAAGCGTATGCGTTCCTGGGTGGCTTTCAACCCCCCGGATCGCTTGAGCCAGCTGGCGGATGGCAATGGGTTACAGGCGAAGCCTGGCTCTATACAAACTGGCTTGGGGGGGAGCCCAACAACACGCCCCCGTATGGAGAGGACGTGCTTCATTTCTACGGAGCCGGCGATCCTGGCAAGTGGAACGACATTCATGGCATTCGCTCTGTGCAGCGTGCCTATATCGTCGAGTACGAGTCGAACCCTGTTCCGGATGCCGCCGGTTCTGTCGGACTTCTTTCGGTCGCCTTCGTGATACTCGGCCTCTTGAAGCCAAGGCACTAGACCGGGATGGATGAGTCTTGAGGGGTGGCCGTGATCCGAATGTCACCGCCCCCTCGCCCGAACGCGACATGAGGCCCTTTTGTAGACAACTCAACCCAATCAAACTGCAATGAAAGCAATCGCCAGTTTCTGCGTGCTACCCCGTTTCGGGCTCCTGGGCTGTGTAGCCGGATTCGTCTGCCTGACTCCTTTGTCTGGGCAGGCCGGACCCTTGGTCGCCATCGGCCCCTTCTCGGGGACGATGTCAGAAGGGTGGGAGTCTTTTCCTGCGCGCGCGAGATACTACTCGGCGATCTCCATCATGGGCGGGCAAGCGACCTTGAACGACCCGATGGCGCTCATCTCCCTCGACCGTGACAATTGGCTTGGGACCAGCGGTCTGGCTCGTGCGAGCGATGGCACCAAGTACGCCTACCTGCAGGGACCAACGCGCGTCATTGACTTCCTGACGCCAGTGAACGAATTCGGCGCCTACTGGGGTGCCTACACCGGCTACGGGTGGCCGGATCCAAGCCCCATCAACGTGTCCTTCTACGCCAGCAGCGGCGCGTTGATCGAGTCGGTTGGGGTGAGTTACTCCCATGCCAGCACCGGCAACGGCGTGCTGGACTGGCACGGGTGGAGCTCGCCCGTCGGCATCGACCGCATCGTCATCAGCAACCCGATTCAAATCATGATAGACGGCCTGCAAGCAAGGGTGTCGGTGCCCGAGGCCGGGCCGGTTGGACTCCTCCTGGGTTTGGGTTTCGTCGGTTTGGCTGCCTGTCGCCGCTTGGTGGCATGAGGTTTCAGTCTGGTCCGAATCACTCTCCGACACCGAGCCTGAGGCAGCCGTGTCCAGCGCCTGGATGGTTCGACTCCGTCTTGATGACGCGCACTGTTTCGCCTGAATCCGGGAGTTCAAACCGCAGAACACGCAAAGCACGCAGAAAGAGGGGGACGTCGCTTTCCGCTGGACGGCACCCAGGGGGGGTGAAACCGATCCCATCTCCGACCCTCATGGTTGCTGCGTTTGCTGCGTGTTTCGCGGTTTCAATTGCCTTTTCGAGGTTTAACGCTAGGGAGTTTTCCGCGAGGGCGCGGAAAACAGCGCCCCGGGGCGGGCGCGCTCCCCTCATCGGTCTCGGAGTCCGTGGACAATCCCCGATGCACGTGCATTGGCGATTGTCCACGAACCGCGGATACCGCCTCCCTCTCGCGACCGGACATCGGTTGATCGGATGCACAGACCCTCGGTTGGCCTTCGAAATGCCATCACCCGGCGCATAGCCGCCCGTCCCGGCGCCAGGACAATCCTGGATGCACGTGCATCGGGGATTGTCCATGGCCGAACCCCCAGCCGGGAGCCGCATCAACCCGGGGAGAGCGTCGGGCGACGCAAAAGGCTGGCCAGCCCACGGCACGCCGGTTCTCAACGCAGGGTTCTGAATCAGCCGTGGATTTAGGATTTAGGATTTAGGACTTAGGAATTAGGATTTGGGGGTGGGGTTGGGCTTTGGGGTTCTCTGGCCCAGCGCTATCCCAAATCCCAAATCATAAATCATAAATCATAAATCATCATTCATCATTCATGGTTCAGCGCTCGGGGCGTTCGAGAGGGTTGGATTTGTCGATTGACGGGTTGGGGGAGGGGGGTCGACCATGCGGGCCGTTGTTGCACCTATGGCCAAAATTCAACGTGCGTTGCTTTCGGTTTCGGACAAGACAGGATTGGTCCCCTTTGCTCAGGCGCTGGCGGCGGCTGGGGTCGAGTTGATTTCGACGGGGGGGACGGCCAAGACCCTGCGAGGGGCGGGGCTGGCGGTCATCGAGTTGGGGGAGTATACGGGGTTTCCGGAGATGCTGGATGGGCGGGTGAAGACGTTGCATCCGAAGGTGCATGGGGGGTTGTTATATGTGCGTGGGAATGCTGCGCATGAGGAGGCGGTGGCGCGGCATGGGATCGCGCCGATCGACCTGGTGGTGGTGAATTTGTATCCGTTCGAGGCGACGGTGGCGAGGGTTGGGGTGACGTTGGAGGAGGCGGTGGAGAACATCGACATTGGGGGGCCGTCGATGCTGCGGAGCGCGGCGAAGAATCACGAATTCGTGACGGTGGTGACGGATCCTGGGGATTACGCCGAGGTGGCGGGGCAGGTTCAGGCTGGGGGCGAGACGACGTTGGAGTTGCGTCGCCGGTTGGCGGCGAAGGTTTATGCGCGGACGGCGGCGTATGATGGGGCGATCGCGGCGCATTTGGGGAGAGTGTTTGGCGGGGAGGGTGGGGCCGGGGCGCCGTCGGGTCTGGCGGTGATGGCGCCGCGGGTCCAGGCGTTGCGGTATGGGGAGAATCCGCATCAGGCGGCGGCGTTGTATGGGCGTTTTCGGGAATACTTCGAGCAACTGCACGGGAAGGAGCTTTCCTACAATAACATTTTGGATCTGACGGCGGCGGCGTTCTTGATGGCGGAGTTTCGGGAAGAGGGGCCGACGCTGGCGATTCTGAAGCACACGAATCCGTGCGGGGTGGGGCAAGGGGAGACGCTGCGGGAGGCGTGGGAGGCGGCCTTGGCGACGGATCGGCAGGCGCCGTTCGGGGGGATTATCGCGACGAATCGGGCCTTGGATGGGGCCTGTGCGGCGGCGATTGTGGAGATCTTCAGCGAGGTGATCGTGGCGCCTGGGTTTACGGCGGAGGCGTTGGAGGTCTTGGAGAAGAAGAAGAACTTGCGGCTGATGAAGGTGCTGGGGGATCCGCAGTTGGCGCCCGGATGGGATGTGCGGAGTGTGGGGGCGGAGTCATTTTTGTGGCAAGAGCGTGACGTGCGGGGAGTGGGGATGGGGGAGCTGAGGGTGGTGACGAAGCGGGTTCCGACGGAGGAGGAGTGGCGGGCGATGCGGTTTGGGTGGCGGGTGGTGAAGCATGTGAAGTCGAATGCGATTGTGTATGCGAAGGGGGATCGGACGCTGGGGATCGGGGCGGGTCAGATGAGCCGGGTGGATTCGAGTCGGATCGCGGTATGGAAGGCGGGGGAAGCGGGGTTATCGTTGGCCGGGAGCGTGGTGTGCAGCGACGCATTTTTTCCGTTCCCGGACGGGTTGGTGGCGGCGGGGGAGGCGGGGGCGACGGCGGCGATACAGCCTGGGGGATCGATGCGGGACGCGGAGGTGATTGCGGCGGCGGATGCGCGTGGGATGGCGATGGTCTTCACGGGGGTGCGGCATTTTCGGCATTGAGGTTTGAAGCGGGTGGTCATTGTTTCGCCCGATTACCCGCCGCGGGGTGGGGGGGTGGCGGATCACACGTTGCGGTTGGCGGAGTGTTTGGCGGAGGGGAGCGAGGTGACGGTCTTGACCTCGGTGGGTGCGGCGAGCGGGGGGCGGGTGGAGGTGCGTGGGGAGGTGAGGGATTGGGAGTCGGCGGATGAGTTGCGAGGAGCGACGGGTCGGTTGCCGTCGGACGCGATGTGGGTTTGGCAGTATGTGCCGCACATGTATGGGCGGGGAGGGGTGAATGGGGCGATTCCGCGGGTGATGGAGGAGGGGAGGGCGGCGGGGCGGCGCCAGGTCGTGTGGGCGCACGAGGTTTGCATGCCGTGGTCCTGGTGGCCGCATCGGGCGTGGTGGGGGTGGCGGCAGCGGGTGCAATGGCGGCGGGTGGCGTGGGCGGCGGAGTGGGTGGTGGTATCGAGCGAGCCGTGGTTGGGGCGGTGGGGGTCGAGGTGGGGATGGTTTCGGTCCAAGGCGTTGCTGGTGGGGTCGCCGTCGAACATCCCGGTGGTGCCGGTGGAGGCGGGGCATGGTCGGCGGTGGCGGGAAGGGTTGGGATGGCCTGGGGAGGCGTTGGTGTTGTTGTTTTTTGGGAGTGTGGGGTTGGCGAAGCAGTTGGGGTGGGTGGAGCGGAGTTGGCGGGAGGTGAGGGGGCGGGGCGGGGCGGTGGGGTTGGCGGTGTTGGGGATGGGGGGTGAGGGTAGGACGGAAGGGG
>CAZVRY010000233.1:0-10776 GCA_964629545.1 uncultured Verrucomicrobiota bacterium | reverse complement strand
CGCCAACCTCACCGCCAGCCGCATCAGCCCCGAACGCCTCCGCAAAATCCGCGTCTTCAGCGGCCACCCCTCCCCCGCCTACATCTCCCTCGACTACCGCGCCCAGGAAGGATTCCTCTACCGCCTCGCCCGCGACGACGAACCCCCCAGTTCCCTCCTCAAAAAACTCCTCGCCGCCCACGACCACACCATCGTCAGCCAATTCGCCGGCAAAAAAATCGTCCGCGAGCCCGTCCCCATCGCCAAAGACGAACCCCTCAAACTCGAACTCCAAAGCTTCGTCGACTGCGTCCAAGCCCGCCGCACCCCCGTCGTCAGCGGCGAAGCCGCCCAGCGCGCCCTCGATGTCGCCTTCGAAATCACCGCCCAGATCCACGCCCACCCCCGCGCGCCGTGAGCCCCCGCTCGGTCATGCTCCTGGCCGGCGAAATCAGCGGCGATACCCTCGCCGCCGAACTCGTCCACGCCCTCCGACGCTGCCTCGCCCACCAACCCGTCCCCCCACACTTCCTGGCCGCCGGCGGCCCCCGCCTCGCCCACGCCGGCGCCCACCTCGCCCTCGACCTCACCGCCCATGCCGTCATCGGCCTCTGGGAAGTCCTCCGCCGCCTCCGCACCTTCCGCTCCCTCCTCCATCGCCTCCTCGACCTCGCCTGCACCGCCCAACCCGACGTCATCGTCTGCGTCGACTTCGCCGGCTTCAACCGCCGCTTCGCCCACGCCCTCCGCCAACGCCTCCGCTCCACCCCACGCCCCTTCCATAATTGGCACCCTCGCCTCGTCCAGTTCGTCTCCCCCCAAGTCTGGGCCTCCCGCCCAGGACGCGCCCGCGCCATGGCCCAAGACTTCGACCTCCTCCTCAGTATCTTCCCCTTCGAACCCGACTGGTACGCCCGCCACGCCCCCGACCTCAACGTCACCTTCGTCGGTCACCCCCTCCTCGACCGCTACGGACCTCCCCCACGCCCCCCCGACCACCCGTCCAACGTCGTCCTCCTCCCCGGCAGCCGAGTCGGCGAACTCCACCGCCACCTCCCCGTCCTGCTGCAAGCCTGGACCCAACTCCGCCAAACCCACCCCCATCTCCACGGCACCATCGTCCTCCCCAACGACTCCCTCGCCCAACTCGCCGCCACCTTCCACCCGCCCCCAGAACTCACCCTCCAAACCGGCGGCCTCGCCTCCACCCTCCAACACGCCGCCCTGGCCCTCGCCTCCACCGGCACCGTCACCCTCGAATGCGCTTATTTCGGCGTCCCCACCGTCACCCTCTACCGCACCTCCTGGACCACCTACCACATCGCCAAACGACTCATCACCGTCCCCTTCCTCGCCATGCCCAACCTCCTCGCCCGCGACGCCGTCTTCCCCGAGTTCATCCAACACCAGGCCACCCCCGACAACCTCGCCCGCGCCGCCGCCCAGTTCCTCGATGACCCGGAACACTGCGCCCGCCTCCGACGCCAACTCGCCACCGTCGTCGCCTCCTTGGGTCCTCCGGGCGCCGCCCACCGCGCCGCTCAAGCCATCCTCGGCCTCTTCCCATGAAACGCCCGGAAATCCCCCGCAAGAGCATCTACCGCCTGTCTGTCTATCTCCGCTGCCTTCAACGCCTCAAGAGCAACGGCATCCGCACGGTCTCCAGTGAAGCCCTCGCCCGCGCCGCCGGTGTCAAACCCACCCAACTCCGCAAAGACCTCACTTACTTCGGCCAGTTCGGCACCCGCGGCCTGGGCTACGACGTCGCCCTCCTCGCCCGCATGATCGCCGACCTCCTCGGCACCACCAGCCTCCAACCCGTCATCCTCGTCGGCGCCGGCAACCTCGGACGTGCCCTCCTCTCCTACCGCGGCTTCCAACCCGAAGGCTTCGAAATCGTCGCCGCCTTCGATTGCGCCACCCTCACCCCGCGCGACCGCCGACGCCGCCTCCTCATCCAACCCATGGAAGCCCTCCCCGACTTCGTCCGCCAACACAGCGTCAAAATGGCGATCCTGACCGTCCCCGCCGAGGTCGCCCAGGAAGTCGCCAACGACCTCGTCGCCGCCGGCATCACCGGCATCCTCAACTTCGCTCCTATCGTCCTCCATGTCCCCGAGGAGGTGATGGTCAACAACGTCAACCTCGCCATCGAACTCGAGAACCTCAGCTACTTCATCCAGCAATAGCCCGGTAAAATCGCTTGCACCGAGCCGGGCCCGTCGCATAGGTTCACCCTCCGCTCCGACCTCCGGAGCGGCGCCCCCGGCGGTCCCGCCGCCCAGGCAGGGTTGGTAGCTCAGTCGGTAGAGCAGCGGCCTTTTAAGCCGTTGGTCCTGGGTTCGAGTCCCAGCCAACCCACCACCTGAAAAACCAAGGAAAAACCTGTTAAATAAGGCTGTTTTTGAGGTTAAGCCCCTCCCTTCGGCAATGGTCCCCAATGGGAACGAAATAGGGGGAATAGGGCATTCTTTTACAACCGACTTGCAACCGACTGGCGTCTCCCCTGGGTCCTCCTCGGTGATGACCTTGACGGCGCAGTGAGGGCAGAGGGGAGCGTCGAGGGGGATGGGACGGTGACAGTGTGGGCAGTCCATACCCTGGCAATACGGATTCCGCACGTTGTGTTACACATTTGACGGTCAGCCGCATTTGGCGTTGAGTCCTTGGGCTCAGTGGGGAAAGGGAAGATGGGCAGGCGGACCGGGCATTACCCGCGACCCCAAAGTGCAACCAACGTATGAAAACCGACAGCCTTGCGGAACTTATCAAAGAGCGCCGGGGCAGGTTAATCCTCGGCAACCACGAATTCCTTCCTCGTCAAAAGCCGCTGGTAGTCCTATTGATCCGTGAAGGGCGGCCCTGCCTAGTTCCGCTCCCCGTCTTCTGCGCCACCCCCATCGCCCCGCGCCAATCTCCTTCTGGGTCTGGCAGCAAAAGCGCCCGCCAGGGTTGCCCCCAACGGGCGCGTTGCACCGCTGCAACCCTCGCCGGGCGACGCCAATCGCGGCGGCGAGAAATCAGGTTCCAAACCTTGCCTTCCGCAGTTGCTCGCCCACGGGTGACGGCAGGCCTGGAGCTTGCAGGCAACCGTCCCGTGCGAGCCGTCGTTGCTCCGCGGGAGTCAACATGCGCCCCGCACCCCGGGCCGGAAGCCGAGACGGCGGCAGGGGGGGGCGACACGCTTCGCGCACCGCCAAGCAGAGCGAGCGCAGAAGGCGAAGAACAGGGCGACCATGATGCGGACGGTTCTCATGGGATAATCTCATCGCAGAGACTGAAGTGCTTCGCACCCTCGGCCGTGAAAATCGCGTCCTCCCCTGGTCGGTGCCAAAGCTCCACCGTCTCCCGTGGTTGACCAGTGCGATGCACCAGAGCGTCTATGACGGCACGGCCGAGCTTTTCCAAGAGATCCGCTCCCTTCCTCAACGCATCAGCATCGGCGACCATGGCGAGCGTGGCTTTATGAAGGCGCAGCCTGGCGCTCGACTTCATGTAGCGCGGGCACGGCAGCAGCCCGAACCGGTCCGCGGCTGCCGATGCCGCGTCACTCACAACGGTGCAGCACTTGAGTTTTCCCGAATCGAGGAGCAGTTCTGCGGCGGCGAGTGCCTCCTGCAAGTCGCCTCCCCATGCGTTGTCGAAAACGAGTTCAACGCTGGATGCTGCCTCCAATCGGTCAATGAACCAGCGCGGCAGACTGCCAGCAAATTCGCCATGGACGGTGAGCGTTAGATGCGTGATCACACCGCTCGATTGAATCCGTGGACGCCAACTCCCTAGCGAGGCGCGCCTCAGACCAGGAACCCATGCCCCTGCGCGTATCTCCGTCCCCTGTTTGACCCCAGCTCCCGCGCCTCGCTCCGTAGAATCCTTGATCGTAAAACCACCGCACGAAACTTGACTCATTCGCAACAGGTTTGGGAAATCAAGGATTCTAGTGCCGAATTCAGGGTGACAGGTTCGTCGCCCACCTGCAGGGCCTCGCTGAAGGAATCCCGCTCCGCCCCCGGCTCACCCGGGGCCATCCGGGGACCATGGCCGACGGCGTAGCCCAACTCCCCGAACCAGGCCAGGGCGGCGTCATCGACGGTGGATTCGTTGAGGATTATTTGGGCCACGCCATGCAAATCCGCCACGCACACTTTTCTTCTTTGCCAGATCTCGTCCGTTGGTGGTGAAGACAGGGGCGCTCATGCACTGGCCTCCTTCTCCAGCTCCATCAGACGCGCTGTCAAGTCCGCTGGGGCGACGAAGATCATCTGCTTGCCTTTCTTTCGCTTCTCCAAGACCCCACGGCCAGCGAGGTCGAGCAAATCGGTGCGCGCCGTCTGATATACCACGTTGTGGCTCCTTTGGTGACTGGCGAAGGTGTAGCGCCAACCCGGGTGCTTGAGCGCGTGGCGGACGATCTCCACTTGCCGGTGATTGAAAAGATCCATCGCCCGCATGCGCGATTCCACTTCGCGCGCTTCGGCCGTCTTACGCTCGATGTAGGCGTGCAACTCGCGGATGGCTCGTCGAATCACTTGCGTCTGAGCGATGATGAAATACGTCAGGTCGTTTTCATCCGTCTCCGTGTAGAGGAACGACCGGCCATACTTCACGGGTGCCTTGCGCAGGATGTGGGAGATCGAGATGAACTCGAACAACCAGTAGCCGCTGTGCAGCATCGCCCAATAGAACAGCGCCCGAGCGGTCCGCCCGTTGCCGTCCACGAAGGGGTGATCGTAGGCCAGCCAGAAGTGGAGGATGATTGCCCGCACCGCTGGATGGACGAAGTAGCCCGGCGTCTCCTCGTTGGCGAAGGCACACATGGCCGCCATCCGGTCAGCCAGTTCCTCAGCGGGCGGCGGGTCGTGAAACACCTGCCCGTAGTCATCCCCAACCACGCGCTTTTCATCCGCCCGACGGAATCGCCCCGCCGCCGTTGGGTCATCCAGCGTCTTCTCCGTCACCAGACGGTGAATCTGAAACACCAAACCCGGCGACAGCGCCTCGGCCTTCAGCGCCCGGATGCTCTGCATCGTCACGTAGTTGTTCAGAATCATCTGCTCGCTCGTGTCGCGCGGTTTGCGCCCTGTGCGGATCATCTCCTTCGCCACCTCGCGCGTCGTAACCGCGCCCTCGAGTTGGCTGGACGTGATCGCCTCCTCCATCAGCGAACTCACCAGATACCGGTCCCGTGTTTGGGGGTTTGTGATCGGCTCCGGGATGCTTACCAGACCGCCCGCACCGAGGTCGATCTGGTGCAGCTCCTCCATGACCAATTCCGGCACGGCAAACTGAAAGGACTGCTGCGCCTTGTCCGACAACGGGATCGGCTTCAGCGCGTCCATCCGCGAGAGCTTCACGAGCATCCACCATTCCCGGTGGCTGATGCCCGGCGGGGGGGCGTAGCGCCGCAACTTGTCCCAGTGCAGGTAGTGCCGCTGCGTCCGCGCTTCCCGCGTCCTGGCAACGAGGTGCACCATTCGCTCTGGCTGCTCTACCTCAGCAATCAGGTCCTTCAGTTTCGGCGAGGTCTGCGGAATACGCATCGGTTTTCTACCAATATTCTACTAATTCGTTGAAAACTAGTAGATCTCCGAACACATGCAATCAAATACTAAAACGTGTCATTTCAGTAGTTCGTTGCTGGCAATGCTCAACTCCCCGCTCAGCAGCTTCAGCAGCAGCGTGTCCCGCAGGGTGGCGAGAGTGCGGGACTGTCGCTGGTTGTCCTTGCGTTAAACGGGGAGGCGGAATTCGCGAATCCTAACCAGGTTCTCGAGCCCATCTTTGACCTACGTAGAGTGACATTCAATGTGGTGCAGGGTGACAGGTGCACGCTCGGACCCCGGGCTTCTTCTTGTTCGCCCTGAATTCATGAGGCTCACCCCCCAGCCCCCCATCACAGGGTGACAGGTTCCTCGCCGATGAGGCCAAAAAGGCCGCGCCCCGGGCCAGATCCCTTGGCGGGATCCGCACCCGGGGCGCGGATGAATCTACGGAATCGGTTCGCCGGTTACGGCTGCCGAACCCGGAAATACATGGAACCGGTCCCGATCGGCGTCGTGTAGCCAGAGGTCGCCCCCGTCACCGTCGACCACCCGCCCGGCAAGGCCGCCGTCGACTCGAGCGCGCCGCCTCCCGGCCAGGTCAGCGTCAGGTTGCCACCCGTCACACTGTAAGTAATGGCCGGAGGCAACGCACTCTGCTGGTTGAACGAGATCTTCACGTCGTCAATCCAGTGGTTGTCATTCAGACCGCCCGTCCGGGCGCCCCAGCCAAAACGGCCAGCGGCGAAGGGCGTGTAATTCGGCAACACCAGCCCGCGATACACCGCCGTGTCGCCGTAATACAGATCCAGCGTGCCACTCCGGTTCACCCGCACGCCAATCTTCTCGAACACCGTCCCCGTCCGCAGGACGCTAATGTCGAACGCGCGCGTCGCCACGGACTGCGTCTTGTAGCGAATCTCGATCTCCGGGGCGACTTCCGTCGTCCCGTTGTCGAACGTGTCGAAGCTCACGATCAGATCGGAGCCCGCCCCGTCCTCGCCAAACACCGCGTCCGGAACGTCCGCGCCGAGCACGAAGCTGCAGCCGTCCGCCGGGGTGTCCGTCCCGCCGCCCACCAGCATCATCCAGGTGGCGGTGAAGTCGTGGATCGGATCCACACCCGCCGGGGTGTTCAGCAGGAAGACACCGCCTTGGCTGTTGATCGCCTCCGTCAGGCTCACATAGGGCGTGTCACCCACACCGCCGAACGATTGGACAAATGCCGTGCCCACCACCAGGCCATCGACCGGCACCGCCCCGTCGTTGAAGTCCACGTTCACCGCCGGGTTCGCCGCGGTGTCGAACGGCGTCATGACCGCCACGATGGCGTCGCGGCTGGTCACCGCGTTGCCCGGACCGGTCACCACGACGGAATAGGCCGCCCCTTCATCCGCCGCGCTCAGCGCGGGCGTGGTGTAGGTCGCACCCGTGGCGCCCGCGATGGCGGTGCCGTTGCGCCGCCACTGGTAGGTGACGCCTTGCGGATTGCTGACCCCCACCGAGAAGGTCGCCGGCTGCCCCGCCAATACCAAGGCGTCCTGCGGCTCGACCGTGATCGAAATGGTCGCCGGGATCCGCACGCCCATCTGCACGTTGTCGAACCAATAGCTGGCGTTCAAACCGCCCGTGCGCGCATAGATGGCTACCTTTACCCCGCTCATCGGCGCGTAGTCGGGAATCTGCAGGTTGCGATAAACGACCGTGTCGCCCATCGCCAGGTCGAGCATCCCGTTCTCCTTCACCCGCACCAGCACCTGGGCATACGCCCCCGAATTCACCAACTGCTGCGGCACAATCGTCGCCGCCACGATCTGGGTCTTGTAACGAACGTCGATGGACGGGCCCTCCCCGCCCCCGTTGTCGAACGTGTCGAACGCGATCGTAATCCCGTTGCCCGCGCCGTTCTCGGCTTCGCCCGGCGCCGTCACCGGCACGTCGCTGCCAATGTTGATACTGAACCCGTCGGCCGGAGGGGTCGTGCCGTTGCCCGCCAACACATCGGCCGCCAACGTGAAGTCCAGCAACTGCGCGCCGCCTTCCACCGCCGCCGAGCGGAAGCCGCCGTTCTGATCATTGGCCGAACTGGTCAACTTCAGGACCCCGCTGTCCCCCACGCCGCCGACCGAGTCCACGAACGCCGCGTTGCCGCCGATCTCCGCTCCGACCGGCAACCCCGCGTTGAAGTGGTAGTTGAGCGTCGGGCTGGCCGGGGGCGCCAGATCCAGCACCGACAATGTCGCCTCCGTGCTCGTCAGGGTCGTGCCTCCGAGGGTCACGTCCACCTTGAACACCGCCCCGTCATCGCCAGCCGTCGTCGTCGCGATGTTGTAACTGGCGGACGTCGCCCCCCCAATCGCCGTCCCATTGCGATACCACTGATAGGTCGCCCCTTCCGGAGTCGTCACCTCGACGTCGAACGTCGCCGACTTCCCGACCAACACCAACTGCGACGCCGGCTGCTTGCTAATGCGCAAGGGCGCGGTCAGGTAGGTGTAGATCCTCAGGTTATCCACCCACTGATTGGCGTTCAGGCCGCCCGTCCGGGCATAGAAGCCGAACCGTCCCGCGGAAACCGAGCCGAATCCCGGCACCGGCGCCCGATACATCAGGACCTTCCCATTCCAGGCCACATCGAGCAAACCGTCCGCCGTCAGCCGCACAATCACGTCCGCGAACCCGTCGCCGGTCGTGATGTCGCTCAACGCCACGCGGCTCTCCCCCACCACCGTGTTGCCCCACTTCAAGGTGATCGCCGGCGCCTCGCCCGTCGCATTGTTCGGGTTCCCATCCGCGTTGTCATAAATGTCGAAGCACACGCGCAACCCAGACCCAACCCCCTCCTCCGCCCCACCCGCCGTCGCATCCGGAAGATCCGCGGCAAAGTTGAAGCTCATGCCGTCAGCCGGCACGTCCGACCCCCCGCCAATCCGCACGTCAAACCGCGCCGCCACCCCGTAAACCGGGGCCCCAGCATGCGGGTCCGGAACCAGGAACGCGCCGCTCTGGTCGTTCAGCGCCTCCGTGATCAACAGCACGCCCGAATCGCCCACCCCGCCCGTGGGACTCACGAACGGCAGCCACGGACTGAACCCGTCCGACGCAATCCCCGCGCCATACACCAGCGCCTCGGAGGGTAAGGATCCGCTGTTGAAGTCATACCACACCACCGGGGACGCCGGCAGCTCGATCTGCACCACGTTGAGCGTCGCCTCCGCCGAGGTCACCGTCTGCGCTCCGAGCGTCAACCGCACCGAGAACTTGGCGCCGTCATCGGCGAGGGTCGCCCCGCTCACCGTGTGCTCGAGCGCATTCGCCCCGGGAATCGCCACCCCATCCCGCAACCACTGGATCGTCGCCATGTCCGCGTTGTTGGCCACCACACTGAACGTGGCCGAACTCCCCTCCAGCACCCGAACGCTCTGCGGTTGCTGCACGATCCCGGGCAAGGCCGTCAGCGTCGTCGTCAGGCTCAGGTCGTCGACAAAGTGGTTGCAGTTCAAACCGCCCGTCCGCGCGCCAATCCCAAACCGCGGCGCCACCATCCCCACGTAGCCGGGCAGGAAGTAATTCGAGAAATGGGCCTTCCCATTCACGATCACGTCCAAACTCCCGTCTCCGTCCACGTTGATCTCCACCGGCACAAAGGCGTTGTTGATCAAATCGCTCAATGGCAGCAAGGGCGTCGAGGCCACTACGGCATTGTTGACGTAGATATTGATCCGCGGCGCTTCGCCAGCCCCGTTGTTCGGGTCTCCATCGGTGTTGTCGTAAGTGTCGAATCCCACCCGCAAGCCGCTGCCCGTCCCCGTCTCGCCAAACGGCGCGTCCGCCAGATCCGGCGAAACGCATACGCTCCACCCGTCCGCCGGCACCGCCGTGCCCCCGCCGATCCGCGCCTGGAAGGTCAGCCGGAACCCATACACGGTCGAGAAGTTGTCCAGGTCATTGATGATGAAACTGCTCGATTGGCTGTTGACCGCCTTGGTCAGTTTCAGGCAACCCGAGTCGCCCGTCCCACCGGTGGCCTCCACCACCGCGTTGCCAAAAATGCCCGTGTTCAGCGGAACCTGGGCGTCGTTGAAGTTTGCGTTGAACGTCCCTGCTCGGGTGGGCGCCGCCAGCAACAAGGCACAGGCGGCCGTCCCGAGAAGGACCCTGGGAGTCCCATAGGTGTTTGCCATAAAGGTTTAAGGATTAATCTCTTTTGTCGTCCCTCGCCCTCGGACCGTCAAGTGAAATCCGAGCGAATTCGCCCGGCGAAACATACCCCCGCCCCCTCCCACCCCCCGCTGCCCGTTCCGTGCGCCCCTACCTCGATCCCCCCCTCTGTAAGGGATCCCAATGCCGGGAATTAATCAACCCCTGCGCCACCCCGCTCCCAGGATCCCGCGGAGGATTGATCGCCGGATCCTTCCGCGCCTCCGCATGGCCATCCGTAAACACGATCACCCCCGTCCGACGATGACGCGTCACGTCGATCCCCTCGAACGCGCCGCTCGAACTCGACCGCCGATCCATGCACGCATTCGGCCACCATAGACTGCTGCTCCACACCGGTTGCCCGCTCCCATAAGGCTGCGCATCCCCCACACACACCGTGTCCACCGGGCGCACCAGCGCGGTCCGCTTGAACCACGGCCGGGAATCGAAGTTGATGCCGCCCACGGTGATCGCACCCCCAGGATATGGGTGGATCCCAAGGAAAAACGCATTCAGCCCATACCCCACCTGGTGACAATCGAACTTCCATTGCCACGCTATCCCGTTGTCCCGCCGCTTCCCCTTGATGGCCGCGCAGTAGAACAGATTCGATTGGTTCTGACGGTTCCCCACCAGCGCCGTGCCCCACCAGTTCGTCAGCGACAACGCCGCATTGTCCGTCGTCAAACCGAGGTTCCGGTGGGCGGGGAACACCTCGTTGTTTTCGTCCGTGTAGAGCTGCATCAGCACGTTGATCTGCTTGAGATTGTTCAAACAGCCAATCCGCTGGCCCTTCGCTTTCGCCCCCGCTAACGCCGGAAAGAGGAGGCTGGCCAGGATCGCGATAATCGCGATCACCACCAGCAACTCGATCAACGTAAAGCCGATGCTCCGCCGGTGGGGACGTGCTTTCATACCCCATCTATGGCGCATCGCCCCTCCCTCCGCAAGGCCGCATCCGCACGGAAATCAGAAATCAGAATCCGCAAATCAGAAATCAAAATCCTACCCACACACTCCGAAACCGCCCCCTCCCCCCCCCCCCCCCCCCCCC
>CAZVRY010000232.1:0-10789 GCA_964629545.1 uncultured Verrucomicrobiota bacterium | reverse complement strand
TAACCCGCATGCCACCACAACACCTTCCCCGTCCGCCCCGCCACCGCCAATAACGTCGGATTAAACCCGCTCCCCCATACCGCGTCCCCAACCCCATCCCCATCGACATCAGGCGCCGGCCGCACCAACCGCGCACCCCCAGCCTCCCCACGTTGAAAGAACTGCCGCCACGCCATCCGCTCTCTCTCGTCCGCACACAACCCAAGATGATCCTCCAACCCCAAACCCGTCTTCCACACCTCCCGCCCCGTCGCCCCGTCCACCCGCCTCACCTCCCATGGCCGCCCCACCACCCAATCCGCCCCCCCGTCCAACTCTACCCACTCCGCCGACTCCACCCGCTCCACCGAACGCGCCTCCCCCAGCGCCCCCTCCGTCAACCCCACCGGACATGTCAATCTCTCACCCCGACCCACCGTCACTGCATGGGTCTCGCTCAACCGGCCCGGCGCCGAAAGCCGAACCCGATGCTCCCCTGCCGGCACCATCACCGGCTGCCGAGTCGGCAGCGAAAACGCCGCGACCCGCACCTTCTCCCCTTCCTCCGCCAGCCCCTCCGCCTGCAACAACGGCTCCTGGGTCGTGAACATCCAACTCCCCTCCTGCCGTTCCCGCCAGGCTTGCCCCCCCGCCATTAACCCCAGCAACAATACCATCGACACCACCCCGGAAACCCCGGCCACGACCGTCGTCCGCCGATGCTGTCGCGCCCACCGCACCGCTCGCTCCGGCCACCCAGGACGGCGCGCCTTGATCGGGCGCCCCTCCAAATACGCCCGCAGATCGTCCGCCAACGCCTGCGCACTCCCATACCGCCGGCCAGGCTCCTTCGCCACACACTTCAATATGATCGTCTCCAAATCACGCGGTAACTCCGGAACCCACTCCCGCGGCGCCCGCGGCTCCTGATGCAGAATCTGACGAATCACCTCGTGGGCCGTCGACGCCTCGAACATCGGCCGCCTCGTCGCCAACTCGTAGAGCGTCGCCCCCAAACTATACAAATCCGTCCGATGATCCACCGGCTCGCTCGCCGCCTGCGCCTGCTCCGGACTCATATACCGCGGCGTCCCCAACAACGCCCCCGTCACGCTCAACGTCACATCGTCCACCCGCCGCGCCAGCCCGAAATCCGTCAACCACAACCGACCCTCCCCATCCAAAATCAAATTCGACGGCTTGATGTCCCGGTGGATAACCCCGCGCTCATGCGCATGCGCCAACGCCTCCGCCGCCTGCAAACCCCAACGCCCTACCTGCCCAGGCGTCAACCCCTCCGCCCCCGCCCGCACCGCCTCCAATATCGCCCCCAAATCCCGGCCCGCGATATACTCCATCGCGTAATACCGCACCCCCTGCTCCCGCCCCACCGCGTAAATCGGCACGATGTTCGTATGATGCAACCTCGCCACCGACTCCGCCTCCCGCTGAAATCGCTGCATCGCCACCTCGTCCGCCACCGCCCCAAACCGCAAGACCTTCAACGCCACCCGCCGCTTTAACGAAATCTGCTCCGCCTCATATACCACCCCCATCCCCCCTCGCCCCACCTCGCGCACAATCCGAAAATCCCCCAATTGCACCGGCGCCTCCTCCTTCCTCGCCCGATGCAAGAACTCCAAACCCGCCAACGCCTGCTCCAATTGCGGCCTCCATTCCGCATGCTCCGCCAAGAAGCGCTCCCGATCCGGCCCCCTCCCCGCCGCCCCCGCCCCCCCAAACTCCTCCAGTAACGCCGCCAACGCCTCATACCCCCCAGCCGTAGACCCCATCCCCCGCGTCCGCTCCCGCCACGCCGTTCCTGCCGCCCGCCGCTCGTGCTCACTCGGTTTCATAAGACTCTGGGTCATCACCCCCCAGCCTCCGGCCCATCCGCAGGCCCCCAGCGCTCGACCCTCCTCCCCGACGGGCCCACTCCCCCACCGATGTCACGCCAATCTCCACCCCCGCCCACCACTCAGCCCGCGCCCCTCCCCTCTCCCCGCCCGCCACCCTGCGGCGCGAGCCGGATGCGGATGCGATAAAACCGCAAGCTCTGGGAGGCTGGATCCAGAGGCAGGACCAGCGGACCACCCTGCCCTGCCTGCTCGTCACCCACGGCCTCCCAATCGTCGCCCCACCAGGCCGAACGCTGTTCCCAACGATAGAGCCGCCCCGGGTGACCCATCATCTGAAGCTGAATCCGCCCATCGTGGTCCGTCATCAACCTCAGCCGCGGAAAATCCAATCCCTCCCGAGGATCCGTCCCCGCCACGTATTCGCCAAAGTCGGACGTTCCATCACCATCGGAATCGGCCTCGGCGCCAGCCTGATCGGGGTTGAGCCCATGCTCGAGTTCCCAGAGGTCAGGCAGGCCGTCCGCATCGGTGTCGGCCTCGGCCCCGAGCAGGAACGAACTGCGCAGGAGGTGGACATCGCCCCGGCCAAGCCGGACCGCCACACGATCATTCCCGAGGGGCACCAGGTCCCCAATGAAATCGTCGAGATCAGGCAGATCGCGTCCGCCCAGGCGGATGCCCCCGCTCGGGTCCCACACCTCGATGGCCCCGCTCGGCCAGCGAACATACGCCACCCGACCCGCCGCGGCATGGAAGACGGCCCGCTGACTGCCGGGGGCAACGGCAAGCTGGAAACTCTCCACACCCGCCGGGTCGAGAAAACGACCGTCGGAGGCGACGATGCGACCGAGGGCGAAGTCCAGCGAGGCGGTCCCATCCTGGCTGAACACACCGAGAGCCCGATGCGTGAGCGTGACGCCCTCGGGCGCGACCCCGAACTGCTCAAGATTGGGGTTGGCCGGTCCAGCCCCGTAAAGGGCGCTACCGTCCTCGTTGAAAACAATCATGCTCGACGCCACGTAATCCGCGTTCAACCCCACCAGGGGCCGGGCAACCCCACCGTCGTAAATCGCAATCCCCGCCCCGGCCGACCCGCTGCCTTCTTTGCTGGCACGCAGCAACACCGCAACCGACCCGGGTTGCCCCGGCACCGCCGCCAACCCAACCACCGTCAATTGCCAGTCGTCCGGCGTCCGGCCCAACGCCCAGCGCACATCGACTGCGCCCTGGGCCAGATCAATGCGGCTCACGGCCGTCTGCTCCTCCACGCCCACGTAGAGGTAGCGACCCTCGGCGGACACTGCCAGCGACCCGGGATTGCGCCCCGGGGACAGCACATCGAGAATCTCGCCGGAACTCGCATTGAGCACCAGAACGCGGTCAGCCCAGGGCCCACCGTCGGAACCATGGCTGGCGTAAAGCCGTTGGCCGGCCGGATCCGCCGCCAGGGCGCGTGCCCCCAGCGACAGCACACCACCCCCGTCCCGCCCCACGTTCAACGCCACCGAAACGCGGGCCTGCGAACGGTTGTCCCCCGGCGCCAAATCCCACTCGTTCGCCACGGCCGTAAGGTCCTGGAACCACCATCCCCCACGCTCCGCTACCACCGTGAACCGCACCTCAGCCACAGCCCCGGGGGCTAGATCGCCCAGGGCGGCCCGGCCCGTGTTCCCCATCCGTTCCCACCGGCCAGACCCCAGGATGGCATCAACCAGGGTCACGCCGGCGGGCAAACGCGTCTCCAGCAACACGTCCGTGGCAAGCCTGGGCCCGAGATTGGTGACCGTGACGGAATAGGCGAAGGGTTCGCCGGCGAACGCCACCTCGCGCTCGGGCCGGTAACCCACCGCCAAATCGACGCCCGCCTCGGCGGGAAGGAAAGCCGCACTGCGCAGAACCACAACGGCCTCGCCATTGTGCAGTGCCAAGGTGTCGTCTCCGCACAACCACAGACGCCGCACCCCCCCGCCAACCGCGCTGAGCGAAACCCGGCGCATGGCCTGGGCCGTCGGCCGGGCAAACCACTCCAAGACCTGGCCTCCTCGCCCGTTGCCGGAAATAAACCAAACCCACTGCCCGTCCGCGCTGAACGCCATGCGCCCCTCGTTGTCGTACTGGTTGACCGCGCCCTGCAGCGAGAACCCCCGGGCCCAGTTCTGCACCTCCGGATCGTAAACCCAACCGCACGCAAAATGAATCAAGCCCCGGTCCAAACCCACGTCACCGCCAAACCAGAACGGGGTCTTGGGCAGGACCTGGACCTCAACCACCCCGCCCGGGCCAAGCGCGAACCCATAGAGCGTGTCCCCCAGCGCACGGCCCATATAACTGAAGGCGCTCTGACCGTCAGGAGCGATCAGGACATGCGAGCTGTAAGGGCCACGCCCGGACTGGAGAAGCCCCTGGTCGTAAACCGCCACGCTGCCCCGGTTCCACCCGTCCGTGCGCGCCACCACCACGCGCTCCGACTGCCCGGGCACTACCTGCCAATCGAAGGCGATGGAAGCGCTGCCGTCGTCGTTCGTCCCCACGGCAAAGTCCCGGACCAACGTCCCGCCAGGCAAGGCATACTGCCGAAGACGACTTCCACCCTCCGTCCCCACATACAGCATCGTCCCGTCGTCGCTCAGCGCCAAACGGCCCTCGCCGGGCTCGTCCAGAGGAGACGCACGCCGGATCCGTTCAAGCTCGATCAGGCTGAACACCTCCCCAGTGCGCGGATCCAGCGTCACCACGCGGTTGGGGAAGTCCGGATCCGTCTCCGCCACCGTGGCGACAAGTCGCCCAAGGTGCGGACTCCAAGCCAGATCGGCGGTCGCCAGGGACACCCGATGTCTCACCGGATCGGGAAGAACGCGGAAAGGAGTGCTCACCCCAGCAGCGCCCTCGCCCAAGACGCGGACTTGCACGCCGACATCGCTGCGGTCCACGGTGACGTCGCCTGTCCAAACCCCGCCGCTGAAACTGACCGACCCGCTGGGGACGACGGTCAACGCCCCGCCCGCCCCTTGCGCGCTCAGCGTAACCTGCCCCGCGAAGGTGCCGATCGACTCACCCCCAACGTCCAGGGCGCGAAGGGTGACCGGGAAGGACTGACCAGCGAAATGCGCCTCCACCCCCAGCATAACTTCGAAGGAATGCGCATCGTCGTCCGCCACCAGGACCGAGGCCACCCCCGCGTCGAATCCCTCGGCCGAGGCGGTGCCTTGCACCGTTTGGGTGCCGTCGTGCTCCGTGTCGTCCGGAACGGTGAGGGGAAAGGTCATCCGGTCTTGGCCCGCCGGGACCACGACCCGCTCGGGCAGGACCAACTCGGACGGATCGCTCGAGACCAGCGTGACCGTGAGATCCGCACTGGCTCGCCCGCTCAAGCGCACCGTCGCACTGCGATCCGTCCCGTCGGCTTCCGAGAGCCGCCCCGGCAGTTCGAGGGCGAGCCAACGCGATTCGTTGTCCGCGACGGTCACCTGGCCGCGGGCCGCCTCCCGGCCGGGAACACGGGCGTAGAGGGCAACCGTTTGCGGCCCGGTCATGAACTCGTCCTCCCGCGCCAGCACCGCGACCGCCACCTCGACCGCACCGCCCGGGACGACGACGGTTCGGGGCAGATGGACGGCGGCGGGTTCGCTCGAACTAAGCTGGAGGGTCAGGGCCTCAGGGAGCGGAGCGCTCAGGCGAAGGATGGCGGTTTGGACCGTGCCCTCAGTCATCGCCGCAGCCACCTGCCATGTCACGACGAACGGTTCGTCGTCCGCCAGCAGGCTGGTTGCGGGCAGGACCTCGTAACCCTCAGCCGATCCGCTGAACGTGACCGCGGCGGGGGCCTGAAGCTGGAAATCGGGAACGACCTCGAACGCGAACGGGGCGCTGAGTTCACCCGCCGGAATCACCGCCGGAGCGGTCACCCGAACGCGACCGGCCGGCGCGGCCGCGACCTCCACCGTGACATCGGCGGAAGCGGGACGACGCAGGCGGGCCACCCCCGCAACACCCACGGGGACGTCGGATTCAAGGAGGAGCGTCGGGACTTCGAGCTGCACCAGGGGATGCCCGCGAATCGACAGGGGCGCGGTAAAGGAACTGCGTCCACGATAATCGCGCACGCCGACCCTGACGTTCGCATTGGGCTCGGCGAAGTGAAACTCCCCGACCCACGTGCTCGTGCCGTCGTTGGTGAGAAGCCGTGGGGCAAGGGCCAAAGGACCCGGACCAGGAGCGAAAGGCAGTGGGAGATCGGGGTTGAGCGCGCCCAGCGAGTTCGTCCCAACCAAGCGCCACCCCGCGGGACCGTTCTCATCCACCTGCCCGAAGCGCTCGTACACAATGCGGCCGGGCCCACTCAGCCCCACCGCCTGACCCACCCACGACTCCATCGGCAATACGATCGGATTCGTGATCGAACCCGCGTCGGCGTTCCAGCCGTTGACGACATCCACCACGTTCGTCGCGGCGTCCAGAAGGACCACCCCCACCCGGGTGCTCTCCCCACCCACCGACCATGCAAACGGCTGGCCCGCGTAGAAGTTCGGGAAGTCGCCGGGCGCACGGCCGTTCTCCCGCACCACGAAGAGGGCGCCCGGGCCAACCGTGGCGCCCTTGGGAATCCGGAACCGCGTGGGGCCGAGGGAGGGCTGGGTCGCGTAGTAGCACCACACCTGCCAATCCGACACGTCGATCGATTCGGTCGAGAGGTTGGCACACTCGACCCCATTGGTGGCCCGAGCCTGAGCGATGGCAACCTCCGTGATGCGCACGCCCGCAGCCGAGCGGCCGCCTGCCAGGGCCACGGTCTCCAACACGCGCGCACCGGCCACCGGGGCATTGGTGGCCGGAAAGTTCAGAACATCGCGCGCCACAATCTCGAACGGCACCGGCTCAAGCGCAACCGGCGGATCGAGCGCGAATCGAAAGTCGAAATGATCCACGCCCGCGCGAGACGCGGTCTGGAACTTCCAAACCGGGCCCGGAATCCGCTCGTCGCCCCGCCGCGCCACCACCTGCCAACTGTAGGTCCCGCTCGGCGTCAGGTCGCGCGCCGAGTAGCCAAATGCTCCGGTGCGAGCCACGAGATGGGTCGCGTCCACCGCGAGTCCGCGGGCCAGGTACACTTCAAACTCAAGGCCCTCCACCGGGGCGGCCAGCAGACGGATGTCGTCCAACCCCAACTTGGCCCCGGCAGCCACCGCGGCCCGGAACTCGAGCCGAACCGTCCGCCCGGCGAAGGCAGCCAGATCGATGCCGACTCGCCAGGTCTGGCGGTGCGGCAGCCGCTGGCGCTCCACCCGATAGGGTGTGCCCAGCAGATCGCCCGCTGGCGACCAAACCTGAACGGCGAGCGTCCGCGCACCGGTCGGGCTGCCGGCGTCCGTCCACACCAACCAACTCAGGAAGGCCGTCTCAATGTGCGAAGGTACCGCAACCTCCTGAACCAGGGAGCATTCGGAACCGCCCGCAACGCGGCCAACCAGGACCGCCCCGCGGGTGCCCTCCAGCAGGGGAACGCCACTGATATTGGTGCCCCGATTCTCCTCGAAGGCGAAGCCGGTGATCGGCTGAACGGCCCAGCGGTTGGTGAGCCCCTCCTCGAATCCCCCGTTGGCAAGTTCGTTCAGCGGACCGGCCGTCCACAGAAGCAACGGATCGGCCGGTTGGTTCGCAATCAGGGGCGACACGTGGCCGGCCGGTTCCCAGGCAATGGCGGCGGCCTGCGCCACCCCACCGCGGAAGTGGCTCGCCCAGGACACCATGACCAGCAGGACGAACCCGAACCCGCCAAAAAAGCGAGGACGCCGAGCCAAGACACGTGAGGTCATAACATTCATCGCGGCACTCTGGAACCGCACTGCAAAATCCGCCTATCGCCACCGCCGTCGCGCCGGCGGATCCCGCCGCCCCTGGCCTTCGAATCTGGCCGGCGGATCGGAAAGGGCCGTCCCTTCAGTCGCGCGACCAGGCAGCGCCGCCGACGGCAGATCATGGACGCACGTGTCTCTATCCTGTCTGTCCAGGGTCAGCAAGGTCGAATAAGGAATGGCTTTGACTACCATCCCGGGCGGGCTATTCTTCCCGGCCTTTGACTTATGGCTAAACTGACCGTTCGCGACCTGAATGTGCGCGGCAAGCGAGTGCTTGTCCGTGTCGACTATAACGTCCCCATGGAGGACAAAGACGGGCAAATGGTCGTTACCGACGCCACCCGCATCAAGGAAACCCTCCCCACCCTCCAACTCCTCATCGACGGCGGCGCCCGCCTCGTCCTCTGCGCCCACCTCGGCCGGCCCAAAGGCAAACGCGAGCCCTCCATGTCCCTCCGGCCCGTCGCCGCCACCCTCGCCAACCTCCTCGGCCGCCCCATCGCCTTCGCCGACGATTGTGTCGGCGAACAGGCCCAGCAGACCGCCGGCGTGCTCAAGGACGGGGATGTCCTCCTGCTCGAGAACACCCGCTTCCACAACGAGGAAGAGGCCAACGACCCCGCCTTCGCCGCCCAACTCGCCCAGGGCGCCGAACTCTACGTCAATGATGCCTTCGGAGCCGCCCATCGCGCTCATGCCTCCACCGAAGGCGTCGCCCGCATCGTCGCCCAACGCGGCGGCGCCTGCGCCGCCGGCCTCCTCATGGAACGAGAACTTAAGTTCCTCGGCGACGAACTGGACCAACCCGCCCGCCCCTTCGTCGTCATCCTCGGCGGCGCCAAGGTCTCCGACAAGATCAACGTCATCGACCGCCTCCTCGAAAAGGCCGACGCTATCCTCATCGGCGGCGCCATGGCCTACACCTTCCGCCTCGCCCAAGGCCACAAAACCGGCCAGTCCCTCGTCGAACCCGACAAACTCGACGTCGCCCGCTCCGCCCTCGCCAAAGCCCAAGCCCGCGCCATCCAGTTTCTCCTCCCCGTCGATGACGTCGTCGCCGTCCCCGTAAAGACCGAGAAGCTCGACAAGAAGGGCAAACCGGTCATCGATTACCAGCAGGTCGCCACCAACCCGAACCTCGACTGCCCGGATGCCGCCGCCGGCCTCGACATCGGCCCGGCCACCGTCGCCGCTTACACGACCGTCATCGCCCAGGCCAAAACCATCCTCTGGAACGGCCCCATGGGCCTCTTCGAGAACAAACAGTTCGCCGCCGGCACCAACGCCATCGCCCGCGCCGTCGCGGACGCGACTCAAGCCGGCGCCAAGAGCATCATCGGCGGAGGCGACAGCGTCAAAGCCCTGAACAAGGCCGGACTTGGCCAACAGGTTACCTTCATGAGCACCGGCGGCGGCGCCAGCCTCGAATTCCTCGAAGGACTCGTCCTCCCAGGGGTCGCCTCCCTCACCGACCGCCCCGCGGGCGCCTGACCCGCCCACCGCCTTCAGACCGAACCCTAACCCAACCCTTTCCTATGGACAAAGAACGCAAGCTGATCATCGCCGGCAATTGGAAGATGAACAAAACCGCCGCCGAGGCCCTCGACCTCGTCAGCGGCCTCAAACGCGAACTCGCCGCCGTCAAGGAAGTCGATATCGTCGTCTGCCCCCCCTTCACCGCCCTCACCGCTGTCTCCCAGGCCATCCTCGACAGCAACATCCGCCTCGGGGCCCAAAACATGAGCGAACACGGGGTCGGCGCCTACACCGGAGAAATCGCCGCCGTCATGCTCAAGGAATTCTCCGTCCGCTACGTCATCCTCGGCCACTCCGAACGCCGCCAATACCAGAAAGAGGCCGACGCCCTCATCGCCCGCAAGGCCCTCGCCGCCCACGCCGCCTCCCTCAAACCCATCGTCTGCATCGGTGAAACCCTCGCCGAACGCGAAGCCGGCCAAACCGAGGCCGTCCTCCAAACCCAGATCCGCGGCAGCCTCGCCGGCCTCACCAAGGAGCAACTGGTCGAAACGATCGTCGCCTACGAACCCGTCTGGGCCATCGGCACCGGCAAAACCGCCTCCGCCCAACAAGCCCAGGACGCCCATGCCTTCATCCGCGGCCTGCTCGCCAAACTCCACGACGAAGCCACCGCCCGCCGCGTCCGCATCCAATACGGCGGAAGCGTCAAACCCGCCAACGCCCGCGAACTCATGTCCCTCCCGGACGTCGACGGCGCCCTCGTCGGCGGCGCCTCCCTCGAAGAACGCAGCTTCTGCGATATCATCAAGAACTCCATCTAACCTAGCCCCCTCTCCCATGAGCCTGCTTATCGGATTCCTCACCTTCGTCCTGATCGTGGTCAGCCTCTTCCTGATCCTGCTCATCCTGATCCAACTGCCAAAAAAGGAGGCCGGCATGGGCCTCGCGTTCGGCGGCGGCGCCACCGACGCCCTCTTCGGAGCCGGCTCCGGAACCGTCCTCACCAAGGTCACCAAATACTGCGCGGGCGGTTTTATCGGCCTCTCCCTCGTCCTCTCCATCCTGAACTCCCACTACGTCAAAGCCTCCGGCGTCCGCGTGAACAAGGCCCTCGAAACCAAGAGCGGCGCCGCGACCGCCCCCGTCGTCCCCACCGCCCCACCCGCCCTCCCCCCAGCCACCGCCACCAACCTCCTCCTTTCAACCACCAACGTCGTCCTACCCCAACCCGCCACCACGAATCCCCCGGCGCCTGCCCCGGCCGCAACTCCCCCCACCGGTCAGTAGCCCGCTCCCAGCCGGCGCCCTCAAGGCCCCCAGCCCCCCGTTGAACCGCATTCCGGCCACCAACCGGGATACTAATCATGTCCTCCACCAGGAGGACGGAAATAACAGAACGGGGGAAGAACCTCCGATGATGGGGGACTCATGGGGAGAATTCCCCGATCAGATTCGCGCATTGCACCCATGAACCGTTGACGTTTCCCCTCTCCCTTTCTCCCTCTCCCCAACCTGAGACAACGCTTCGCTGGCACCGGTTGGGGAGAGGGATGGGGTGAGGGGACGGTTCATGGAGAGCTTCCACGTCGAACGAACCGACGCGCATGGGGACCATGA
>CAZVRY010000231.1:0-10865 GCA_964629545.1 uncultured Verrucomicrobiota bacterium | reverse complement strand
AAGCCCGATTTTGTTGACGATCTCGCTCCGCTATGTCAGGAGCGCTGGAGTCTTGAGGCGTAACGGGGCCGTCAGAGGTTGTCCACGGGCCACATCCCAGATTCGCACCGTTTCATCCCATGAGGCCGTCACGACGCGCGTGCCATCCGGACTGAACATCGCACTTACATTGAGGGCGCCGTGCAGCAACGGCGCGGTCAAAGGGCGACCCGTGCTCGCGTCCCAAATCCGCGCCGTGTTGTCCTGGGAAGCCGTGACCAGGCGCAAACCATCGGGGCTGAACTCGGCATTCTGGACATGCTCTCCATGCCGCATCGGCTCGCCCAGCGGCTGGCCCGTGCGCGCATCCCACAGCCGGACCGTGTGGTCGTCGAAACACACGGTGAACAGGCGCAGCCCGTCCGGGCTGAAGCGCGCCGTCCACACTTCGCCCTGGTGAGTCAACGGTTCGGTCAACGGTCGGCCGGTTTGTGCGTCCCAAATGCGGGCGGTGGAGTCATCGGAAGCCGTGACAATCCGCCGACCGTCCGGACTGAACTCAACCCCACCGATAGACTTTGCGTGTTCCATCGCCGGGATTAACGGCTGCCCGGTGCGCGCGTCCCACACTCTCGCAGTGCGGTCGAAGGAGGCGGTGACCACTTTTTCTCCGTCCGGACTGAATTGCACGACTCGCAGGGCGTCGTCGTGGCGCATGGGCTCGATCAGGCTCTGGGAGCGGGGACGGATGAGCGCCGAAACGAGGCGGGCGGCCGCCACTTGATTGGTCGGATTACGCCGCAGGACTTGCCCGAGATAGGTGATTCCCAACGTCGCCTCCTGCCCATCCAGCAGTTCGTTCGCCCGTTGCAGTTGAATTTGCTCCAAAAAGCCTTCCGCCCGCATCCGTTCGCGGCTTTGCGCGGCGGCGGCGGTCTCAGCTTCCTTCTGTTTCTCCTGAGCTGGAATCCTGGCGTTCAACTCGGCGGTACGGGCACGTTCCTCGGCACGCCGCGCGGTTTCCGCAAGTTGCTTGGCCCGGGTGGCCCGGACGGCTTGGAACGTGGCCACCGCGGTGGCGACGACTAGCAACACCGCCACCGTGGCTGCCACACGTGCATAGCTCCGGTTTCGGCGGACGAATTTCTGGAACTGGTAGCGAAATGTCGGCGCCGCGGCGCTGATCGGTTCATTTCCCAGGTGCCGTCGGACGTCGGACACCAACCCGTTGACCGTCTCGTAACGGTGCGTCCGGTCCTTCTCGAGCGCCTTCATCACAATCCAATCCAGGTCCCCCTGAAACACCCTGCCCAACGCACTCGCCTCGATGCTCCGGTTCTTCGCCACCACCGTCCGCTCCTCGTCCCGCATGGTGCTCAATCGTGTGCTCGGCTTCGGGGGCTCCCGCTCCGCAATGATCTTCTGCATCTCCCCGTATCCCAGGCTGAGCAGTTCCTTGCTCGGGAAGGGGGTGGTGCCGGTCAGCAATTCGTAAAGCAGTACCCCAAGGGAATACACATCGGTGCGCGTGTCCACGTCCAGCTTGCTCATCTCCGCCTGCTCCGGACTCATGTAGGCGGGGGTGCCAATCATCTGGGCGTAATTGGTGAACAGCGTCTTCTCGGTCAGTTTCTGGTTGGTCGCCTTGGCGATGCCGAAGTCGATCACCATCGGATGCGGGGCGCCGTCATCGAGCGTGACCATCACGTTGCCGGGCTTGATGTCCCGGTGGATCACCCCCTTCTGGTGCGCGTGCTGGATCGCCTGGCAGACGGGGATGAAGAGGGCCAGTCGTTCCTGAGTCGAGAGCTTGTTCTTGTCGCAGTAGTCGGTGATGGGAACTCCGCGGACGAGTTCCATCACGAAGTAGGGTCGGCCGGAGTCGGTGGCGCCGGCATTGAAGACCTTGGCGATGTTGGGATGATCCATCATGGCCAGGGCCTGGCGCTCGGCCTCGAAACGGGCCACCACCTGCTTGGTGTCCATCCCCAGCTTGATGATCTTAAGCGCGACCTTCCGGGTCACCGGGTCGGTCTGTTCGGCCATGTAAACCACGCCCATCCCGCCTTCGCCGACCTTCTGCAGCAGTTTGTAGCGGCCGATCACGGACCCTGGACCTTCGGAGACTGTGTTATCGCCGTCCTTCAGTGTTTCCGCGCCCTCCAGCGCCGCCTGCTCCAGAAACGAGTCTTCGACGTGGCTCCTCAGCAAAGCTCCCACCTTGCCCCGCAATGCGGCATCGTTTCCACAAGCGCCTTCGAGATAGCCACGGCGTTCCGATTCGGACTGGATTTCCAAGGCTCGCAGGAAGATCGCCTGGACCTTGGACTCATGGTTCGGTTCAGTTTTCATGTCAATCGCGCTTCGGGTTTCCTATGCGATTGAATCTCTGAATTCCCGCCAACCAATTTTCTATTTCGAGGAGATTTCCTGCCGCAACCAGGTTTTAGCGAAAGTCCAAAGGCGCTCGGTGGCTCGCAAGGATTTCCCCATCGCTTCAGCCGCCTCGGACATGCTCATGCCCGCAAAGTAGCGGAGCTTCACCAGTTCCGCGCCTTCCGGCTCGCTCTCGGCGAATGCCTGCAAGGCTTCATTTACGGCCAGCAACTCCGCCGAGGACGGGCGCACGACAATGCGTGACTCAGGCAGTTCATCCAGAGAACCGACGCCCGCCTCGCGTTGCGCTTGTTTGCGACGGGCACGTTCGATGAGAATGCGGCGCATGGCTTCGGCAGCGGCGGCGAAGAAGTGGCGGCGGTTGTCCCACTGTTGGTTATCCTTGTTCAGGCGCATCCACGCTTCATGCACGAGAGCCGTGGCCTGCAAAGTGTGCCCGGTTCGTTCGCTGGCCATCTTGTGGGCGGCCAACCGGCGCAGTTCCTCATAGACCAACGGCAACAATTCCCCGGCGGCTCGGGGATCGCCGGAATCGATGGCGCTCAACAATTGGGTCACGTCGCCGGGCATGAAACCGGATCGTATCGACGTTTGGAAAATCCGCCAGCGGTATTGCCTTCGGGAAAGCGGAAATGGATCGGCCCCGCCATTCATCGTTGTGGCGGCTTGGCCGACCCAGACTCGCAACGCGAGCCGAATTATCTGCTCCTACAGCCTGTCGTGTTTCTGGCTTATGGTTGCAGGTTCAGGTGACAAGTTCATCCGGCTGCGCCAGACTCTCATGGTCAGGGAAACCTTGTCGTTGTCGCATTGGAGAGGGGGTGGCAACCTTCGGGCGATGACAGACTTGGAATCAGTTCTCGAGAAGTGGATAGGGTGACAGGTTCGTGGTGAAACTTGGCTTGGATCGCGACCGGTGGGCAGAGACGGGGGACGCCGGCAGGGCTCCGTCAATGCGCAACCGCTGTGAACCGATCACGCTGCGAACCTGTCACCTTGACCGCCTCCCTCCGTGGAAATCGAGGCTAACGATCCCAAGCCGTGATCTCGAGGTCGGTTTCCCGCCACGCCTGCATCCCGGACAGCCGCCCCTTCCTGATGTGTCGGAAGACCTCCGGCAATCGCCGCTGCTGGAGCGTCCGCTCCCGAACCCCCTCCGCATCGCAGGCCAAAATCAAGGCGTGCGCTTTGTACACCCGCGGACGCCCTATGAGCCGCCGCGCCCCCGCAACCGGCGCCGGCGGCGGACGCCGATCCAGCACGAGCCAGCTCAACGGCAAACTCCTGAGATCGATCCCGGCCATGTCCCCGAACCGCTTCCAGAAGCCGTCCGTGAATACCGCTGGCGGCACCGTCGCGAAATGGTGGCACCAATGGCGCTCGTTGCCCGGCTCCAGAATCCCACAACGTTCCCGGTGGCAACAGGGGCTCACACAGTGGAACGTCCCCCGCAGCCGCTCGCGTATCCCGATCAAACTCAAACTCGCCGCATAGGTCCCCGGCTCCACCCACAACACCGCCTGAGCCCGCCCGGCCAAGGCCACCAACCCCTCGACCTGGGACGGCGTCAACTCGGGCAGCACATGGCTGACCAACAGCACCGGGGGCGACGCTCCCTCTCCCGTCACCACCGACAGCCCCTCGTGCTTCCGCCGCGCCCGCTCCGCCGCCCAACGCATCGCTCGCTCCGAACGATCCCATAAGCGCAACGCCTCCACCCCTTTCGTCCCGAAACGATCCAGAAACGCCCGCCCGGCTATCCCACTCCCGCACCCCCAATCCAAGACCTCCCCTCCCGGCGGCCGCCACCCTCGCTCCGCCAACTCGGCCAGCACATGATCCCATTTCCACCCAATGCGTTGGGCAAACGTTGCGTCATACTGGGCCAAATCCTCGTCCGACCGCCAGTAATCCTCCCCACCCGCCGGGCCCTCCAGGAACGTCCGACGCAGCCGTTCGAGCGTCGGCCCATCCACCGCCGTGGCCGATCCCACGCTCATGCCCACACGCCAGCCGGCAGCAGCCCATCCAAGGCGTGGTGGCGAATCCCGAAGAACGCCTTGAACGCCGCGATCCTCGCGTAACTCGCCCCATCCGGCCGCACCGCCGCCCGCCGCACCCCGGCCAACAACAGGTTTTTTGGCGTATGTTCGGACCCCACAAACTCGATCACCCGCGTCCGATACCCGGCCGCCTCCAGATGCAACGCGCGCAACCCATCCGTGACCCACTCCGCCATCCGCTCCGCCATGAGGCCGTGCCCAAGCACCGCGCCCAACGGCTCCGGCCGACCCAGTTGCGGCCGAACCTCCTGATGACAACAGGGTGCCAACACGATCAGTGACGCCCCTAACTCCACCCCCCGACGCAACGCGTCGTCCGTGGCCGTGTCACAAGCATGCAGCGCCAGCAAACCATCCAAACGATCGAAGCCCGCCGAGGCAATGCTTCCCGCCTCGAACGCCAGGTTGTTCAACCCAAGACGACGCGCCACCCCATTCGCCCCCTCCACTAACTCGGCACGCCGATCCACCCCCACCACGCGCACCGGCCGCGACACCAACCTCGCCAACAGGTGACGCGTCCCAAACGTCAAATACCCCTTCCCACAACCCAGGTCTGCCACCACCAACTCCTTCCGCCCCTCCCCCGACGGCTCGCCAGCCCACCCGCAGTCCGCCACCAAGTGCGACAAGATCTCGAGAAAACGCTCGATCTGCTGGTGCTTGGCCACCGCTTCTCGACGAACCCGCCCGTCCCCCCCTAACACCCCCAGCGCCTCCAACCACTCCCGCGCCGTCTCATCTAACCACCGATGCTTCGCACGATCATGCGCCCGCGAAGGGGCCGCCACCGCCCGTGCCGGATGCCCCACCAAACGCGGCCTCCGCGGGTCTGCGAGGATCAACTGCCAGTCCCGCTCCAAAGTGGATAAATGCGCGCTCCGACACTTCCCGAGATAGCGTCGAAGCCTCTCCTCCACCTCCGGGATCTCCACGTTCTCCACCTCGTCCCGCGTCGAATACCGCAAGGTCAGCGACAGATGGCGCACTCCTCCTAGTTCCACCATCCGACCCAAGACCCTCCGTGGTCCTCCCTCCGCCGATCCGGCCATGGTCAGCGACAACCCCACGAACGTGTCCCCCGCCACACTCTGCCCCACCCGCCCCAAAAAGCGCTCGGTCGGCGGCCCGCCCCCCGCCCCACCTCGGTCGGAAGGTCCACCCCCTTGACCGCAGCGCACCGCATCAGACGGGTCAGACACAAACATATCCCCAGCCAGCAAGGACGGGCGCGCATGACCGCGCGTCCGCCCCCGCACCATGGTCGGGCGTCGACTTCTCTCGCCCGGCGCCGTTCCTCAGAACGGTTTCGTCAGCGTCAACACGCCCATGTCGCCCTCGGGACGACCCTTGGCCTCAAACTCGTGCAAATACCGCAGCGAAATCATCAGCCCAATCTTCGGACACATGCTCGCCACCTCCGCCCCGGCCGCGAACACCCGCGCCTGCAAATCCCCCCACGTCACGCCCGCACCGGTGTCCCGGCTGAGCTGCTGCGCATAATAACCCACCGCCCCTACATCCACATTGTTCCACACGGTCTTGCTCACCCCCCACTCGAGCGTGTAGGACTCGCCCGGCGTCACTTGGGCATCCGTGTTCTTGTGGTGAATCTCGAACCGGTTCAACAACGACAACGCCCACGTCTTGTTCGCGTCCGGGAAATACGTCCCGCCCAACGTCAACATGTGCGACCAGAACCCCTTCCCTGGCTTGGCCGGATTGGCGGCGTCGTAATCCGACACCGGCGCCCAAAACCCATACCCCACTCCCAAATCGAACTTGTCCCAGTGCCAGGACAGCGTGATCGGCTCGATGAAAATGTCGCCCACCGTGAAGGCGTCGAAGTCCGCCCCGTTCAAATCCACATCCGTCGAAAAGATTGGGATCAACGCGTCCATCCCGTAGTACCCCCCCAACACCTTGAGATCCGTAATCCAGATGGGCCGCGGCGCGTTCACGTAGCTGAACACCGAGAAATCCGTCCCGGGGGGGGCGTCCTCCAGGCGGTCCGCCCCGTAAAACACGTTGTAATCGCGCAGATAGACCCCCGGCGGAGGGATCGAACCGCACTTGATGCCCTCGACGCCGGCCGGGTAATGGCCGGTCATCTGAGCGTGCAGGCCATAGGCCCCGGCAACAACGCCGGCGGCCACGGCCATGGAGCGTAACTGGGTGCTTGTCTTCATGGTGGTTGGGGATGGTCGGGCCAGTCCCTGGATCGCGTCAGTCGACCAGCTTGCCCGACAAATACGCGTCGTAAGCGGCCAGGTCGAGCATCCCATGACCGCAAAGATTGAACAGAATCACCTTGCCCCGCCCTTCCTCCCGGCACTTGATCGCCTCGTCCACCACCGCGGCGATGGCATGAGACGGCTCCGGCGCCGGCACAATCCCCTCCGTGCGCGCGAACAGCACCGCCGCCTCGAACACCTTGGTCTGCGCATAGGAGGTCGCCTCGATGCAGCCGAGCTTGAGCGCGTGGCTGACCATGGGCGCCATGCCGTGATAGCGCAAGCCCCCCGCGTGAATCCGCGGCGGCATGAACCGGTGCCCTAACGTGTACATCATCAACAACGGCGTCATCTCCGCCGTGTCCCCAAAGTCGTAGCGCAGTTCGCCGCGCGTCAGCGAGGCGCAGGACGACGGCTCCACCGCCACAATCCGATACGGCTTCCCTTCCACCAGCTTTCGTTGAATGAACGGAAAGGTGATCCCCGCGAAATTGCTGCCGCCCCCAACGCAGCCAATAATCACCTCCGGCTCCTCCCCCGCCAGCGCCATCTGCTTGATCGCCTCCTGCCCAATCACCGTCTGATGCAAACACACGTGGTTCAAGACGCTCCCCAACGAATACTTCGTGTGCGGCGTCTTCACCGTGTCCTCGATCGCCTCGCTAATGGCAATCCCCAAGCTACCCGGACAATCCGGCTCCTCCGCCAAGGTCTGGCGCCCAAACTCCGTCCGCTCGCTCGGGCTGGCAAACACCTCCGCCCCCCACGTCTCCATCATCAGTTTCCGATAGGGTTTCTGCTGGAAACTGACCTTCACCATGTAAACCGTGCACTCCATCCCGAACAGCTTGCAGGCAAACGCCAGCGATCCGCCCCACTGGCCCGCCCCCGTCTCCGTCGCCAGACGCTTGGTCCCAGCCACCTTGTTGTAGTATGCCTGCGGCACCGCCGTGTTCGGCTTGTGGCTCCCCGCCGGACTCACCCCCTCGTACTTGTAATAGATGTGCGCCGGCGTGTTCAGCGCCTTCTCCAAGCGCACGGCCCGCAATAGCGGCGTCGGCCGCCACAACGCATAGATCTCCCGCACCTCCGACGGGATCTCCACCCAACGTTCCGGCGACATCTCCTGCCGGACCAGGTTCTCCGGGAAGATCGCCGTCATCATCTCCAAGGTGACCGGTTCCCGCGTCCCCGGATGCAACGGTGGGGGCATCGGTTCTGGAAAGTCCGCGTTGAGATTATACCAGTGGGTCGGCAGATCGGCCTCGGTTAAGCTGAATCGAATCGGTTGGCTCATGCGGTTGAATGCTAGGTTCGCCATTGCCTCGGACGACTCGCCCGGCGCCACGCTATGCTGAGCCCTCCGCCCCAGCACCGCCTTGACCCGGGTCAAGCCCGCCCTCAGCTCTTCTCACGTCGGGGCGGCACCAGCGCCGGATCCAAAATCTCCAGGCCCGCCTCCTTCTTGATCTCGTCGTAGTACTCCGGCAATCGCTTCTTGAGCTCCTCCTGCACCAAGTGACGCTTGATGTCCCCCTCCACCGCCGCCAACGGCATGACCCCCGCCGGCAGGCGCTCGCTCAACTTGATAATGTGATACCCGAACCGCGTCGTCACGAGCCCGCTCACCTCCCCCTCCTTCAACCCAAAGGCCGTCTCCTCAAACTCCTTCACCATCTGACCCCGCGGGAACGTATACTCTCCCCCTTTGTCCTTGGAACCCGGATCCTCCGAAAACTCCTTCGCCAACGCCGCGAAATCGTCCCCCTTCCGCGCCCGGGCCAGGACCTTCTCCGCGACCGCCCGCTTCTCCATCCGCTGCGCCTCCGGCAACTCCTGCTGGGTCACCGGATCCAGCGTCCCTAAGAGCACGTGGCTCGCCCGCACCTGCTCCGGTCGCTCGAAGTACTTCGGGTTCGCTTCGTAAAAGTCCTGCACCGCCGACGCCCCTAACTCCACCTTCGAGGCCACTTCCCGCTCCACCACCGCCTCCGAGGTCGCCTGCTCCACAATGCGCGCCTTCAATTGCTCCACCGTCAAACCGGCCGTCTTCAACTGCGCCTCGAAAACCGCCGGCGTCGGCGCCCGCGACCGCAACTGGCCAAACAACGTCTCCCCGCGGTCCCGCGCCGCCGCCCGCTCCGCCTCCGTCGCCCGATTGTTCAGCAATTGCACAATCACAATGCGATCGAGCAACATCGCCTCCACTTCCGCCATCTTCTCCTTCGGCACCGCCTGCCCCTCCGTCGCACTCTGCGCCTTGAACGCAATCACCGACTCGTCCAGCCGCGACCGCTTCACCTCCACCCCCTTGCCCCGCGCCACCACGGTCTCCCCGGTGGAGACCCCCGCCGCCCCTGCGCCCACCGCCGTCAACAGCCACCCCCACACGGCCACCCAACCCAACCGCCGAACACAACCACGTCGCATATCCGTCAATCAACTCAGGTTCCCTGACCGCAGGAAAGGAAAATCAGGGCCATCAGAGCAGAACCACCCGCACATTCCGAATCCCCGCATCCTGCTCCAACTCCTTGACCAAGGCCGACGACGGCGCACTATCGAGATTCAGGACGGTCAGCGCCTCGCCCCCTGCCACGTCGCGATGCAAACTCATGCTGCCAATGTTCACTTGGTGACGCGCCAGCAACGACCCTATCTGCCCCACCATCCCGGGCCGATCCAGGTTGTTCAAGAGCAGCAGCACCCCCTCCGGCACGATCTCCACCGTCTGCCCCAACAACCGCACAATCCGGGGCGCGTGCTTTTTCCCCAATACCGTGCCCCCCGCCGTCACCCGCTGCTCCCCGGAAACCGCGGCCACGTGCAGCCACTCGTTGTAGTCGGTCTCCTCGTTCGATTTGATCTCCTCCACCACCAACCCCAGCGAGTTGGCCAGCGTTCGCACGTTCACCTGGTTCACATCCGGGCCGCCGGCCAAGGAAAGGAAACCCACCAGGATCGCTCGCGTCACCGGATCGAGCGGCAACTCCGTCGCCTTCCCCCCATACGTGATCACCAACTGCTCATTCCGCCGCGGAGCAATCTGGGCCAGCAGTCGGCCCAGCTTCTCCCCCAACAGCAGGAACGGTCGCACCACCTCATACGTCTTGGCATCCAGACTCGGCAGGTTCACCGCGCTGCGCACCGTCCCGCGCAGCAAATAGTCCGTGATCGCCTCCGCCACCTCGATCCCCACATTCTCCTGCGCCTCCTCCGTGCTCGCCCCCAAATGCGGGGTCATGATCAAATTCGGGTGCTGCCGGAGCGGCGACTCCTTGCCCAACGGCTCGGTCTCATAAACGTCCAGCGCTGCCCCCGCTACCTGGCCGCTGTTCAACGCCTCCAGTAAATCCCCCTCGTGCACAATCCCGCCCCGCGCACAATTCACGATCCGCACCCCCGGCCTCATCTTCGCGATGCTCGCCGCGCAAATCATGTTCCTCGTCTCGTCGCTCAACGGCATGTGCACGGTGAGGAAATCCGCCCCCGCAAACACGTCGTCCACCCTCTCCACCAACTCCACCTGCAGGGCCCGCGCCCGGGCCAGCGTCAGATACGGATCGTAGGCCAATACGCGCATCCCAAACGCGATCGCTCGCCGCGCCACCTCGCTCCCGATCCGCCCCATCCCCAGCACCCCCAACGTCTTGCCATACAACTCCGTCCCCGAAAAGGCCTTCCGGTTCCATTCCCCCGCCTTCATCGAAGCGTGTGCCTGCGGGATCTTGCGCGCCAACGCCATCAACATCGAAAAGGACAGCTCCGCCGTTGAAATCGTGTTGCCCCCCGGCGTGTTCATCACCACCACTCCCCGCTGCGTCGCTGCCTCCACGTCCACGTTGTCCACCCCTACCCCCGCCCGCCCCACCGCCCGCAACCTCGGCGCCGCTTCCATCACCTTGCGCGTGACTTTGGTTTCCGACCGGACCACCAACGCCTCCACCTCCCCTACCCGCCCCACTAACTCCCCTTCCGACAAACGCTTATCCAGGACCACCACCTCGAATTCCGGACGCTGCTGCAAGAGCGCAATCCCCTTCGGCGACACCGGGTCGCAAATCATGATTTTCATCACAGGCCCGGGAGTCTAGGGACCCTGCCCCCACCGGTCAATCTGGGAGAGATTGCAACCTCGGCCAGCGGTTTCGCAGGGTGAGAGGGGCAAGTTGTAGGAAGTGACCGTCCGGCA
>CAZVRY010000230.1:0-10896 GCA_964629545.1 uncultured Verrucomicrobiota bacterium | reverse complement strand
TGCGGCAGGGGTGGATCTGGGGGCGGGGGGATGTGGAGGCCTATGCGGGGCGGGAGGTGCGCCCGTGGGACGACGGGTATTTGGGGGGGGCGCGGCAGGGGGGGGGCGCATCCGGGGCAGCGCTGCCGTTCGCGCGGCGGTCGCCGTTGCGGGCGCGGGCGGGCCGGGTGGTGACCCAGTTGGCGTATGCGCGGGCCGGGGTGGTGACCCCGGAGATGGAGTTCATCGCGATCCGGGAGAATCAGGGGGCTGGGGGTGGGGAGGGGCGGGGAGAGGCGGGGGTGCGGGCGTGGCCGGCGTCGCGGTTTGGGCCGGAGGTGATGCGCCGGTTTCCGCCGCGGATTCCTCGGGAGATCACGCCGGAGTTTGTGCGGGAGGAGGTGGCGGCGGGGCGGGCGATTATTCCGGCCAACATTAACCACCCGGAGTTGGAACCGATGATCATCGGCCGGAACTTTCTGGTGAAGATCAACGCCAACATCGGGAACAGCGCGGTGGCGTCGAGCATCGAGGAGGAGGTGGAGAAGATGCGGTGGGCGACGCGGTGGGGGGCGGACACGGTGATGGACTTATCGACGGGGCGGAACATCCACACGACGCGGGAGTGGATCTTGCGGAACGCGCCCGTGCCGGTGGGGACGGTGCCGATTTATCAGGCGTTAGAGAAGGTGGGGGGACGAGCGGAGGAGTTGACGTGGGAGATCTTCCGGGACACGTTGATTGAACAATGCGAGCAGGGGGTGGACTATTTCACGATCCACGCGGGAGTGTTGTTGCGCTTCATTCCGCTGACGGCGCGGCGGCGGACGGGGATTGTGTCGCGGGGGGGCAGCATTTTGGCGAAGTGGTGTTTGGCTCATCATCGGGAGAATTTCACCTACACGCATTGGGACGAGATCTGCGAGATCCTGGCGGCGTATGACGTGAGTTTCAGCATCGGGGACGGGTTGCGGCCGGGGTCGATTGCGGATGCGAACGACGAGGCGCAATTTGCGGAGTTGGAGGTGCAGGGGGATTTGACCCGGCGGGCCTGGGGGCACGGGGTGCAGGTGATGAACGAGGGGCCGGGCCACGTGCCGATGCATCTGATCGAGGAGAACATGCATAAGCAGCTCGAGTGGTGTCACGAGGCGCCGTTCTACACGCTGGGCCCGCTGACCACCGACATTGCCCCGGGCTACGATCATCTGACGAGCGCGATTGGGGCGGCGATGATCGGGTGGTATGGGTGCGCGATGTTGTGTTACGTGACGCCGAAGGAGCACCTCGGGTTGCCGAACAAGGAGGACGTAAAGCAAGGGGTGATCGCCTACAAGATTGCGGCGCACGCGGCGGATTTGGCCAAAGGGCATCCCGGGGCGCGGGCGCGGGACGACGCGCTCAGCAAGGCGCGATTCGAGTTTCGGTGGGAGGACCAGTTCAATTTGGGGTTGGATCCGGTGACGGCGCGGGCGTTTCACGACGAGACGCTGCCGCAGGAGGGGGCCAAGACCGCGCACTTCTGCTCGATGTGCGGGCCCCATTTTTGCTCCATGAAGATCACGGAGGACGTGCGGAAGTATGCGGCGGAGCAGCAGGTGACGGCGGCGGCGGCGATCGAGGCTGGGATGGAGCAGAAAGCGCGGGAGTTCGTGGCCCAGGGCGGAGAGATCTATCGGGCGCCGTAGGGTGGTCGCCGGGGAGGCGTCAGCGGGATCGGCAACACAGGCTCGCCGAACTGCCGGTCCACAAGGAACTGCTGCCCGCAGACCAGGAGACGAACCAAGATCCTCCTCGCTCCGACTGGAACGTCCATGACTCCCTGGCGCTCCTGGAGACACTCCCCGACCTCCGCCGCGGCGCCGCGATCGGCCGCGAAGTCTTGACTTCAGAACCGTTGCAGCCAAGGTCTCGCACCCATGAACGACAGGGAATTCTGGTTTTTGAACTCGTTCGTGGCGATTCGCGTCTCCAGTGGGGACGGCGAGGATGGTGTCTCGATCATTGAGCACCGCGTTCCCTTTGGGGATTCACCGCCACAGCACGTCCATCGGACCGAGGACGAGATATTCCACATCCTGGAGGGCGACTTCCGCGTGATGGTGCATGGTGAAGAGCAGCGAGTGGGGCCCGGCACGATCCTGCTCGCTCCCAAAGGCGTCCCGCACACCTACCGCGCAGAGTCGGTGGAGGGAGGGCGCTTCCTTACCGCGACCGTGCACGGGGACTTCGAACGATTTGTGCGCTCCCTGGGGCGCCCAGCACTGCGCCCAGGGTTGCCGGAGCCGGCTGGCGCCCCAACGCCTCAGGCGATCCGCGAGTTGACCGTCATCGCGGCCGGGCACGGGATCGACTTTGTGGGGCCCCCTCTCCACTGAAGCCGGGGGCTCGACCCCGGTGTGGAAACCCTCAGGATCAGGGCCTTGTCGATCTCGGCCAGGCAAGCTGGCCCAGTTCGCGCGGATCGTTTCCGAGCGCCTGCAGGTCTTCGACCTTCGAGGCTTTCATCCCGTCCACACGCTCCATCACGAGCAGGCGGCTGGTGGTGTGATCGCGAACGACCGCCGGCGGGCAGATCGTGGGCTCGTCGCGGAACCGCCAGGCAAGGCGCTCGGGGTGGGCCGCTTCGCAGGTGAAGTCCAGTTCCTTCTCCAGGCTGCGGGCCAGTTCGTTCACGAGGGCCACAGGCTGGGGCAGCCGCCACTCCGGGAAGTGCGTTTCGGCCAGCCGCGCCAGGTTCCGCAGGATGGCGAGGTCCGCAGCGATGGTCTTCAGAATGCCGGGGCGCTGCACTTTCACGACCATTTCCTCGCCCGTGAGCGACGTCGGCTGGTGGACCTGGGCGATGGAGGCCGAGCCGAGCGGTAGGTCGGGCCTCATTCCTCGCGAGCGCGGCGCAGGCGTTCCGGCTGGCTGAGTTGCTGCATTTCCGCCTGCTGCTCACGCACGCCCCGCAGGGGGAGACGCTCCGCGCGCGGCAGGGGCAGATGCTGGGCGAGATCGTCGTAGCCTTACTGGAGGAGCACGGCCGCGATGGCGACGACATCTGATTCCGACTGATTCAGTCGGCGCGGGTCTTCTTGTTACGCATGGCATCTTGGCCGGAATTCACGTCTTTGGCGCTTTCGGCGCCGCCAGGTTCAGGCCCACCTCTTCGTCCGCCTGAAGCTCCATCACCCGGTCCCCGAAGCCGATGCGGATCGGTTCGATTGGACAATGCAGGACGCGGACTTTCAGGACATCGTGCGTGGCCTCCAGGCAGAGCGAGGCTTGGCGATAGCGCAGGCGCAGGCGCAGGCGCGTGAGTTCGTCGGGTAGCCGAGGGTTCAAATAAAGGATCTCGTGCCGCATTTCGAGTCCCAGATAGCAGCGTTGGATCAGGTCCACCGTGCCGGCCATGGCGCCCAGGTGGATGCCTTCCGGCGTCGTGCCGCCTTGCGCGTCCGCAAAGTCGCATTGCAGCGCCTCGGTGAACAGCGTCCAGGACCGGGCGCGGTGGGATCGGGCGAGGACCCAGGAGTTGACCAACTGGCTGAGCGTCGATCCGTTCGCCGTCCGCCGGAGATAGTATTCCACGTTCCTTGGGATCAGTTCCCCGTCGAACGGATACCCGAGCCGCTCGAACAGTTGCCGCAGCTCTTCGGCCGAGAACAGGTAGAAGAGCATCAGCACGTCCGCCTGTTTGGAGGCCTGGTAGCGGTTGGGTGTGTCACCTTCGGCTTCGAGGATGCGGTCCAACCGCATGGCCAGCCCATGCTGCTCGCGGTAGCGGTCCCAGTCGAATTCCTGCAGGTCACCATAGCCCTCGAACTGGCTGAGGATGCCGTCGCCGTGAAACACGAGGCGCATCTTGCGGCTGATGTCGTCCCAGCGCCGGATCTCCTCCTCGCGCACGTCGAGTTTCTGGCGGACGCGCGAGCCATGCTCGGCCGGCAGCATCTGGATCAGGTCCAAGGCGCGCCAGAGCACCCAGACGGCCATCAGATTGGTGTAGGCGTTGTTGTTCAGGCCGGGTTTCTCCGCGCCGGGATACGCGTCGTGGTACTCGTCCGGCCCCATCACGCCACGGATTTCGTAACGGTCCATTTCCGGGTTGAACGTGGCCAGGCTGGCCCAGAAGCGGGCGATTTCAAGAATGATCTCCGAGCCGTGGAAGCAGAGGAACTCGAAGTCGCCGCTGGCCTGGTAAAACTGCCAGAGGTTAAAGACAATGGCGGCGTTGACGTGCCGCTGGAGGTGCGAGTGGTCCGGCAGCCAGCGGCCGGACTGGGGATTCAGATGCACCACCTGCGTCTCTTCGCGTCCGTCGCTGCCACTCTGCCACGGATACATCGCGCCGCCGTAGCCCGCAGCGCGGGCGGCGCGCCGGGCGGCGTGCAGGCGCCGATGCCGGTACTTCAGCAAGGCGCGAGTGATGTCCGGGATGCGCAGGTTGAGCAGAGGGAAAATGAACAGCTCGTCCCAGAAGATGTGGCCGCGATAGGCTTCGCCGTGCCAGCCACGCGACGGCACGCCCGCATCGAGATCAATCGTGTGGGGCGAGGTGGTCTGCAGGAGGTGAAAGATGTGCAGGTGGAGGATCAGGCAAGTGTGATGGGGCGCGGTCGCGGCCGGGGAAAACTCCAAGTCCATGTCGAACCGATCCCAGAGCCGCTGCCAGGCCCCCGTGTGGGCCGGCAGCAGCGCCGCGAAATCGCCCGCCTCCGCGACCGCGTCGCGGGCCGCCAGGCCGCATTCGGACATCGCGCGGTCGCGGGAGGTGAACAGCCCAACCACCTTCTCGGCGCGCAGGGCGCGACCTTCGGCGACGTCCAGTTCGCAGTGCTGGGCGATCCAGCCCGGCGCTTGCGCAACGCGAACGGCGGGGTCCAGCGGCTCTTCGGCGGCAAACCATCGCAGGCGCCCCGCCTGGGCGACGCGGATTTCGGACTGCGCGGTTTGCACTTTGAGCCAGATCGTCTCGTTACCGATGCGGCCGGTTTCGAGGGGGACGAGGTGCTGACCGTTGAGATTGCGGTAGCGTCCCACGCCGCGGTTCGCCACGCGCCCATCCAACGCCGAACGGACCTCCATCCGGCCCGACCAGTCCTCCGCCACCCACGTGGTTTCCAGGGCGGCCAGATGCGGCTGGGCCATGTGGACCAGGCGCCGCTGGGTGAGCGTGGTGCGCCGGCCTTTCGCATCGCGAAATCGGACGGTCCGGGTGAGCAGACCGGCCCGCAGGTCCAGTTCCTGACGGTAGGAGAGGATCTCGAACTTCCGCAGATCAAACCAATCGCCGTCCTCGATGCGAAACGAAAGCGCCAGCCAGTTGGGCAGATTTACGAGGTCCTCGTTCTCCACCACCCGCCCGGCGATCCTGGTTTCCAGCCGGTTGTAGCCGCCGGCCAGATAGGTTCCCGGATAATGCACCGCGTCGGCCGCCGATTCCGGCGCCGCGCCGCGGGTCACGAAGCAGCCGTTACCGAGCGCGCACAGGGCCTCGCGCAGGCCTTCGGCGCGCGGATCGAAACCGTCGTAAGTCAAGGTCCACGCGTTCATGGCTCGGGCGTATTGTGCGCGGCAAGTTGGGCGAGGAATGAACCAACCTCCGTCGTGCTCTCCAACGCGTAACGGGCCGCCGTCGGACGGGGTTCGTCGCGCACCACGATGCCGACGCCGCGTTCCCGCAGCGCGACAAAGGCGTCTTCATCGGTGAGGTCGTCACCGAGATAGAGCGGCAGCACCTCGGGCGAGTCCAGGCCCAGCACTTCGAGCAACCACCGCACCGCCCGGCCCTTGTGCCAGTCAAGGTTGGGCTGCAACTCGAAGACCTTTTTTCCCCGCCGTTTGCGCAGGGTTGGGTGTCGAGCCGCCACGAGATCCACCACCGGTTCGACCTCCGGGACCCGAGCCTCCGGCACATTGCGGAAGTGAACGGCAATCGAGTATTTCTTGCGCTCGATCTGAGCGCCCTCGATGGCATCCGTTTGCTCCCGCAATTGTGCCTCCGCCTGGTCCAGCGCGGGCAAGCACGTTTGGGCTTCGGGATTCGCCCGGCGCAAACCGCCGGGGCCGGCGATGTCGAAACCGTGGCTGCCGGCGTAGATGAGTCCATCCAGGCCCACGCGCTCGCGCACATCGGCCAGGTCCCGCCCGCTGATGACGGCCACGGGGCAGGCCAAGGCGAGCCGACGGACGATCGCACGCATCTCGTTCGCGAGCACGGCGTCCTCCGGGCGGGCCACGATCGGGGTCAGGGTGCCATCGTAGTCCAGAAACACCGCCCGCCGCCGGGCGCGGGGCGTCAAGAACGCGTCCATCCGCTCCAGCGCCGAAGGCAGGTCCGCGGTGCTGGCGGAGGCCGCGGCGGATTCATCGCTTACGGTCACTTCCGCGAGATCCGACACGACCATGTGGGCGCCATGTTCCTTGAGACGCTCCGGTTTGCCGGTTCGGTCCACGCCAATCACCAGTCCAAATTCGCCCCGGCGCCCCGCCTCGACGCCGGCGACGGCGTCTTCGACGACCACGGCGCGGGCGGGCTCAGCCGCAAGACGCCGCGCGGCTTCGAGGAACACGTCCGGGGCCGGTTTGCCTTTGAGGCGCAAGTCGGTGGCGACCACGCCGTCCACCCGGGCGTCAAACAATGCCTCGAGCTGCGCCGCGCGCAGGATGGCCAGGCAGTTCTCGCTGGCCGAAATGATGGCGACTTTGAAGTCCTGTTCGCGCAAGGCATGAATGAGCCGGACCGTCGAGTCATACACCTGCAAACCCGTGCGCTTGAGGTGTTCCTGAAAGAGGATGTTCTTGCGGTTGCCCAGCCCGCAAATCGTCACTTGGTCCGGCGCATCGTCCGGTTGGCCGCGGGGAATCTCGATCGCGCGGGCCTCCAGGAAGCTCTGGATGCCGTCGTAACGCGGTTTGCCATCCACGTAGAGGCGATAGTCGTGCTCGATGTCGAACGGCTTATAGGCCGGCAGCCCGCGCCGGAGCCGTTCCTCCCGATACTCGTCGAACAGCTGTTTCCAGGCGGCGGCGTGGACGCGAGCGGTGCGGGTGACCACGCCATCGAGGTCGAAGATCACCGCGTCAAACCGGGTCTTGGTCAACGTCAGAGCGGGCTTCATGAGGGGGTTGGGGATGCGCTGAGGAGGTGGTTTTACTTGCCGAGCGTTTTCCGGAAATCCGCATACGCGGTCGCCAGTCGCTCGGCGGACGCGGGATCGCCGCGCGCCAGCAGCGTGATCAGATCATCGCGCAGGGCGAGCAACGGCTTCAATCCCTCCGCGGCCCCGTCGGGCAGCGCGGACGCCGGGCCGCGTTCCAACTCCGCGTTGATGAGCGCGAACACACTGGCCAAGCGCTGGCGGGCCGGTTCGTATTCGCCGCGCCGGGCCTCGAGCGCCGCGTCGGCGAAGGTCATTTGGATATGCTGCACCCGAGCCTCTCCCTGTGCGCGGAGCACCTCGGAGTTGAGCCGGTGGGTCTTGAACCACATCGGAACGAATCCAATGAGAAAGGCTCCGACTATCACGGCCGCGGGTAACCAGGCCGGGCGCTTCCTCGGCGACGATGGTTCGGGCGGCTCTGGCGACTGTTTGTTGGCGACTGTGGGTGCGTCATTCATGGATCACCTTTCAGGCTCATACGTTGCTTCTTGTTGGGTTTCAGCTCGATCAAATGGAGTTGCCCATGCGACTGGCGGTTGTTTCGGAGCGACCCAACCGGTCCAGCCACTCGCGGAGCGCGCGGTTGAATGCCTCCGGCTGTTCACAAGCCACGAAGTGTCCCGCGCGGGGAATGACGTTCAACCGCGCACCGGGAATGGCTCGGGCGAGTTTCTCCGACTCCGCCGGAGGAATCAGGGTGTCCTCCGCGCCGGTCACCACCAACGTCGGCACGCCGATGGTGCCCAACATCGGAGTCGAGTCGGGCCGTTCCGCCATGCCCAGCAGGGCGGCGATCACGCCCTCGGCACTTGCGGATGCCATGAGCGCGCGCACGTGTTCCTTCATTGTCGCGTCGTGGGTGCCAGCGGCATACATCTTGGGCGCCATCGCTTCCACGATCGCCTTCACCCCTTCTGCTCGCACCTTCTCGGCGGTGGCGCGGCGTCTGGCGGCCACCTCGGGCGTGTCAGGGCCTGCCTTGGTGGCGACCAGCACCAGGCCGCGGAGCATCTGGGGAAGCCGCCGGGCACACTCCAGTGCTAGGTAGCCGCCCATCGAGTGGCCAATCGACACCAACGGCCCGGTTTGGAGTTGCTGGAGCAACCCGTGAAGGTCCGCCGCACAATCGGCCATGCTGGTTGTGCGCGGCGCGCCCTCACTCGCGCCGACACCTCGAAGGTCCGGCGCGAGGACGAGATAGGAGGAGTGGAGCGCGTCGCATGCGGCGGTGATGACCAGCGCGGGCGGCAGGCCGCGCGGTTGCTCGGCGGTCGCGCGCAGCGGGGACGCTGTAAGCTGAGCGCGCGCTGCCTTGTTTTGTGTGTAGTGGTTCCAGGACCATTTCATCGCCTCGCGGGTCAGAAACCAGCCCTCGGCGAATTGCGTGTAGGAGCCAGTGTCGAAGGCGGCATCCGTCACCGGATAGAACAGGACCTGTCCGGCGATCCTCGGCCCGCGCCGTTTCTTGGCCAGCAGCGTCACCGCTGCGGCCATGTTTCCGCCCACGCTGTCCCCAGCCACAGTCAGACGCAAGCCATCGAGATTGAGTGACGCTCCATTGGCCGCCACCCATTTCGTCGCAGCGTATGCCTCCTCGATAGCGGCCGGACCATGTGCCTCCGGCGAGGGAGCGAAGTTGACGAAGACTACCGCCGCCGCGGCGCCATGGGCCAGTTCCCGAACCAGCCGGTCCTGCGTGTCATGATCGCCAAGCACGCAGCCGCCGTGGAAGTACACCACCCCAGGCAGGCGGCCGGTCTTGCCTTTGGGGCGCACGATGCGCAAAGACACCTCGCCTTTCGGCCCGCCTGGGATGGTGCGATCCTGGGTCTCCACCGGCAGCGCGGCCACCTTCCCAGCCTGCCGGTCGGAGAGCACGCTGCGCGCTTCCGGAATGGAGAGTCTGTAGATGGGCGGACCGCCTTGGGCCGCGAGGGTGTCCAGGAAGGCGCTGGTATTAGGTTCCAGCACGGGGTTTGCCGTCGGGGCTGTGGGGCGCTGGTTTTGCATGGCGATGGTCTGGCTGGAGCTCGGGGGGGCATTCCGCGAAAGGACTCCGCATCCGCCTATTTCCCTCGGCGCCGCATCGTCAGCACAGGGCAGGGAGCGAAGCGTACGACTCGCTCCGCAGTGCTGCCCATCATGGCCCATTCCAAACCTCGGTAGCCGTGGGTCGGTATGATGATCAGGTCAATCTTGAAGCTCCTGGCTGTCTTCACAATCTGGTCGTAGGCTCTGCCTTTCCGCACGAGCACCGAGACAGGAGTGATGTCCGGCAGCTCGCTTTGGGCGATTCGCTCCAGGGCGATCTTCGCGGTTTGGGCCACGTCGCGTTGGGACAGAGCGATGGGCAAGTCCTCCAAACCGGCTAGAAACGTTACCGGCTCGACGACGTGCAGCAGGTAGATGTGGGCGCCGAACCGCTTGGCCCATTCCCGCGCAAAGCACGCCGCGCGTTTGGATGGTTCCGAAAAGTCCAATGGAACGAGTATCCGCTTGGGATTGGGGTCTGCCCAGGTGTCCGCAGTCTTGTCCGAAGTGGTCGTATGTTTCTTCTTCATAAGGCTTTGAAGTTAGAGCTCAGCCTTCAGGAAACGGTGCCGGGTTCCGCTGCAGAGGCCAACCTGGTTCAAACAAGGATTACGCTGCAGTCCCCGGCTGGCGCACTTCGCGCACCATGTTCTCGGTCCCGAACGGGTTCGCCACTCGCACCGTGCATTCGGGGTCATCCTGCCACTGCCCGTCCACCATGAAGCGGTAGTGGTGGGTGCCTGGTTCCAGCTCCGCGGACGCGTGCCAAATCCCGTTTTCGGCCTTCTGGAGTTGAATGGGCTTCTCCTGCCACTGCGTGAAGTCGCCCACGAGCTGCACGCTCATGGCAGTGGGCGCGGTGAAGGAGAATTGCTGTGTGATGGTCGTCTTCATGGTCTTCGTTTTGGTTGTGACTGTCTTTGCCATAATCTCGCTTCGTTGCACTATGTTTTCGCGCTTCGCTGGCGATTGGCCTGCCCGGGCGAACGCAGGACAGCGACGATTGCAGAACCACCAGCCACACCATGGGTGGCTGCACACCGGCAACCGATGCGCCAACAATACCGCCACAGCACTGGAGTTACTACTGGCGGGATTCCGATCAGCGCCTCAGCGAAATGCCGAGGCGCAACGAGTCTCCCCGCATGAAAACGGCCAGAACTTCGGAAAATAATAGACCGACCACGCCCAGAACAGCAGGTTGAGCGGCACACCCACTTTCTGAGAATCCGAGAACCGGTATCCGCCGGCATTATAAACCATCGTGTTGGTCTGGTATCCCACCGGGGTTGCGAAGCAGGTCGAGGCGGCGAAGGTCGCCGCGACGAGAAGCGGCTTGGCGTTCAGCCCCAGCTTGGCGGCCATGACAATGGCCAGCGGTGCGAGCAGCACCGCAGCGGCGTGGTTGCTCATTAATGAGGTGAGCACGACGGTCAGCAGGTAGAGCACGGCCCGCAGCGCTGTGGAACCGGCTTGCCCGGCCCGGCGCAGGGTGTGGTCCACGAAAAGCTGGGCGGCTCCGCTCTTGTCCAGCGCCAAGTCCAAAGGCAGCACACCTGCCAACAAGGCGATGACCTTCCAGTCCATCGCACGGCAAGCATCCTCAACCCGCGAACAGCGGGAGCGGCTTGAGCTCGCGGGCCCAGCGGCAAGCGGTCCTTGCACACCGCCGCCGTGGCCGCTTAGGGTCTGTGCAAAAATAACTTCCGATTTTGCTGGAGGCGATTTTGGCTTC
>CAZVRY010000229.1:0-10950 GCA_964629545.1 uncultured Verrucomicrobiota bacterium | reverse complement strand
TCGAAGCCGCCTGGATCATCCCCTTCAACCTCCCCTTCAGCCAAACGCCCGCAGAAGCCTTCATCCGCTACCTCGCCTCCGCCTTCGCCCCACTCCATAGCATCACCGTCGGCAGTGCCTTCGTCTTCGGCCACCGGCGCAGCGGCAACATCGACCTCCTCCACTCCCTCGGCCAAGAACTCGGCTTCACCGCCCACGGCCTCCCCCCCGTCCACCGCAACGGCGATATCGTCAGCAGCACCCGCGTCCGCGAAGCCATCGCCGCCGGCCACCTCGCCCTCGCCTCCCAACTCCTCGGCCGCCCTTACTCCCTCTCCGGAACCGTCATCCGCGGACGCCAACTCGGACGCCAACTCGGCTTCCCCACCGCCAACCTCGACCACCGCGGACTCGTCCTCCCCCCCACCGGCGTCTACGCCGCCCGCGTCCTCCTCGACCACCTCCCCCACCCTGCCGTCCTTAACCTCGGCCACCGCCCCACCGTGCCCGACGCCGCCCCCACCCTCCATTGCGAAGTCCATCTCCTCGACTTCCACGGCGACCTCTACGACCGCGAACTCGTCGTCGAATTCGTCGCCCGCCTCCGCGGCGAGCAACGATTCCCCGACCTCCCGGCCCTCCAAGCCCAAATCGCCCGCGACATCCAATCCGCCCGCGGCCTCCTCGCCTCCACGCCCAACCCTCCCCCAGACCCTCGCTTGAGCACCTCGCTCTCGGGGTCCTTGCAGCAATAACTTCCGACTTGCCCGACCCATCGGAGTCGCCTTGGATGGGCCTATGTTCAAGCTCATGCTGGTCGCCCTCCTGCTCGGCTTGCCTTTCCGCACCCCGGCAGCCGCCGCCCATCCCGCCCAGCTTTGGCTCTACTGTTCCCAAAACCTCTGGGTCGATCAAAACGTGGACACCCTCGAGGCGCTCTGGCGACGCGCCGCACACGCCCGCTATACCCATGTGCTCCTCAGCGACTCGAAGTTCGCCAAGCTGGGCGATATGGACGAACGCTACTTCCGGAACGTGCGCCGACTCCGCCAGCTCGCCGCCGACCTGCACCTCACGATCGTCCCTGCCCTCTTCTCCATCGGCTACTCGAACGACCTCCTCTGGCACGATCCCAATCTCATCGAAGGCCTCCCCGTCCGCGACGCGCTCTTCGTCGTGCACAGCGGCGTCGCCCGCCTGGTCCCAGCCCCCAGCACCACCCTCAAAGGTGGCGATTGCCACAACCTCAAACTCTGGGATTGGAAAGACGATCTTGTGGTGGAGGACCAAGGCGCCGCCCTCATCCGCGACCCCAACGGGCGCAACGCGCGCCTCGTGCAAACGCTCGCCCTCACCCCCTTCCGGCAATACCATCTTCAACTCCGCGTCCGCACCCAGGAGTTCCGCGGCACCTTCGAAGCCAAGTTGCTGGCCGGCCCCCGCCAACTCAACTTCAACCCGCTCGGCGCCAAGCCCACCCAGGACTGGACCGTTCACCATGTGGTCTTCAACTCCCTGACGTTCTCGAACGTCAACCTCTACCTCGGCTGCTGGGGCGGCGGCACCGGGGCCGTCTGGTTCGACGACGTCCACCTCGAGGAAGTCGGCCTCCTCAACCTCATCCGCCGCCCCGGCGCTCCCCTCGCCGTCCGCCACGAAAACGGCGCCGCCCTCCGCGAGGGCGAAGATTTCGAACCCCTGCGCGATCCCCTGATGGGCAACCGCCCCTGGAACGGGTCCTACGACGTCTGGCACGAAGCCCCCGCCCTCCGCACCCGCCTCCCCGACGGGACCCGGCTCCGCGTCTCCTATTACCATGCGGCCACCATTTACGATGACCAGGCCATGATCTGCCCCTCCGAACCCCGCACGGTGGAACTGCTCGAAGACCAGGCCCGACGCATGCACGCCGCCTGGCAGGCCCCAGGCTACATGATGTCCCACGACGAAATCCGCGTCCTCAATTGGTGCGACGCCTGCCAACGCCGCCAACTCGACGCCGGCGCCCTCCTCGCCGACAACGCCCGCACCTGCATCCGCATCCTCCAAACCGTCAACCCCGGCGGCCGGATCTACGTCTGGAGCGACATGTTCGACCCCCACCACAACGCCCGGGCCGACTACTACCTGGTCCGCGGCGACCTCGCCAAGTCCTGGGAAGGACTCGCCCCGGATGTCACCGTTGTGCCCTGGTATTTCGAACCACGCGACGCCAGCCTCCGCTGGTTCGCCCAACGGGGCCACCGCATGATCATCGCCGGCTATTACGACGATGCACCCGAACGCATCCGCGACTGGCTCGCCTCCGCCCGCCCCTATCCGGGAGTCGAAGGCGTCATGTACACCACGTGGCAACACCATTTCACCGACCTCGAGGCCTTCAGCCGGTTCGCCGTCCCGCGCTGAACGTCGCCCGCCGAGGCGCCAGCCCCCAAACAATCCTTGGCAAGCCGGCGGCGGGGCCTAAACTCCCGCGCTCGTTGATCGATGGTACACGGTCGCTTCGATGAGCACCTCTCCTCAACCGCCAACCCAACGGAGATCTCCCCTCCGCCTCCCCCCACGCGCCTCCCCGCCCCCCCCGTTCCCCGCCCATCCCACGCCTGAACCCCGCCTCCCCCTGTGAAACCTACCGACCTCCGCGGCATCCTCCAATATATCCCCCGCTTCCGGGAGAAGACCTTCATCATCGCCATCGACGGCGCCATCGTCACCGACGATAACTTCCCCAATATCCTCCTCGACATCGCCGTCCTCCGCTCCCTCAACATCCGCGTGGTCCTGGTCCACGGCGCCTCCGCCCAAATCGAAGCCCTCGCCAGCGAACAGGGCCTCACCCCCTCCGACCGCGAGGGCTCGGGCATCACCGACGCCCCCACCCTCCAACTTGCCCTCACCGCCGCCAACCGCCTCACCCACGAAATCCTCGAAGGCCTCTCCGTCAACGACCAACGGGCCGCCTGCCCCAATGCCATCATCGCCCACCCCCTCGGCATCCTCCACGGCGTCGACCACCTCCTCACCGGCAAAGTCGAACGCGTCGACGTGGACCTCCTCCAAGTGCTCCTCGGCCAAGGCATCATCCCCGTTATCCCTCCCCTCGGCTTCGACGGCGAAGGCAAAACCTACCGCGTAAACTCCGATCACATCGCCGTCGCCGTCGCCGATGCCCTCAAGGCCATCAAACTCATCTTCATCACCGCGACCGACGGCCTCTTCCGCCAAGGCACCCTCTTCCGCCAAATGATCGTCGGCGACCTCGCCCAAGCCATCGAGCGCGACGAAATCGCCTCCACTCAAGTCTCCAAAGCCCGCCACGCCGTCATCGCCTGCCAGGCCGGCGTCCAACGCGTCCACATCATCAACGGCCGCGAAGACGAAGGCCTCCTCGCCGAGGTCTTCTCCAACGAAGGCATCGGCACCCTCATCTACGCCAACGAATACCAGCAAATCCGCCGCGCCCTCAAAAAAGACCTGCGCAGCATCATGCGCCTCATCAAGACCTCCGTCCAAGCCGACGAACTGGTCCGCCGCAGCCGCGCCAGCATCGAAAAACAACTCGGCGACTATTACCTCTTCGAAATCGACCGCAACCCCGTCGCCTGCGTCGCCCTCCACCCCTACCCCGAACACCGCCAAGGCGAACTCGCCTGCCTCTACGTCGCCGCCTCCCACGAAAACCAGGGCATCGGACGCAAGCTCCTCCAGTTCATCGAGAACAAGGCCCGCGAACAAGGCCTCGCCCAAGTCTTCGCACTCTCCACTCAGGCCTTCACCTACTTCCAATCCAAAGGCGGCTTCACCGAAGGCACCCCCGACGACCTCCCCCCGGCCCGGCGCGAGAAATACGAGCAGAGCGGTCGCAACTCCAAAATCCTCATTAAGAAACTGCGATGAACCCGCCCGGGGTCCCCCACGGCCCGGTCCGCCCCCCCCGGTTGCCCCTCGCCTTCTTCCTCACCTGCCGTCGCTACGGCGTCCGCCCCACCCCTCACGTCCTCCTCGTCCGCCTCGCCCCACAGCGCCTCTGGCTCTTTCGCCAACAAACCCCCGCCCCCGCCACCCCCAACCCAACCCGCTCCCCCTACCGCCCGCTCCGTTCCTTCGTCATCTCCTCCTCCCGCTTCGGCATCGGCGAAATCGCCGGATCCAACATGACCCCCCGCGGACTCCACCGCATCGCCCGCAAAATCGGCGGCGGCTGGCCCCAGGGCGCCATCTTCAAGAGCCGCCAGTTCGTTGGCTACACCTGGCAAGGCCAACCCCATGCCGCCATCGTCCATCGCATCCTCTGGCTCGCCGGCCTCGAACCCGGCTTCAACCAGGGCCCCCAACGCGATACCTTCCAACGCTACATCTACATCCACGGTTTCGGCGACGAAACCACCCTCGGCCGCCCAGCCTCCCACGGGTGTATCCACCTCGCCGCCGGCGACCTCCTCCCGCTCTACGAAACCCTCCCCGAAGGCACCCTCGTCTGGATCTCGGCCGACGGCTGCCCCCTCCGGGACCTCAAATCATAAAATCATAAATCATAAATCATAAGTCGTAATCGCCTCGGTTCTCGATTTCGCCTTGCCAAAGCCCCGGACCGGCGTAGTATCGAATCGATCCCACACTTATTCACACCACGCAGTTCTCTTATTGCTATGAACTCAAGGACTATGCCCGGCCAGTCTCGTCCGGCCGCCTCGCGGTGGGGCTTGCTGCTCGCTCTCCTCAGCCTGACCGCCACCGGCAACGCCGCCACCGTCGGCGCCTTCAGCGGCGGCGACCCCGGCGAAGGTCTCGATCTCCAAGGCCACTTCCTCTACGCCGTCAACGTGGGCACCGGCGGCCTCGCCGGACGCGTCGGGGACGCCAGGTTCGGCCCCGACACCAGCCCCGGCGTCACCATCACCGCGCCGAACGAAATCCCCGGCTGGCACTCCCCCGCCTACGGCGACACCCCGAACGATAACGACCTCGAAGGCGTCATGCGCTCGATCCGCTGGACCGGCGCACCCACCCTCCAAGTGGGAATCCGCCTGGCCGTCGAAACCGGCGTCACCTACAAACTCCAAATCCTCTGCTCCGATAACTCCGCCAACCGCGGCTTCGACGTCATCATCGAAGGCACCACCGAAGTCTTCGGCTTCAGCCCCGGCCTCGAACAAGGCGTCCCCGTCGCCGCCCAAGGCGCCGTCGTCACCCACGAGTTCACCGCCGCCGACGACGAACTCGAAATCCTCCTCGACGGCTCCGCCGCCGGCTTCACCGACCCCAACCCTATCCTCAACGCCTTCACCCTCGAACGGATCACCCCCACCGTCGATAGCGACGGCGATGCCCTGCCCGACGACTGGGAAAAGCGCTACTTCGGATCCCTCACCCCCACCGCCGCCGACGACTCCGACAACGACGGCCTCAACCACGCCGCCGAATACGCCGCCGGCACCTCCCCCGTCCTGGCCGACAGCGACGGCGATACCCTCAGCGACGGCGCCGAAGTCACCACCCACCTCAGCGACCCCCTCCGCCGCGACTCCGACTTCGACCGCTTGTCCGATCGTGACGAGGTCCTCGTCCACGGCACCAACCCGGCCAAGGCGGATACCGATGACGACGGCTTCGAAGACCCCATCGAATTGCTCAGCGGATCCGATCCCAAGGACGCCGCCAGCAAGCCCATCAAACTCCTCGTCCGCTGGTTCACCGGCGGCGATGCCGGCGAAGGCCTCGACCTCGACGGCACCTTCCCCTACGCCTTCGCCGTCGGCACCGATGCCGCCGCCGGCCCGGTCCGTGACGCCAATTTCACCGGGGAAAATGTCGATGGTGTCAGCAACACCATGGTCAACGCCATCCCCACCTGGAATAACCCGAACTACGGCGACACCCCCAACGACGATGCCCTCGAACTCGCCACCCAGAGCATCCGCCACGTCGGCAGCGCCGCCCCCGGCACCGTCACCCTCCGCAACCTCAAACCCGGCGGCGCCTACAAAGTCCAAATGCTCTTCCTCGAAGGATGCTGCACCCGCGGCTTCGACGTCTTCGTCAACGGCACCCAAATCGTCGATGACTTCGCCCCCTACGTCATCCATGACGGCATCGCCAACCCCCGCGCCGGCGCCGTCATCGCCTACTCCTTCATCACCTCCTCCGACACCCTCGTCCTCACCGTCAACGGCGCCGGCACCACCAACCCCGCCTACACCGACCGCAACGCCATCCTCAGCGCCGTCACCCTCGAAGAAGTCGCCGAGGCCAGAGATAGCGACAACGACGGCCTCTCCGACCCCTGGGAAATCGAAAACTTCGGCGACCTCGCCTCCCAAACCGGCACCGGCGACCCCGATGGCGATACCCTGGACAACGCCGGCGAATTCAACGCCAAGAGCGATCCGAATAAGCCCGACACCGACGAGGACGGTCTCAACGACCGCGAGGAAGTCGCCGCCGGTTCCAACCCCAATAGCCCCGACACCGATGGCGATGGCCTCGGCGACGCCGCCGAAGTCAAGACCCACGGCACCAACCCCGCCGCCGCCGACACCGATGGCGACCGCCTCAACGACCCGGCCGAAATCAACACGGTCAAAACCGACCCGCTCAAAGCCGACACCGATGGCGATGGCGTCAACGACTACGACGAACTCCGCCTGCTCACCGATCCGCTCGACAAAAATAGCTTCCGCACCGCCACCCGCCTCGAGACCTTCACCGGCGGCGACGCCGGCGAAGGCCTCGACCTCGATGGCACCTTCCTCTACGCCATCCACCTCGGCACCGACTTCGAAACCGGCCAAATCCGCGATGCCTACTTCACCCCCGACATGGACTTCACCCAAACCCCGCCCGCACCCCTGATCCCCGGCGTCAACGTCCTCGCCCAAAACCGGGCCCTCAACTGGCACGCCAACCCGAACTTCGGCGACACCCCTAACGACCTCGCCCTCAACGCGTTCATGAATACCATCCGCTGGAGCGACGCCGCCAATAGCGCGCAGCCCAACGTCGTCGTCGAGTTCAGCAACCTCCAACCCGGCGCCGCCTACAAGTTCCAACTCCTGTGCGCCGAAGCCTGCTGCTGGCGCGCCTTCGATATCTCCCTCGACGGCCATTCCCTCGTCGACGACTTCAGCCCCCTCATCTACCAGGGCGGGTTCACCAAAACCGCCGGCGCCGTCGTCAGCCATACCTTCATCGCCCGCCAAGACAAAATCACCATCACCCTCGACGGCCGCGGCGTCACCACCCCAGAGTTCATCGACCACAACGCCATCCTCCAAGCCGCGACCCTCGAAGTGCTCGCCGCCCCAGGCGACACCGACAGCGACGGCCTCCCCGATGCCTGGGAACTGGAATGGTTCGGCGACCTCACCCAAAACGGCGCCGGCGACCGCGACGGCGACGGCCTCACCAACCTCGAGGAGTTCCAGAATTACACCGACCCCACCCAGGCCGACATGGACAAAGACGGCCTCACCGACCGGGAGGAAATTAAAACCCACCTCACCGACCCCGCCCGCGCCGATACCGACAACGAGGGCCTCAAAGATGGCGATGAGATCAACCTCCACCACACCAACCCCCTCCTCCCAGACTCCGATTATGACGGCGCCAGCGACGCCGCCGAGATCGCCGCCGGCACCAATCCCAACGATCCCCCACCTCAGTTCACCCAAATTAAAGTCGAGCAGTTCACCGGCGGCGACCCCGGCGAGGGCTTCGATGCCCAAGGCAACCCGACCCAAGGCGTGGACCTGGAAGGCAACTTCCTCTACGCCATCAACGTCAGCACCGCTGGACCCGCCGGCCAGGCCTATGACGCCGACTTCACCGGCGAGTCCGTCCCCGGCGTCACCATCACCGCCATCAATAACCTGCCCAACTGGGATAGCCCCGCTTACGGCGACAGCCCAGCCGACAACGTCCTCGAAAAGGTCACCCAGTCCATCCGCTACGCGCCCCTCGTGACCGTGCGCCTGGACAACCTCTTCCCAGGCAGCACCTACAAAATGCAAATGTTCTTCTACGAACAATGCTGCGCCAACCGCGGGTTCAACATCTACGCCGACGGCGTCCTCATCGCCCAGGACTTCGTCCCCGCCGAAACCCAGGGAGGCGTCAATAACACCGCCGCCGGGGCCATGGTCTCCTTCGAGTTCACCACCCCGCGGACGAGCCTCCACGTCGTCCTCGACCCCGCCCGCGCCACCCGCGAGGACCTCACCGACCCCAACGCCATCCTCGATGGCTTCACCCTCGAAATCCTCAACCTTATGGTGCCCCCCACCATCAGCGTCACCCGCCTCCCCAACGGCCAACTCACCATCAGCACCGACGGCACGCTGCAACAGGCGGACAACGTCCAGGGGACCTACAGCGACCTGCCCAATAACACGATCACCATCGATCCTCAGGCCGCTGGCGCCCGTAAGTTCTATCGCGGCAAACGGTAGAGCAGAGCCCGGGACCCCTCCGCCCCCCACGGGCAGCGGAGAACCCGGAGTGGCCTGACCCCGACAACTAGTCTGCGCTTCCTCCCTGCCCGCCACGGGCAGGGAGCGAAGCAACCTCACCAGACGGGGAGTTCATTCTGAGGCGGTCCCCCAAACCTCCCCAGATGTCGCCACCCCTCTCAGACGCATCCCCTCGACGCCGGCCACAGGCGCACCCGCAAGCAAGTCGGCACTCCACAAAATGGAGAATGACGAGAAAAAATCCGTGACTCTAACTGATTCATAACATAATCAATCAGCATGCGCATGTTCCGCTGGCTCCTCCTTTTCCTCATCGCCACCCTGGCCGCCCCCGCCGCCGAACCCCCGCGCCCCGCCCCAGCCGAAATGACCGGCCTCGCCGTCGGCCAACCCGCGCCCAACTTCACCCTCCGCGATCAGCACGGAAAGGAACGCTCGCTCGCCTCCCTCCTCCAACTGGGCCCCGTCGCCCTCGTCTTCCATCGCTCGGCCGATTGGTGACCCTACTGCAAAACGCAGTTGGTCCAACTGCAACAAAGCCTTAAAGCCATCGAGGCAACCGGCGGCCAGGTCGTCGCCATCAGCTACGACAGCGAGACCCTCCTCAGACGATTCGCCGAGAAAAGCGCCATCACCTTCCCGCTCCTGGCCGACCCGGAAAGCAAGACCATCGACGCCTTCGGCATCCGCAACCGCCAAGCCCCCGCCCGCTGGAACGGCATCCCCCATCCAGGCACCTTCATCGTCGACCGCGCCGGCGTCATCCAAGCCAAACTCTTCCTCGAACATTACCGAGACCGCCCCCCCGCCCAAGCCGTCATCGAGGCGCTCCAGAAGGTCAAGGAACCACGCCCCCAAGCCCAGCCGGCCTCAGGCGAGGACAAACGACCCCCATCGTAACCGGAACTCTAAAACGACCGCCTCGCCACCGCTGAAGTGAGCCAGCCAGCCTTCCGCACCCGCGCCTCCACTTCGCCGGGTCCCGCAGGCAGCTCGACGCCTCCCCCGTAGGCCAGCCACTCCCCGCCGTCCCAACGGTACTCGATCGCCACCCCAGGCTCCCACGCCACCACCCTTAACACGCCGCCCGACACCTCGAGATGGGGCGTCGCCAACTGCGCTACCGCCACCGCCACCATCGGGCTCTGCGTGTAGTTCTTCCGAAACGCCACCATCCGAACCGTCAATGCCTTCGTCACCACCGGCGGCTCCCGAACCCCGGTGGCATACGGCGTCCACCCATTCGTCGTGTAAACCACCCACGACTCCGCTGTCGAACATTCCCCCCGCACGCGCACGCTGGTTCCATCCCCCGCCCATTCCAACGCCGGCTTCACCCCGTCCACCTCCCACAACGGCAACACCGTGTCCGGTTCCGCCCCCAGCACCACCCGGAACCCGATAAAATACGACCGCAACTGCGTGCCCGGGTGACGACTGGCTGAGCGCAGCACATCCGAGGGACAGTACCAACTGCCCCCGCGGTAGACGCGCCCCTTCTCGTAACCCTCCCGGTCCCCCTCCGGGTAGGCCCCGTAGTAGTCCAAACACCACTCGAACACATTCCCGTGCATGTCGTACAACCCCCACCGGTTCGGCCGCAACAACCCCACCGGATGCGTCAAATGCCCCGCATTCACCCCAGCCCACCCATGCTCGTCCAAGAGCGTGTAATCCAAGTCCTCCCCGTAACTGTAACGCGTGGTCGTCCCCGCGCGGCATGCATACTCCCACTCCGCCTCCGACGGCAGCCGATACCGACACCCCGGCGGCAGCGTCCCCTGGGCCTGCCCCCGCCTCGTCAACGCCGCACAGTAAGCCTCCGCCTGGTCGAACGTCACCATCTCCACCGGACGCGAGGCATCGAACGGCATGTAACTCGGATTGAATCCCATCGTATCCAAAAACTCGACTTGCGTGGTCTCGTGCCGCGCCATCCAGAACCCCCGCCGAATCGTCACCACCCGCTGCGGTCCCTCATCCCCGTTCCGCCCGGCCTCATACATCGGGCTCCCCATCAGAAATTCCCCCGACGGAATCCAGACCCAATCCTCCCCCACCGACCAATCCCCTTTCCTTAACCGGTACGCCCGCAGCCCGTTCGCCGCCGGTTGCATCCTCACCCCCCCTCCTCCCACGCCGCCGGGAACGCATAGACCGGCTCCCAGGTGGCCAAATCCCGACTCTCCTCCAACACCACAATCCCAGGCCCAGGATCCAGGGTCCGCAAACGCAACTCCGCCCCCCGACGCTCCACTTCGATCCACTCCCCCCCCACCCCCGAGCAACCCACGGAAACCATCAATCCTAACACCCACCTCCCCCAACGCTCCCCTCCCCTCACCCCCCCAGCCAGACCCAGGCCACCCTCCCGGCACCCCTCGTCTCCCTGCACCTGTCCGCCTCGATCAAGAATGCCCATATTAATCGCTCATGTTCGCAAGTTCCGCGCCACCGCCACGTTCTAATGCGCAATCCACCGCTCCCCTCCGCAACCCTCACC
>CAZVRY010000228.1:0-10954 GCA_964629545.1 uncultured Verrucomicrobiota bacterium | reverse complement strand
CATGTCCCGAATCGGCATCGCCATCGTCGGCTGCGGTGGCATTACCCTCCAAAACCACCTCCCAGGCCTCGCCCTCTGCCCCGACGTCCACCTCGCCGCCCTCTGCGATACCCATCCCCCTACCCTCGAACAAGCCCGCCAACGCACCGGCGCCCCCTTCGCCTCCACCCAATTCGAGGACGTCGTCACCCGCCAGGACGTCCATGCCGTCATCGTCGCCACCCCCAACGCCTCCCATACCCCCATCGTCCTCACCGCCCTCCACCACCACAAACACGTCCTCTGCGAAAAACCGCTCGCCCTCACCGCCGCCGATGCCCGCCTCCTCGCCCACGAAGCCGACCGCGCCGGCGTCCGCCACATGACCGCCTTCACCTACCGCTTCGTCCCCGCCATGCGCTACCTCCACCACCTGGTCCGCCGCGGGGACCTCGGCCAACCCTACCACTACCGCTCCTGCCGCCTCCAAGACTGGGGCGCCCGCCCCCTCGGATGGCGCCAATGCCGCGCCCTCGCCGGCACCGGCGAACTCGGCGATATGCTCTCCCATCGCATCGACTTCGCTCACCTCCTCCTCGGCCCCATCCAACGCCTCGTCGCCCACCTCCGCACCTTCACCCCCACCCGCGGCGGCCAACCCAATGACACCGACGACTGGGTCGCCCTGCTCGCCGAATTCCACCACGGCGCCACCGGCGTCCTCGAAAGCTCCAAACTCGCCACCGGCCGCAACGAGAGCTGGCGCAGCCTCGACGCCGTCGAAGTCAACGGCAGCGAACGCTCCTTCGCCTTCACCACCAGCTCCTGGAATACCCTCCAAACCGGCCACGCCGGCGGACCCGGCTTCGAAACCATCACCGTCCCCAAAGAGTTCCATACCTGGCCCGGCAGCCCCCGCGACCCCAGCCGCGGCGATCCCCTCGTCTCCTTCCGCTACGACCAGGCCTGGGAATTCATCGACGCCATCCGACAACAACGCCCCTGCTCCCCCAGCTTCCACGACGGCGCCCAAGCCCAGGCCGTCATGGACGCCGCCGTCGCCTCCGCCAACTCCGACCAATGGACGTCCCCCAACCCCTGACCCCAACCCTATGCCCTCCCTCAAAACCGCCGTCGTCACCGGCGCCGGCAGCGGCGTCGGCCGCGCCATCACCCTCCGCCTCGCCCGCGAACAATGGTCCGTCGCCCTCGTCGGCCGACGCGAACCCGCCCTCCGCGAGACCATCGCCCTCGCTACCGAGAACCGCACTCGACTCCTCCCCTTCCCCTGCGACGTCAGCCAGCCGGACGCCGTCCGGACCATGGCCGACCAGGTCCGCTCCCTCCTCGGCGAGGTCGAAGTCCTCATCAACGCCGCCGGCCTCAATACCCCGCGTCGCTCCCTCGAACAACTCGCCCTCGACGACTACCACGCTCTCCTGGGCGCCAACCTCCACGGCGCCTATTACTGCACCCAGGCCTTCCTCCCCGGCATGCGCGCCCGCGCCTCCGGCACCATCGTCAACCTCGTCTCCGATGCCGGCAAACTCGCCAGCCCCAAAGCCGGCCCCGCTTACGTCATGAGCAAGTTCGGCCTCGCCGGCCTCACCCAAAGCATCAATGCCGAAGAACGCTCCCGCGGCCTCCGCGCCTGCGCCATCTTCCCCGGTGACATCGACACCCCCCTCCTCAACCTGCGCCCTGCCCCTCCCGACCCCGCCGCCCGCGCCCGCATGCTCCACCCCGACGACGTCGCCGAGTGCATCCTCCTCTGCCTCCGCCTCCCGCCCCACGCCATCGTCGAAGAACTCGTCGTCCGTCCCCGCTAAGCCGTCCCCGCATCCAGGCAGGAAGCGCTCCCGCTCCGCCCCCTTCCTGTCCACCCTGACTTCATGAGGCTGGCCCCCGCGGCATCCCGCCGGCCGGCAGGGCGGGCATGACCCCGGGCGCGGCAATTTGGAATTATTCTAAATTTTGACAAATCGCTTTCGGCCGCTATCTTTCGACCCGCATGAGCGCCGTTGCGCACCCCGCCGTCACCCGCCAGTTGAACGAGAAGCTGGCCAACCGCGGCTTTCGCTTCACCCCGCAACGCGCCCATGTCTACCATGTCCTCCTCGCGCGACGCGACCACCCGACCGCCGACGAGGTCTACCTGCGCAGCAAGCGGTCCATGCCCGACATCTCCATGGCCACCGTTTATAACTGCCTCGACGCCCTCGTTCAGAGCGGACTCGTCCGCCATGTCCGACCCGAGCGCGGCGCCAGTCGCTTTTGCCCCAACATGCACGACCACGGCCACTTCTACTGCGAACGATGCGGCGGCATCTTCGACCTCGACCTCGCCACCCACGACCATCCCCCCGTCGCCATCCCCACCGGCTTCAACCCCGTCGAAATCGTCGTCTCCGTCCGCGGCCTCTGCCCCGCCTGCGCCGACCCCGCCTCCCGCCGGCGTCGCCCTCATTGACGCCGGTTTCCCCCCCCTCCCTTTCACCTCATGAACACCAACCCCGACACGATCGAAAGCCTCGTCGACAAAGAGTACAAATACGGTTTCTACACCGACGTCGAAACCGACTCCGCCCCCCCGGGGCTCGACGAGAATATTGTCCGCTTCATCTCCGCCAAGAAGCAGGAGCCCGAGTGGCTCCTCGAGTGGCGCCTCAAGGCCTACCGCCACTGGCTCACGCTCAAGGAACCCACTTGGCCCAACGTCCATTACCCCCCCATCGACTACCAGAAAATCATCTATTACTCCGCCCCCAAGAAGCAAGGCGACGGCCCCAAAAGCCTGGAGGAGGTCGATCCCATACTCATCGAGACCTACAACAAACTCGGCATCCCCCTCCACGAACAAGAACGACTGGCCGGCGTCGCCGTGGACGCCGTGTTCGATAGCGTCTCCGTCGCCACCACCTTCAAAGACAAACTCGCCGAAAAGGGCGTTCTCTTCTGCTCCTTCTCCGAGGCCGTCCGCGAACACCCCGACCTCGTGCGCAAATACCTCGGCAGCGTCGTCCCCCCCACCGACAACTTCTTTGCCGCGCTCAACTCCGCCGTCTTCAGCGACGGCTCCTTCTGCTGGATTCCCAAGGGCGTCCGCTGCCCCATGGAGCTGTCCACCTACTTCCGCATCAACGCCGTCGATACGGGCCAGTTCGAACGCACCCTCATCGTCGCCGAGGACGGCGCCCACGTCAGCTACCTCGAAGGCTGCACCGCCCCCAAACGCGACAAGAACCAACTCCACGCCGCCGTCGTCGAATTGCTCGCCCTCGAAGGCTCCGAAATCAAGTACTCCACCGTGCAAAACTGGTACCCCGGCGATGAGATGGGCCGGGGCGGCATCTACAACTTCGTGACCAAACGTGGCCTCTGCAAAGGCCGGAACTCGAAGATCTCCTGGACCCAGGTCGAGACCGGGTCCGCCATCACCTGGAAATACCCCAGCGTCATCCTCCAGGGCGACCACTCCATCGGCGAGTTCTACTCCGTGGCCGTCACCAACCACCACCAGCAAGCCGATACCGGCACCAAAATGATCCACGTCGGCCGCAATACCCGCAGCACCATCGTCTCCAAAGGCATCTCCGGCGGACGCGGCCAAAACAGCTACCGCGGCCAGGTCAAGGTGCAGAAAAGCGCCGCCGGCGCCCGCAACTTTTCCCAGTGCGATTCCCTCCTGCTGGGGGACAAGTGCGGCGCCCATACCTTCCCCTACATCGAGGTCAAAAACACCACCGCCAGCGTCGAACACGAAGCCTCCACCTCCAAAATAGGCGAGGACCAAATCTTCTACTGCAACCAGCGCGGCCTCGCCACCCAGGACGCCGTCAACATGATCGTCAACGGCTACTGCAAGGAGGTCTTCAAACAACTCCCCATGGAATTCGCCGTCGAAGCCCAAAAGCTCCTCGGCGTCAGCCTCGAAGGCAGCGTCGGCTAACCCCTCTCCCCTACTCCCTCATGAACCCAGACATCATCCTCGATATCCAACAACTCCAAGCCGGCGTCGCCGGCCGCCAAATCCTTAAAGGCATCAACCTCACCCTCCGCGCCGGCGAAGTCCACGCCATCATGGGCCCCAACGGCAGCGGCAAAAGCACCCTCTCCCAGGTCCTCGTCGGCCGCAAAGACTACGACGTCACCGGCGGCCAGGTCCTCTACCGGGGCCAAGACCTCCTCGACATGGCCCCCGAAGACCGCGCCCGCAACGGCGTCTTCCTCGCCTTCCAATACCCCGTCGAAATCCCCGGGGTCAACACCACCTACTTCCTCAAAGCCGCCTGCAACGAGGTCCGCAAACACCGCGGCCTGGACGAACTCGACGCGGTCGATTTCCTCAAGCTGGCCAAGGACAAGATGAAACTCCTCGACCTCGACGCCAGCTTCCTCCACCGCCCCGTCAACGAGGGCTTCTCCGGCGGCGAGAAGAAACGGAACGAGATCCTCCAGATGGCCATCCTCGAACCCACCCTCGCCGTGCTCGACGAAACGGACTCCGGCCTCGATATCGATGCCCTCCGCATCGTCGCCAATGGCGTCAATAAGCTCAAACGCCCCGATAACGCCCAACTCGTCATCACCCACTACCAACGCCTCCTCAACTATATCGTCCCAGACTTCGTCCACGTCCTCCACGACGGCCGCATCGTCAAATCGGGCGGCAAGGAACTCGCCCAGGAACTCGAAGCCCGCGGCTACGACTGGATCATCGAGGAAGCCGCTGTCCCCGCCTGAGCCATGAACACCGCGACCCTTCACCCCCGCGCCAACCGGGATTCCAACCCCTACCTGGCCCACTTCGACGCCTTCGAGAAAACCGCCGCCGCTCGACCCGCCCCCTGGGTCCTGCCCTTGCGCAAGTCGGGCCTCGCCTACTTCGCCGAACTCGGCTTCCCCACCCTCCAACACGAGGAGTGGCGTTTCACCAACGTCGCTCCCATCGCCAAACTCCGGCCCGTCTTTGACCCCGCCAGCACCCGCGCCACCGTCGATTCCCTCCATCGCTTCTGCTTCGGCGGCCTCCCCGCCCACCGCCTGGTCTTCGTCAACGGCCGCTTCGACCCCGCCCTCTCCGACCTCGGCCCCGACCTCGAAGGCGTCCGCCTCGGCAGCCTCACCGCCGCCCTCGCCGCCGACGCCGCCCCCCTCAAAGCCCACCTGGCCCGCCACGCCCGCGCGGTCGACCACCCGTTCGTCGCCCTCAATACCGCCCTCTTCCGCGACGGCGCCTGCCTTCTCATCCCCGAGGACCGCGTCATCGAACGGCCCATCCACCTGCTCTTCGTCGCCGACACCGAGGAAGCCGGCGCCCAAATCTACCCGCGCAACTTCATCGTCGCGGGCCCCCGCAGCCAGGCCGCCATCATCGAGAATCACGTCAGCCTCACCGATACCCCCTACCTCAATAACACCGTCACCGAACTCGTCGTCGGCCAAGATGCCATCCTCGATCACTGCAAACTCCAGGACGAATCCCAGGCCGCCTTCCACGTGGGCTCGGTGGTCGCCTCCCTCGCCGCCCGCGCCTGCTTCACCAGCCACTCCATCAGCACCGGCGCCCGCATCACCCGCAACGATATCCACCTCGTCATGGCCGGCGAAGGCGTCGAGGGCATCCTCAACGGCCTCTACCTCGGCCGCGGCGACCAACTCGTCGACCACCACACCGTGGCCGACCACGCCCGGGCCAATTGCAACAGCCACGAGTTCTACCACGGGGTCCTCGACGGCCGCTCCCGCGGCGTCTTCAACGGCAAGATCTTCGTCCGCAAAGACGCCCAAAAAACCGACGCCAAACAAACCAACCGCAACCTCCTCCTCAGCGACGACGCCTCCATCAACACCAAACCCCAACTCGAAATCTTCGCCGACGACGTCAAATGCACCCACGGCGCCACCGTCGGGCAACTCGACGAAGACGCCATCTTCTATCTCCGCTCCCGCGGCATCGGCGCCGACGCCGCCCGCGAGATGCTCGTCCACGCCTTCGCCAGCGACGTCATCAACCGCATCCGCCAACCCGCCGTCCGCGACCAACTCGAAACCCTCCTCGCCCGCCGCCTCGACCGCCCCCACGGTCGCGACGCCTAACCACCCCCGCCCGGCCCAACGACGGCATCGCTATTTCAAGCACACCGCATTAGGGTTGCGTCATGTTCGACGACGTCAACGATCTCTACCAGCAGGTCATCCTCGACCACTGCCGCAAACCCCACAACTTCCGCGAACTCCCCAACCCCTCCTGCTCCGCCCAAGGCCATAACCCCCTCTGCGGCGACCAACTCCGCCTCTGCCTCCGCCTCGAGAATAACCTCATCCAGGACATCGCCTTCCTCGGCTCCGGCTGCTGCATCTCCAAAGCCTCCGCCTCCCTCCTCACCCAACACGTCAAAGGCCTCCCCACCGCCGCCATCCGTCCCCTCTTCGATCGAGTCCATGCCATGATGACCACCGGCCACGCCCCCGAGGACCTTGGCAAACTCGGCGTCTTCGCCGGCGTCCATAAATACCCTGCCCGCGTGAAGTGCGCCATCCTCCCCTGGCACGCCCTCCTCGCCGCCCTCGAACACCCCACCCCCCAAACCGTCTCCACCGAAACCGACCCCTCCTAACCATGCACCCCCGCGAACCCGTCACCCTCACCCGTGACTGCGACGCCGCCCTCGTCCCTGCCGGCACCCGCGTCACCCTCCAAAAAGGCGAGCAAGCCTATATCACCCAATCCCTCGGCGGCAGCCATACCGTCATCGTCAACGGCAATATGTTCCGCATCGACGGCAAGGACGCCGATGCCCTCGGCCTGTCCCAGGAACCCCCCGCCCCCGCACCCTCCCCAGCCTCCGCTCCCGCCACCCCGGAATCCCTCGAAAAACAAGTCTGGGATGCCCTCCGCACCTGCTTCGACCCCGAAATCCCCGTCAATATCGTCGACCTCGGGCTCATCTACGATTGCCACCTCCAACCCCGCCCTCCAGCCGGCGCCCGCGTCGATGTCAAAATGACCCTCACCGCGCCCGGCTGCGGCATGGGACCCGTCCTCGTCCAGGACGTCCAAACCAAACTCCTCAGCCTCGAAGGCGTCGACGAAGCCAACGTCGAACTCGTCTGGGACCCGCCCTGGAACCAAGGCATGCTCACTGAAGCCGCCCGGCTTCAACTCGGCCTCCTCTAACCCCATGAGTGCCGCCCCCCTCGATGGGTCTGCCCTGCGGACCGACTTCCCCATCCTCGACCAAACCGTCCACGGACACCCCCTCATCTACTTCGACAACGCCGCCACCAGCCAAAAACCCCGTCCGGTCCTCGAAGCCCTCCGCCATTACTACGAACACGACAACGCCAACGTCCACCGCGGCATCCACGAACTCAGCAACCGCGCCACCACCGCCTTCGAAGCCGCCCGCTCCCGCACCGCCCAGTTCCTCCAGGCCCGCAGCCCCAACGAGATCGTCTTTACCCGCGGCACCACCGAAAGCATCAACCTCGTGGCCGCCACCTGGGGCGCCCACCACCTCCGCCCCGGCGACGCCATCCTCCTCACCGAGATGGAACACCACAGCAACCTCGTCCCCTGGCAACTCCTCGCCCAACGCACCGGCGCCCGCCTCCTCTTCCTCCCCGTCACCGGCGACGACGGGCTCCTCGACCTCTCCCGCCTCGATGCCCTCCTCCAGGACGGCGTCAAACTGTTCGCCTTCACCCATATCTCCAACGCGCTCGCGACCATCAACCCCGTCGCCGAACTCTGCGCCCGCGCACGCCACCACGGTGTCACGACCCTCGTCGACGCCGCCCAAAGCGCCGGCCACGCCCCCCTCGACGTTCAAACCATCGGCTGCGATTTCCTCGCCTTCTCCAGCCACAAAATCTGCGGCCCCACCGGCTTCGGTATCCTCTACGGCCGCCAGGAAATCCTCGCCACCCTCCCCCCCTACCACGGCGGCGGCGAGATGATCCTCGACGTCGATTACCACCACACCACCTACAAACCCGCCCCCCACCGCTTCGAAGCCGGCACCCCCGATATCTCCGGCGCCATCGGCCTCCACGCCGCCATGGATTACCTCGACGGGCTCGGACGCGACCGCATCCTCGCTCACGACCAGGACCTCGCCCAATACGCCTACGATCGCCTCGCCGAGATCCCCGATATCCGCCTCTTCGGGCCGCCCCGCGGCCGCGCCGGCCTGGTCAGCTTCCTCCTCAAGGACCTCCATGCCCACGATGTGGTGACCCTTGCCGACCAAGCCGGCGTCGCCCTCCGCGGCGGCCACCATTGCACCCAACCCCTCATGAAAAAACTCGGGGTCGAATCCACCGCCCGCGCCAGCTTCTACTTCTACAACACCCACGCCGAAATCGACCGCTTCCTCGACGTCCTCCGCGAAATCCGCAAGTTCTTCCGCGCATGAGCGATTCCCCCCCGCCCCTCGGCCCCGCCAGCACCCTCCGCGAGGTGCTCGCCGCCTACCCCGGCGCCCAAAGGGCCCTCTTCCGCCGCTACCACATCGGCGGCTGCAGCAGTTGCGGCTTTCAACCCGACGAAACCCTCCAAGCCCTCTGCCAACGCAACGGCCAACTCCCCGTCGACGAGGTCCTGGCCCATATCCAAGCCAGCCACCAACAGGACGCCCGCCTCCTCCTCCACCCCGCCGAGGCCGCCCAACTCCTCGCCCGCGACCGCGACGCCGTCCTCCTCGACGTCCGCTCACGTGAAGAGTTCGAAGCCGCCTCCATCCCCGGCGCCATCCTCCTCACCCAGGACGTCATGAACGACATGCTCTCCCGCTGGCCCCGCTCCCGCCCCATCGTCATCGCCGACCACCAGGGCCGCCAGGCCCTCGACGCCGCCGCCTACTTCCTCGGCCACGGCTTCGACCGCGTCCACGCCCTCCGCGGCGGCCTCGACGCCTGGTCCCAGGAAGTCGACCCCTCCCTCCCCCGCTACCGCCTCGCCCCCGCCCCATGAACCCCACCCTCTCCCAACGCATCGCCGACGCCCTCCGCAACCCCCAAAACGTCGGCGAAATGAACGACGCCGACGCCGTCGGCACCGTCGGCAACTCCGAATGCGGCGAAATGCTCCGACTCTGGGTCAAATACCGCGAGGAACGCGGCCGCAAAGTCATCGACCGCGCCACCTTCCAGTCCTTCGGCTGCGAAACCGCCATCGCCGTGGCCAGCCTCGCCACCGAGCTCATCCGCGGGAAAACCGCCGACGAAGCGCTCGCCCTCAAGAGCGAACAATTGGCCGGCGAACTCGGGCCGCTCCCGCCCATGAAAATCCACTGCGCGGAACTCGTCCAAAGCGCCCTGCGCTCCGCCCTCCAACCCTCCACTCCCGCCACCCCCGCCTCCCCACCGGCCCCTTCTGCCAGCCCCGGCTTGCTCGAACACTTCACCGCCCCCAAACCCGCCGGCCTCAACATCATCCTCCTCGAACCGCCCCCACCCGAGACAGACCTCCTTATCCAGCCACCCACGCCCCCGCCAAATCATAATTCATAGGTCATAAATCAAAATCACCGGGCAGCTTGGGCTTGATCTTTCCCCCTCCCCTCGCTTCCATGAGTGCGGACATCATCGGCACGCTGTTTATGAACAAAACCCTGACGATCGAGCTGGACGGCAAACGCTGCGAACTCCCTGTCGTGGTCGGCAGCGAGGGCGAACTCGCCCTCGATGTCTCCAAACTCCGCGACCAAACCGGCTATATCACCCTCGACGACGGCTACTCGAACACCGGTTCCTGCCTTAGCAGAATCACGTTCATCGACGGCGAACGCGGGATCCTGCGCTCCCGCGGCATCCCCATCGAGGAACTGGCCGAACGCTCCACCTTCGTCGAGACGGCCTACCTCCTCATCTACGGCAATCTCCCCACCACCGCCGAACTCCAACGGTTCTCCGGCCTCCTCACCGAGAACCAAAGCATCCACGAGGACATGAAGTTCCATCTCCAGGGCTTCCCCCATAGCGCCCACCCGATGGCTATCCTGTCCTCCATGATCAACGCCGCCAGTTGCTTCTACCCCGGCCTCATGGGTCCGGCCAACCGCGCCCGCTTCGATGTCCACGCCGCCCGCCTCCTCTCCCAAGTCCGCACCATGGCCGCCTTCTCCTACCGCAAATCCCGCGGCCTCCCCTTCATCTACCCCAAGCGTAACTACGCCTACACCGCCAACTTCCTCCACATGATGCTCTCCAACCCCCACGAGGATCACCAACTGATCCCCGAGGTGGTGCGTGCCCTCGACCTCATCTTCCTCCTCCACGCCGACCACGAACAGAATTGCTCGACCTCCACCGTGCGCATGGTCGCCTCCAGCCAGGCCAACCTCTTCGCCAGCGCCGCCGCCGGCGTCTGCGCCCTCTGGGGACCCCTCCACGGCGGCGCCAACCAGGCCGTCATCGAAATGCTCCAGGCCATCCACGATACCGGCGACGACGGACGCAAATTCATCGAGGCCGCCAAGGACAAAGCCAGCGGCAAGAAACTCATGGGCTTCGGCCACCGAGTCTACAAAAACTTCGATCCCCGCGCCAAAATCATCAAGAAAGCCTGCGATAGCCTCCTCGCCGCCACCCATCGCTCCGATCCCCTCCTCGATATCGCCAAACACCTCGAAGAGGCTGCCCTCAACGATCCCTACTTCGTCGAGCGCAAGCTCTACCCCAACGTCGACTTCTACAGCGGCATCATGATGCGCGCGATCGGGATCCCCACCGAAATGTACACCGTCATGTTCGCCATCGGCCGCACCCCAGGCTGGATCGCCAACTTCAAGGAAATGCTCGACGACCCCAAGACCCGCATCTATCGCCCCCGCCAAGTCTACACCGGCCCCGGCCTCCGCTCCTACGTCCCCCTCGAAGCCCGCGGCTAATACCCCGACCCCCTACACCGCTCGATCCTTAGGGTCTGTGCAAAAATAACTTCCGATTTTGCTGGAGGCGATTTTGGCTT
>CAZVRY010000227.1:0-10989 GCA_964629545.1 uncultured Verrucomicrobiota bacterium | reverse complement strand
GGGGGGGGGGGGGGGGGGGGGGGGGGGGGGGGGGGGGGGGGGGGGGGGCGCCCCCGTGTCATCGGGTGGGGCAGTAGAGGAGCCTCGCCATTTCTTGCGGGAGGGGAAGCGCAAGTAATGGTTGGAACTTGGCAAGGGGTGGTTAGTCAGTGGGGCTTGCATTATGGAAGCTAGGGCCACGACACGGGTAACAGCGATAGCTCAACCGAGAACCCACAGTAAAATGAAACACCCCACCAAACAAACCACACGATGTCTCGTGGCCATGGCGTTGATGGCCGCGGGGACCAGCGCAATCATGGCTCAGACGGGCCAAATTGGGCTGCGGCCGTTGACGCCGCAGGATATTAAGACCTATGCATTACCGGCGGCAACGCAGACCTCGGGAGGCTTGGCGAACGCGGGTTTGGGCCAGCCGTTCTATCTGGAGTCGTTGGTGCAGACGACGGTGGCGGCGTCGAACATTCTGGGGGTGACCTGGGAGTTGACGGCGAAGCCGCCGGGGTCTTCGGCGGTGTTGGAGGCGAGTCCGATACCGGTGACGGTGCCGACCTACGCACCGGCGGACAAGGCGTTTTATCGTTTGCTGGATCGGATGATGTTGCGGCCGGACGTGGCGGGGCAATATCGGGTCACGATGACCGTGGCCACGAATGGCGGGAGCATGGTGCTGACACGGGAGTTGAGCGGGGCGACCTACATGGGGAAGAGCACCTGTGCGTTGTGCCACAGTGGGGGGACGTTGGAGAATGTGATGGCGCCGTGGTCGGGGACGGCGCATGCGACGGCGTTGCAGAAGGCGTTGGACGGGGAGAACACCGATCATTTTGCGCAATACTGCATCAAATGCCATTCGATTGGCTACGATACGGATCCTGTGGCTGTGAATGGGGGGTTCGACGATGTGCAGGCGGTGACGGGGTGGACGTTCCCGGCGGAATTGCAGGCTGGGAATTTCGCGGCCATGCCGGCGGCGTTGCAGGAGAAGTCGAACGTGCAATGCGAGGCGTGCCATGGGGCTGGGAGTGAGCATGCGTTTTCGCTGGGGCGGAAGGATCGGATCTCGGTGAGTTTGGGGGCGGGCGACTGCGCGCAATGCCACGATGCGGAGCCGTATCATTTGATTGGCACGGAGTGGGAGGGGTCGAAGCATGCGATTGTGACGCGTTCGCCCACGGGAGAGACGCGCGGGGCGTGCGTGCGTTGTCATTCGGCGCCTGGGTTTGTGGATTATGTGGACGGGGTAGCGAGCAGCGATCCCGAGTTGCGCAAGTATTACGAGGCCATTACGTGTGCGGCGTGTCACGATCCGCATGGCCAGGGGAATCCGCAGATTCTGCGGTCGATCACGTCGGTCAAGTTGGCGGACAACACGGTGATCGAGAATGGGGGCAAGGGGCATTTGTGCATGAACTGCCACATGGCGCGGCGGGAGGCGGTGAGTTATGTGGAGAACACGGTGGGGAGCAGTCATTTCGGTCCGCACTATGGCACGCAAGCGGACATGCTGGCGGGGGTGAACGGTTACACGTATGGCAAGGAGATTCCGAGTTCGGGGCATAAGGATGTGGTGGAGGATTCCTGCGTGGCGTGCCATTTGCAGGCGGTGGCAGCGAACGATCCAGCGTTGGGCAAGGCGGGGGGTCACACGTTCAAGCCTGGTAGCGACAATGGGACGCCGGACGACCCGAGCGACGACATCCATCTGGTCAGCCTGTGCAGCGACTGCCACGGCCCGCTGCCGTCGTTCGACTTCAAGCGTGGGGATTACAATGGGGATGGAGTGATCGAGGGAGTGCAAACGGAGGTGAATCGTTTGGTGGATCAGTTGGGGATGCTGCTGCCTCCGATCGGATCGCCGGAAGTGGTTTGTTCGTCCGCCTATACGAAGCAGCAGTTGCGGGCCTTTTGGAACTGGGAGTTTGTGCACGAGGACGGCAGTCATGGCGTGCACAATCTGAGTTACGCGGTGGGCCTGTTGAAGGCGTCGATCGCCGATTTGACGGACGACGCGGATCAAGATGGGCTGTCCGACAAGTGGGAGATTGCGAACTTCGGGGCGATCAACGTGTATGATGGGAAGGCGGATCCGGACGACGACGGGGCGAACAACGCGCTGGAGTTGTCGGCGGGGACGAATCCGATGCTGGCGGACACGGACGGCGACGGGATCAAAGACGGCGCCGAGTTGATGGCGGGGAGCGATCCGAAGAACGCGAACGACACGCCTGGGTTCGTGTTGAAGATCTACACGGCAGGCGAGGTTGAGTTCTTCGCCGAGGCCGGCAAGAAGTACCAGGTGCAGCGCGTGTCTGAGATCACGGGCACTTGGGTGAACGTGGGTGAGGTGGTGAACGGGGCGGGCGAGAACGTCTCGATGCTGACCTCCACGCGCAACGACGCGCAGAATTACTACCGGGTGGTGACGGTGCCGTAAGCCCGAGGCCCGAAGGAACACACGATCGCAAGCCCCTTCCCGTTCGCGGGGAGGGGCTTTTCTTTGCGGAGAGCGGGGTTCTTCGGCGGGTCAGTAGGGCAGTGGGCAGTGGTCAGTGGTCAGTGGGGCAGTGGGGCAGTGGGGCAGGGGGTCAGGGGGGCACGGTGGGGTCTGGGCGGAGCGCAGACATCAAGGGCCGATGGCCAGGATCTACGGGTTGGGCCGTTTGATTTGGTCCCAGGCTTCGATGGCGGCGGCGGCCTCGCGGGCAAGGGTGCTGAGTTTCTCGGCCTGGGTGGCTTGGAGCTGCTTGAGTTGGTCGACGGCGGCCTGGCGGTCGGCCGCGGAGCCCGATTGTTCGGCGCGGGCGATGCGGTCTTGGGCGGCCTTGAGTTCTTGTTGGAGTTCCTGGACAACGGACTGGAACTGTTGGAGGGAGGCTTCACGGAGGAGGGCTTTGCCGTCCTCGAGGGAGACGGAGGCGGGGCTAGGGATGATGCGGTTCACGGTGGCGGCGGCGGTCTGGGCGACGGCGGGATCGACGGCGGGTCGCGGGGGAGTGGCGGGGTTGGCGACGCGGGCGATGGCGCGGGCGAGGTCGAACTCGAGGGCGGCCTCCCAGTCTGGGCTGACGCGCGGGAGGATCTCGGTGCGCGTGCTTTGGGCGATGACGAGCCCGAGGTAGGTGGGCTCGCCTTGGGTGGCGTCGAGGGGTTTGATCCCGGCCTGGGTGGCAGCTTGGAGGGTGGTTTCGCTGCGTTGGTTCTGCTGGTGGACGCGGATCTTGCCGTTGCTGGATTGGGCGAAAGCGGCGGCCAGGGCCTCCAGGCGGAGGGCGAAACCTCGGAGGTCGGAGGTGGTGTCGGCGGGGCTGAGAAGGGTGAAGAGGCGGAGGTCGACGGGGGCGGTCAGGCGGTCGAGGACGGCTCGGGTGCTGGGGGTGAGGGCGATGGTGCGTTCGGTGTTCGCGGGAGGGGTTGGGGAGGGGGCAGGGGAGGGGCGACGGAACCAGAAGCCGCCAGCGGCGAAGCCGACGGCGAGGGCGAGGAGGGCGATGAGGAGGGGCGATCGCATGGGGGCGGAGTGTGGCAAAGGGGTTGGGGGCAGGCGAGGGAAAGTTGCGGAGCCGGGGGAAGGGGGAAGGCAACGAAGGGTAAGGATCAGGCAATTCCAGGCTAGCACTTATCGTGTAAGGGGCTAGCATCAGGGGCAACCCATAGGCACCGATGGGCGCGGGTGACCGGCCCGCGCGGTGGTAGCGCGCAACCGAACAGCAGCGTATGAATAGAACGAACAGCCTGCAGGGCAACCGCGTCTCCGCGTCGATGTTGGCGGTGGTGGGACTTCTTCTGGCCGGGGGGAAGGGCGAGGCGCAGTCGGCTCGGCATTTGACGATCACCCAACCTGGGGGCATGCCGGGGTTGCCGGTGGTGACGGGGATTACGCGGGGGACGAATGGGGTGAGGGTGACATGGGATGGGCCGTCAGGGTATTACCGATTGTTGCAGAGGGTGGGGCTGACGGACGGGGTTTGGGAGGCGGTGGGGGGGCCGAGTTTGGAGGGTGGGGCGACTGTGGCGGCGGGGCGGGAGCAGGCCTACTTCCGCGTTTCGGGGCCATCGCCGGAGTATGCGGGGGCGCAAGTGTGCATGGAGTGCCATGAGGGGATTCATGCGAGCGAGCAAGGGACGCGGCACACGGGGGCGCTGGAGACGTTGCGGCGGGTGGGGAATCACGAGGATCCGTCGTGTTTGCCGTGTCACACGGTGGGGTATGGGTTGCCGACGGGGTATGTGGATGAGGCGAGCACGCCGCATCTGGCGGGGGTGCAATGCGAGAACTGCCACGGTCCGGCGGCGGCGCATGCGGCCAACGCGTTTGATTTCACGGTGCGGCCGCGGGCTGACTTGGCGGCGCAGGTGTGCGGGGGGTGTCATTCGGTGGCGCATTTTCCCACCTATCAGGAATGGAAGACCAGTGCGCACGTGGAGGTAACGGAGGACATGAATCCGTCGAATCGGATTAGCAGTTGTGGGCGATGTCATTCCGGGTCGGCGCGGTTGAGTTTGATCAAGGGGGACGTGTTGCCGGTGGGGGATGCGAATGTGGGGATCACGTGTGCGGTCTGTCACGATCCGCATGCGAATCACGTGTGGACGAATCCGCTGAGCGGGGTGGTGACGACGAACCTGTTAAGGAATCCGGTGGCTTCGCTGGAGGATTATTCGTTGTCGACGGGCGACGATTTTGCGACGAAGTACAATCCGGCGATCAACCTATGCGGCCAGTGCCACAATCATCGGGGGGCGAGTTGGGCGAGTTCGAGTCGGCCGCCGCATCATTCCCCGCAGTATAACATGATGTTGGGGACGGTGGGGGTGTTGGCGGCGGGGGTGGGGGGGCCGTCGACGCATGCGGTAGCGGTTGAGAAGCAATGTGTGGGGTGTCACATGCCGGAGGAGACGTTGCCGGATGGGAGTCACGCGCTGCCGCATCACTCATTCAAGGTGCGTTCGTATGATTCATGTTTGCCGTGTCATCCGCTGCCCGGGGGGTTGGTGGATTTCACGCGGCAGGTGATTGAAATGAGGATCCAGGAGGTGAAGGGGCTTTTGGATCAGTGGGCCATGACGAAGGCGCCGGCGGAGATACGGAAGTATGGGGTGTTGGCGTGGGAGTATGACAATGCGGGGGAATTATCGGAGGCGGCGGGGACGGCGGGCGGTCCGGTGTCGAGCTCGAATGCGGCGTTGGACGAGCAGAAGCATGTTCCGGATGCGATCAAGAAGGCGCGTTTCAACGTTTACCTGGTTTTGCATGACGGGAGCTTTGGGGTGCACAATCCGGATCACTCGATCAGACTGTTGGAGGCGGCGCGCGACTGGGTCTGGGGCGAGTTGAGTCGGTAGCGGGGGGTTGAATGTAGCGAGAACGAACCGAATTCGCATGAGAAAGAGCCAGTTACAACTGCTGTTCCGGCTCCGTTCGGCCGGGTGCCGCTGGGCGTTGGCGGGGTTGGTGGGTTGGGTGCTGCTCGGCACGGTAGTTTCGTGTCGGACGGTGAGCCGTCAGGTGGTGGTGTTGCCGCAGATGCCGGACGCCACCTACATAGGGTCGAAGGAATGCGAGCAATGTCACGAGGAGATCTACCGGGATTTTGCGACGGCGGATCATGCGCGGCTGATTGCGGAGGGGACGAACGGGTTGGAGGCGGGTTGTGAGTCGTGCCATGGTCCTGGGAGTGTGCATTCGGAGTCGGGAGGGGAGGTTAAGCCGCCGTATGCGTTTAGCGCGGGGAGGCCGCAGGTGAACGAGTTGGGGGCACGTTTGGGGGTGCCGCCGGCGCGGAACGTGGAGAATGTGTGTTACACGTGTCATGCGGACGTGCGGGGCCAGTTCAACTTGCCGAGTCATCATCCGGTGCCGGAGGGGCGGATGACGTGCACGGACTGTCATCCGCCGCACCGGGGCACGGCGCTGGGGGGCCAGGGCGTTCGGCGGATGGCTCAAGGGGGGACATGTTTGCAGTGTCATCCGGAGCAGCGGGGTCCGTATGTGTTCGAGCATGAGGCGATGCGGGAGGGGTGTACGGCGTGTCATGGGGCGCACGGGACGGTGAATGCGAAGATGCTGAACGTGCGGGATTCGAACTTATGTTTGCAGTGTCATTTTCAGCGGGTGGTGAATGGCCGGCTGGTGATTGGCGGTTCCGATCACACGGCGCGGGTCCAGCAGGGGACGTGTTGGACGGCGGGCTGCCACGAGGCGGTCCATGGATCTCGGGTGAATTCTTCCCTCCGGTTTTAACCCCGCAACGCGAAAGCCGATGAAAGCGAAAACGAGATCGACGAACGTGAGTGGGCCGTGGGCGCGGGCGGCGTGGCTGGGGTCATGTTTGATGGGGGGGGTGTTGGCGGCGGGCATGGCGGGGGCCCAGGCGGCGGAGGCGCCGCCCACGGAACCGCCGGTGGAGCCGGCCAAGGTGGTGGAGCCGGCGGCGGAGGAGGGAGCTCCCGCGAAGGCGGAGCCGGCGGAGGAGTCGGCCGAGAAATCGGAGGGGAAGGACCAGGCGGGGGAGGGGGAGAAATCCGAATCGGGGGGCAAGGCGGAGGAGGGCAAGGCGGAGGAGGGCGAGCAGGGGAAGGAAGGGGAGGAAGGCAAGGCCGGGGAGGAGGCGGAGGCTCCGGAGCCGCTGACCCCGGCGGAGTTTTTCGAGGGGGGCAAGGAGAGTTACAGCAACTGGGTGACCTTGTCCGGGGGAGGGTTTCTGACCAAGGGGAATCGGGCTCAGGCGGAGGAGCGGCACCGTCGGAATCGGGATGGGTTTGGGGGGATTGAGGATCTGCACTATCAGGCGGATCTGAGCAAGAGCACGGTGTTGACGTTGGACGGGCGGGCGATTTTCGACCAGCACGATTACGGGTTGAGCCTGCTGGTGCGGAACGAGGAGGTGGGTTATGTGCGGTTGAGCTACAGCCAGTATCGGACGTGGTCCAATGCGGACGGGGGGTATTACGCGGCGGGTCCGGGGCGTTGGTACGATTACGCTGGGGACGACGCATTGGGGTTGGACCGTGGGGAGATTGGGTTGGAGGCGGGGTTGACGAAGGAGAAGCTGCCGAGGATTACGTATAAGTATACGCATCGGTTTCGGGATGGGCAGAAGGCCTCGACGAGCTGGGGGTTGTCGCATCCGGACTTCACGGCCTTGACGCGCGGGGTGACGCCGTCGTTGTACAACATCGACGAGCGGAGCGACACGTTCGAGTTGGACGTTGCGCACACGATCAAGAAGACCGATGTGGGGGTGGGGCTGCGTTACGAGGTGGGTGAGCATGACGACGCGCGGCTGATGACGCAGTGGCTGGGGGAGCCGACGCAGCGGCGGGTGACGGACACGCGGGGGACGGATTACGATCAATTTAGCGCGCATGCGTATACGGAGACGTGGTTGAAGAAGAACCTGTTGTTTTCGTCGGGCTTTTTGTTTGCGACGTTAGACAGCGACTATTCGGGGGGGCGCGTCTACGGGGACGATTTCGACGTGAGTTATGCGCCGAATCCGTTCAACGGGTTAGGCTACACGGGGTTGCAGGGGGGCGGGCAGAACCAGGAGTATTTGTTGAACCTGAATCTGCTGTGGAAGCCGAAGGCGGCGTGGAGCTTGGTGCCATCGGTGCGGGTGCGGAAGGAGGCGTGGGAGGCGGACTCGTCGGCCTTGCGGACGGCGGGGAACAGCATTCCGGCGCTGGCCACGTCGACGATGGACAGCGGGTTACTGGACGTGATGGAGCGGGTGGATGCGACCTACACGGGGGTCACGAACTTCGTGTTTTATGTGCGTGGGGAGTGGACCCAGGGGCAGGGGGATCGGGACGAGGTGGGCGGGTTAGAGGAGATCGCCCCGGTGGGCCGGCGGACGGAGGACGAGCGGTTTTTCCAGAAGTATTCGGCGGGGACGCGCTGGTATGCGGCCAAGCCGATCACGGTGGATGTGGGGGGGTATTACAAGCACCACGCTTACGATTACGACCACGAGTTCGACAGCACGCGCAACTGGGTTGGGGGCAATCGTTATCCGGCGTTCTTGGAGATGCAGGATTTTCGGACCTACGATGCGAACGCGCGGCTGACGTGGCGGCCGCTTCGCAACGTGAGTTTGGTGACGCGGTATGAGTATCAGATTTCGCACATTGACACGACGCCGGATCCGGCTTCGGGGCTTGGGGAGGCGGAGGCGTCGGAGATGGTGTCGCACGTTGTGGGGCAGAATGTGGGGTGGACGCCGTGGCGCCGGTTGCATTTGCAGGCGGGGTTCAACTATGTGAACAGCGTGACGGAGACGCCGGCGTCGGAGTATACGCAGGCGGTGTTGGATGCGCGGAACAACTACCTGACGTTGAATTTCAATGCCGGGCTGGTGGTGGACGATCGGACGGACTTGAACCTGGGGTATTTCTACTACTTGGCGGACAACGACGAATATTCGGCGTTGATGAATGTGCCGCTGGGGGCGGCGGCGGAGGAGCACGGGATGACGGCGATGGTGACGCGGCGGTTGTCGAAGAGCGTGCGATTGAATTTGAAGTATGGGTATTTTCGCTATGACGACACGATGTCCGGGGGCAACCTGGACAACGAGGCGCACTTGATTTACTCGGGGTTGCAGTATCGGTTTTGAGCCGTGGGGCGGGGGGGCGGTTTCAGGCGGTTGGGGCTGGGGGCAGGTGGGCGGGGAAGTCGACGGTGAAGAGGGCGCCGTGGCCGGGTTCGCTCTCGCAGCCGACGCGGCCGTCCTGGGCTTCGACCATGCGTTTGACGATGGAGAGGCCGAGTCCGGTGGAGGATTCGCCGCCGGTGGGGCGGGCGGTGAGGCGGGCGAATTTGCCGAAGAGGCGTTTCATGTCGGAGGCGGTGAGGCCGGGGCCTTCGTCGGCCACTTCGCAGCGGACGGTGCCGTTGCGTGGGAGGACGCGGACGCGGACGGTTTTGCCGCGCGGGGAGTATTTGATGGCGTTGGAGAGGAGGTTATCGATGACCTGCATGAGGCTGTCGCGGTCGGCCCAGACGTCGGGGGCGGCGGGTGGGGGGTGGAAGAGGAGGGTTTGCTGTTTGGCGGCGGCGCGGGGTTGATAGGCGGCGACGACGTCGGCGGCGATGGCGGCGAGGTTGCAGGGGGAGGGGTTGAGTTTCATTTCACCGCGTTCGATGGCGTTGGCGTCGAGCAGGTTAGTGACCAGTTGGTTCATGTGTTCGGCGGCGCGGCGGATGATTTCGAGCATGTCGGCGGAATCGGATCCGGCGAGGGCGGGGTCGGCTTGGACGAGTTGGGCGGCGCCGATGATTTGGCTGCAGGGGTTCCGGAGGTCGTGGGCGGCGATGCCGAGGAACTCGTTTTTCTCGTCGTTGAGTTCGCGCAGGTGCTGGTTGAGGCGGACGAGGGTTTCGCGGGCGCGTTTGAGTTCGACGTGGGTGTGGACGCGGGCGAGGAGTTCGGCGGCATTGAAGGGTTTGGTGACGTAATCGACGGCGCCGGCGTGGAAGGCATCGAGGAGGTGCTGGAGGTCGTTACTGGCGGTGAGGAAGATGACGGGCACGGGGGCGGAGGCGGGTTGCTGTTTGAGTCGGCGGCAGACTTCGAGTCCGTCCATGCCGGGCATCATGAGGTCGAGGAGGATGAGGTCTGGGAGGTGAGCGGCGACGCGTTCGAGGGCTTGGGGGCCGTTGGTGGCGGGCATGACGTCATAGCCGGCCTCGGTGAGCATGGCGCCGACGAGCCGGAGGTTCTGGATGGTATCATCGACAACGAGGACACAGGCGTCGGTGCAGTCGGGAGCGGGGGCTGGTGGTGCGACGGGGGTGGGGCGGGAGTGGGGAGGGGTGAGGGTCGCGTTCATGCGGCGGGGGTAGGGGCGGGGGATGGCGGCCTGGGGGGAGCGGGGAGGGTTTCCGGGGTGGGGGAGGGGTGAGGGGCAGGGTGGGGGGTGGCCGTTGGCGCGAGAGGGGCGTGCGGGTGGGCGGTGGTGAAGATAGTGTCGAGTTCGTCGATTGTGCTGGGGAGGGCCTGAAGGAGTTGGGGGAGCGAGTCGAGGTCGAAGGTGCTGGCGGCCTGATCGAGTTTACGGGCGAAGCGGCGGAGGGGGGCGGCCTGGAAGGAGTCGCCGAGCGTGGTCAATCTGGAGGCGAATTGCCGGATGGACTTGATGGAGAGGGTGTGGAGGAGGGATGGGATGGTATGGGTGTGTTCGTGGCGGAGGGTGCGCAGGAGGTGTGGCCACTGATCGAGGAGGTTGGGCGGGGGTTGGTGGGCTGGGGGGCTCGGGGGGAGATGGGGGGTCGGGGAGAGGGTGGACGAGGCGGGGGTGGTAGGGGAGGAGCCCTGGTCGGGGGTGGTCTTGAGGAAGCGCTTCATTTCGCCGACGAGGGCGGCGCGGCCGAAGGGTTTGCGGAGGAGGCCCTGGCAGGCGGCTCGGAGTTGGCGTTCGTGCTCGGGGGAGGAGGAGGCGCTGAGGATAATGAGGGGCACGCCTTGGAGGGCGGATTCTGCGGTGAGGGTTTGGCTGGCGTGGAGCAATTCGGTTTCGGTGCCGCGCAGGTCGAGGAGGACGAGGTCTGGGGGGCGGCGGCGGGCGAGTTCGAGGGCTTCGGTGGGGGTGGAGGCGGAGAGCATGCGGAGGCGGGAGCCTTCGAGCAGGCCGCGGATGAGCCGTCGGTTGAGGTCGAGGTCATCGACGAGGAGGATGACGGCGGGGGCGAACTGGTTGAAGTCGGTGTCTTCGGGGGAGGTGGGGGTTGGGGTGGAGGGGGAGGGGCCTGGGAGGAGGTCGGGGAATTCGAAGCGGAAGGTGCTGCCGAGGCCGGGTTGGCTTTGGAGGAGGACGCGGCCTCCCATCATTTCGGTGAGGCGTTTGGTGATGGCGAGGCCGAGGCCGGTGCCTCCGTATTTTTTTGTGCTTTGGCCGCTGACCTGGGAGAACGACTCGAAGATGCGGGATTGCTGGTCTGGGGGGATGCCGATGCCGGTGTCTTCGACGGCGAGGGTGAGGGTGAGG
>CAZVRY010000226.1:0-11019 GCA_964629545.1 uncultured Verrucomicrobiota bacterium | reverse complement strand
GGCGAAGGCGCGTTGCACGAAAATGGGGGCCGGAGCGGGTCTGAGGTCACGCCTTGCTAGCTGCTGGGAGGAACGCCCTGCGCAAGTCGCTGCGGCGGCGCGGATCCATTGCCGAACGAAAAGGTGACAGGTTCAGAGCATCACACATGTCACTCTTGCGAGCGGCGAGCGGCGAACTGCGCCTTCAGGGCGGAGCATGAATTGACCTGTCCGCCTGCCCCGCCCCCGTCCTGTTCGCCACGAATTCATGAGGCCATCCCCCTCAGCCCCCCAGGCCGCAGTTCAGAAACGACCCACCCCGCTTGGCAGCCGCCGCCGTTTATGGTATGAGCCTGGCGCATGTTTGCGATTAGGCCCGCCTCCTCGCCGCCCTCACCCGGCTCCGACCGGGCCCCTGTCGCCATCGCCGGAGCCGGCCCCGCCGGCTGCGCCACCGCCATCGCCCTGCGCCGCCACGGGGTCCCCGTCGTCCTCTTCGATAAAGCCCGCTTCCCTCGCGATAAGGTCTGCGGCGACGTCCTGCTCCCGGCCACCCTGGCCGCCCTGGAAGCCCTCGGCCTGCCCGGACACGATCTCCAGAAGCAAGCCTATCCCTGCCGCGGCTGCCGTTATCATGACGGGACCGGCCCGCCGCTAACCGGATGGTTCCGCAACCGGCTCGGCCAGCCCCAACCCTCCTGGACCCTCCGCCGTGGACCATTCGATGCCTGGCTGCTCGCTCAGGCGCGAGCCGCCGGAGCCGTCATCCACGAGGGTCACACCGTCACCGCACTCCACCTCCCCGGCGAGACCTCCCCGCCCGTCCTCGAAGTCCGCGATCCCACCGGCCGCTTGTTTCCCGTGGCCTCGTCCTTCGTAGTCGGAGCCGACGGCGCCTCCAGCGTGGTCGCGCGCGAACTGGGCTGCTTGCAGCACCCTCCCGAACACACCTGCCTGGCGGTGCGAGGTTACGCGCGGGGCGTGCGTTTGCCGGAACCGTTCCTCGAGATCTTCACCGCGCCCCGCCTTCTCCCAGGGTGTGCCTGGATTCTCCCGATCGGCGAGGATTGCGTGAATGTCGGCCTGGGCGTGCTCAAGGTCACCGCCCAGCAGGCGCATACCACCCCGGCCGCTTTGTTTCGTGAGATCCTGGACGAACTGCCCGCGCTGCGACAGCGCCTGGCCGGAGCCCAACTCGAGGACTGGCGGGGGTGGCCGCTGCCCGGGGCCACCCAAGCCCGAGCCGTCAGCCACGGCCGCTGCCTCCTCGTCGGAGATGCCGGGGCCATGATCGACCCGTTCACCGGCCATGGCATCCACCACGCCCTCATGGCCGGCCGCCTGGCCGGCGATGCCATCGGCCGCTCCTGGGCCAATCCCGACGACGCCCTCGATCCCACCGCCTCCTACGCCCAAGCCGTCACCGCCCAGTTGCGCACCGAGGTCCGCCTCGGCGCGCGCCTGCAGCGCGTCCACGCCTCACCCCGGTGGATGCGACGGTTGACCCAACTGGCGCGCGTCCATCGCGGGTTCCGGGACCTGTTCTTTGGCCTTGTGGGACATGCCGACGAACGGCAGGCCCTCCTCTCCGTCCGCCACCTCTGCCGCGCCTCTCTCGGCCTCCCCTCCCGACCCTCCCAGCCGTCATCCTCACCTCCCTCCCTTTCCCCTGTCGCATGAACCCCGCCCCCGCCGAAGCCCGACTCCCCTTGCGCCCTCCCCCGCGCGCCGGCTCGGGCCCCATCGTCGCCCGGCCCCCGCTGCACGACCTCGACGAAGCGGAACGGATCGCCTCGAAGGACCGCAGCAGCCTCTACCGGGTCAGCCAGTTCTTCGAAGACCCCCTCCGCTACCACGCCTTCATCGCCATGTACGCGGTCATGCGCGTCATCGACGATCGGATCGACGGAGCGGGGGACAAGTCACGCCTTCCCCTCGCCGACCGCCAGGCCCTGCACGCCTTTCTCGACGATTGGGAACATCGCATCCGTTGCGCTTACGCGGGCCATCCCGCCCACCAACCCCTCGACCGGGCCCTCAGTTGGGCCGTCGCCAGGTTCCCCGTCCCCCTCGCGCTCTGGACCTCTTTCCTCCAGGCCATGCGCTTCGATGTGGACTGCCCACGCTTCGATACCTACTCCACCTTCCTGGCCTACGCCGAAGGGGCGTCGGTCGCGCCCACCACCATCTTTGTCTACCTGATGACCGCTTCCTGCGAGGCGGACGGCGTGTTTAGAGTGCCCGCCTTCGACTACCAACGCTGCGGGCAACACCTGGGCCGGTTCGCCTATGTCGCCCACATCCTCCGCGATCTAAGAATCGATATGCAGGCAAGCGAAGGTGGCCTGGTCTACCTCGCCCAGGCCGACCTCCAAGCGCATGGCCTCGACGAATCCACCCTCCGCGCGTTCACCCAGACCGGCGCGGCGGATCCCCGCTTCGATCGATTGGTGGCCACCCTCGTGCAACGAGCCCGCACCGAACAAGCCCCGGGCGTCACCCTCGCCCGCACGATCTGGCCCGCGCTCCCCGTCGACTGCCATTTCATCTTCCAACTTATCGTGCGCACCTACGGCGAGTTGCTCGACCGTATCGCACGCACGCCGAACCTGGTGCTGAGCGAACAACCCATCCTCGGTCCCAAAGAGCAAGCGCGACTCGCGGAAGCGGTCGCAGCCCGGACCAGCTACCCCATCGCCAAACTGGCTCGGGCCACCCGGAGCCCTCACGCCGCGAAGAACCGACCGGCCACGCCCGCCAGCCTCGCCGCCGCCCGGACCGATGCGGCTTGGGTGCTTGGAGGAGCCTCCCTGGCCACGGCCGCCATCTGCTGCCTCTATCCCTATCCACTCTGGATCTCCCTGGCCATGGCCGGCCTCCTCGCGTGGTTCGCGACTCGGTGGACCCACCCTGGAGACCGACTCGGCTTTGCCGTGGGCGGCACTCTGGGCCTCCTGACCGAACTCCTCGCCGACGAAGGCGGCCTCTGGCGCCATGCCAACACCCAGGTCCTCGGTCTCATGCCCGCCTACCTTCTCTTCTGCTACCCCCTCCTCGGCGGCGCCGTGCCGCGGTTGATCCGCGCCTGCCTCGGACGCGACCGCCCCCTGTCTGAAGGGACCCGCGCCACCGGCCTTCGCGCACTCGCCCTCTGGGCCCTCCTCACCACCCTCTGCGTCCAACTGGCCGATAACCAACACCTCCTCCTCCTGGCCTGTGCGCTCTGCCTCGGCCTCTTCCTCTGGCAATTCCGCTCCCCGCACGATCGAGCCACCCTCCTGCTCGGCGGAGGACTCGGTTTGCTCTGGGAATTACCCTGCACCTGGACCGGGGCGTGGTCCTTCCCCCATCCCCAGTGGCTCGGGCTCATCCCCTTCTGGCTCCCCGTCGCCTACGCCGTCTTCTTCGGAACCTTGGGACGCGTCACCGCGACGATGGTGACCCAATGGGCGGTCCGCACCCCAGCACCCCTGCCAGGCCTTTCCCCACCCGTTCCTCTCCCCAACTCCCTCCTCGCCCCCAAACCAGAAGAGGAGTGAACCGGCCATGAACCCCAGCCCCCTGCCATCCCCCTTCCCCACGCCACAAGGCCGGATCGGGGACATCATGCTCGCGAGCCTGCTCATTCTGACCTCCGTCTCGGGGGTCACCCTGACCTTCCGTCAACCGGGCCTCTGCGCCGCCCTCATGGCGGGCGTCCTGGCCCTCGCGCTCACCCGTTGGCATCAACCCCTCGATTGGCTCACCGCCACGACGGGCCTTGTGTTGGGTCCCGTATTGGAGTTCGCCGCCGCCGCCAGCAACCTCTGGCATTATCCCTACGCCTCCTGGGCCGGCCTCCCGGCCTGGGTGTTCACTCTCTGGCCCGCCTTCCCCCTCGTGCTCCTGCGCTTAACCCATGCCCTCTGCCCCCCACAACCCCACCTCCTCGGCCGCCGCGCCGACCTCCCCATCGGCCTGGCCATCGTCGCCCTCGAGATCCCGGTCCTCGTCCAGCTCGGCACCCAGAAACCCCTGGTCACCACCCTCCTCACCGCGCTCATGCTCGCCACCGCCGCCTGGATGTGCCGCTCCCCTCAAACCGCCCTCATGCTCCTCCTCAGCGGCGTCTTCGGAACGCTCTGCGAATCGTTCCCCATCCGCGCCGGCGCCTGGATCTATCCCAACCCCCTCTGGGCCGGCATGCCCGCCTGGTTGCCCACCGGCTACGCGCTCTTCGGATTCGCCCTCGTCCGCATCGCCCTCGGCCTCCACCATCGATCCCTCGGCCTCGCCTCCGTGGACCTCCCCCCGTTGCGTCTGGCCCGGGACTAATCCCATGCCCCACCCCCTGCCAAGCGACGCGCGCATAGCCATCCTGGGAGCGGGCTGCGCCGGTTTGACCTGCGCCGAGCGGTTGCGCGACGGCGGTTACCATCGGGTCACGGTCTTTGAGGCCACGGGTCACGCCGGAGGGAAGATCTGTTCCGTGCCCTACACGCCCGTCCCGGCGGGCGGACGCGGCCTGTTCGAGGCCGGCACCGTCTTCTTCGTCCCCAGTCCAGGGTGGGATCTCATGCTGGAACGTTATGGCGTCTCCCGCACCTGCACCCGCATGCCCGCCGTCCGCCTCGCGGAAATCGCAACGGGGAGGATCGCCCACCCCATCCGCTACTCGGGCGGCTTCGGCCTCGTCGAACGAACCCGACAGATCCTGCGCTTCCTCGCCCTGCTCGAACGCTTCGGCCCCGCGGCCGACCGCGAGCCGGGCCTGCGCGCCCACGTGACCGACGCCACCGCCATCCCCGCGGCCCGCTGGTTCGACGAACAAGGGCTTTCCTTCGTCCGCCAAGTGCTCTTGCCCATCGCCGGAGGCGCCCAGTTCGGGCCCCTGCTGGACCGCGTCCCCGCCATCTACGTCATCCGGCTTCTCACCCTCCTGCGACGATACACCCTGCGCGACCGGCTCCGCCTGGCCATGCCCCAGCTCCGCGCCGGCCATCAGGAGGTCTGGAACCGGGCGGCCGCCTCTCATCGTGTCCACTTCCACGAACCGGTGATCGCTCTTCGCCGAGCCCACGGCATCGAACTGGACACGCCGCGCGGTCGCTACGCCTTCGACGCCGTCATCAATACCCTGCCCCCCGCCCGATTCCTCGACGTGGCGGACGTGACCGAAGAGGAACGCGATCTCTTGTCCCGCGTGCGCACCCTCGACCGGATCGTCCTGACCGCGCGCGTCTCCGGGCTCGGCCGCCGGGTCTTCTATGCACCCCGCTATGGGACCGAGGGCGTGGTCCCTCCAGGCCACCCCTACCTGTTCTACGAAGTCGATCCCGGCAGCGGAGTCGTCACGTTCCACCCCTACCTGGACGGCGGCGCCAGCGAGGCGGACGCCGAGATCGCCCTCCGGTCCGTCGTCCATCGCCTGGGCGGCCGCGTCGATTCCGTTCTGCACCGCGCCGTCATTCGCCATTGGTTCCCCCATTTTGAAGAACACGACCTCAGGGACCGCGTCTACGACCGCCTCGAAGCCCTCCAGGGCCGGAACGCCACCTGGCACGCCGGGGAACTCTTCGCCGGCATCGGCGTCCCCCACGGCACCGAATACGCCCTCCAACTCATCGCCCGGATGACCACCCCCAAAGCCACCAACCCCACCACATTCCCCGCCGAGGAAGCCGCGAGCCCCCCGCCCTGCCCAGCCCCAAAGCGATCCACCCACCCCGGGCCGATGCTCGATGCGACCTGGATCGGCCTCCTCCTCGCCGCGACCATCGGCGCGATGACGTTCTGCTTCGATTCGCCGCGCACCTGCACCGCGCTCATCACCAGCCTGGCCTGCCTCTCCCTCCTTCGCTTCCACGAGCGCGCGGACCTGGCCGCCGGAATCGCGGGATTGATCCTGGGGCCGATGGCGGAGTTCGCCGCCACTTCCGCGGGCCTCTGGGAGTACGCGCATCCCCAATGGGGTACCCTGCCCGCGTGGATCTTCCCCATGTGGTGGCTGTTCCCCGTCGCCACCCGGCGGCTCACCGGCCTCGCTGGAGCTGACCCGCCCGCCCGAGGACCTGCTCTTGCCCTTGGCGTCATGGCGGTTGAAATCGCCTGGTTGTGCACGTGGGGCAATACCCAACCCCTGCTGGCCTCCGCTGGCTTGCTGGTCCTCGCGGCCGCGCTGCTCGCTCCCGCCCGCTCCCGCGCTGACGCCGTGGCCATGGTGTGTTGTGGCGGCGTGGGACCATTGGCTGAACTCATCCCCATGCAGGTCGGCGCCTTCAGTTACCCAGCCGGTGGGTGGTTCGGCCTGCCTCCCTGGCTGCCGCTCGGCTACGCCGTGTTCGGCCTGGCCCTCCTCCGAGTAGGCGCCGCCTTCCCTCTGCGCCTTCCTCCGCCGGCCTCACTACCACCGCGTCTTGATCCCACACGCCCGCAGCGCACACCAGCCGCGCAAGGCCTCGAACAACGCAAAGCAACCTAGCGAGGCGTGACCTCAGACCCGCTCCGGCCCCCATTTTCGTGCAACGCGCCTTCGCCGTCTGGACCCCAATTTCCACGCCTCGCTCTGTAGAATCCTTGCCGGCAGGAGGGACGGGACGAGAACTTGACTCGACTTGATCAAGTTCTGGGCGGCAAGGATTCTAGGCCCGCCAGCCCCACCCCCACCCACACCGACCACCGGAAGCCAAACCACGCGGCCACCCACATCGCCAGGGCCAGGACCCCGCGAATTAACCGGCCCCCGTTCGAAAGGTTGCGCCCAAAACGTGCTTTCATCAAAGCCAGCCTCCCCGGAGCGATCACCTGACCCGCACCCGGTAAAAGCGGTGGGCGGCAGACGCCGGCAAGCCGGACCACGTCATCGGCGTAGCCAGGCTCCCCGGCGTGTAGGGCACCCAACCCGCCGTGCCCGGGGCAACCGCCCAGTCCGTGGCCCCGAGATCGTCGGTAAAAAGCACCTCCGCCCAGACACCCCCGCGGCATACCGCCGCTACCGTCACCTCCGCCCCCTCCCGGCGAATCGTCACCGCATCGATCAGGGCCGCCGGCAAGGCCGCCAGATCGCCCCGGCCCGCATTGTAGCTCGGCACCACATTCAGCATGAGCAGGTCGCGCGCGAAGGCTGAGGACGGCGCATACCGATACACGCTATCCTTATCGCTGGCCTCGTAGGCAAACAATGCGTCCATCGGCTCGCTCCCAGGCACACTCGCAATCCCGCAGCAATAGGGCGCGAATCCATCCGGAAGCACCGCCGTATCCTCCAGCCACACGACCAACTCGCCCGTGCGCGCATCGAGCCGATAGATCCCTTGCTCGTACCCCATTGCCAACGACCCGTCCGGTAGTTGAGTCAGATCCCCAGCCGTGCCCGTGAACGTCACGTTGGTCGAAAGGCCGACTGCCGTCCCCACTTCCTGCCCCGTCTCGGGCGCCACCTCCACCAGCGCGCGCCCGGCGTAATCAAACGCCAACAGCCGACCGGATAAGGTGAACGTCGCTCCCCGCACATCGCGGCCAGATAACACCGGCCCCACCACGCTCGCCACCGCCGTCGTCGCGTCGAGCGAGATCAGCCGCGAACCGCCAGCCGCATCGACCTGAAACGCGAACAACCTCCCCTCCGGCGACATCGCTAGACCATCCGCCTCGATCTCCACACCACCCAGGGTCACTCGCGGCAACTCCCGATAAGCCGCCCCATGCTCGTCGAACCAGAACATCGTCGTGGGCGGCTGGGATCGGGGATCGTGCGTCTTGAGCCCCCAGAAACCCCGCGCCTCCGGCACAGTCAAGGGGGCCAAACGCCAAATCCGATCCCCCGCAAAGTCGCTCCCATACAACGCCCCGTCCGGGCCGAAGGCCAAACCCTCGATCCCCCCAAAACCGGTCCCCACCACGACGGCCGTGCCGGCCGACCCGATCCGCACTAACTCGCCGGCGGCGCTAATCCCGAAGAGTTCCGTGGTCCACCATCCCCCCATACCACGCACCAACGGCGTGGCCAAACGGACCTCGGCGAAGCGGTCGTCCAACAACTCGCCACCGGCCGAATAAAGCAGCAACCGGCCAGGCTCGCTGGCCGGGCTCACCACCACCCGATCCAACCCGTCCACCACGATGGAATACGCGTCCGGAAGGCTGAACAGCAGCTCCGGCGCGCTCCCCGCGCTGCGATACACCCGCCCCACGCCAGCCTCGGTGAACAGCAGCCGACCCAGCGAATCCAACGCCAACCCGCTCGGATTGGCGTACTCAGCGCTCGGCCCGAACAGGACAGTCACGAACCCGTCCGGAGTGACCCTCGACACCTGCCCCACCCCGGGACTGACTTGCCCACCCACCAACACGGCACCCGCAATCCCAGAGACTTGACCGGTCCGATCTACCACCACCACGTCCGGATCCGGGATCGCGGTATCGCCAAACTCCGTCACCGGCGAGCCGCCCGGCCCGACCCGGTGGATCTTCACCGCATCCGGATTGCCCCCGCCAGACCCGCTGTTGTCCCGCCCAACGTACAGCGTCCCGTCCGCTCCGAACGCGATCCCAAAAGGATCCGGCACCACGGCGTAAACCGACGTCGTCGCGCCAGGGACGCGCGGTTGAGCAACCACGGGGGGCGGAACGAACGGCAGCGCGAGAGCTAAGAGGAGGAAGTGGGTGGCTTTCATGATGGGTCACTCCATGCAAGGGAACACCGAACCGGCACAGTGCGGTGGCACCTCAGTTCGACAGCTTCCTCTCCGGCAACGGCCCGAAGGCCATCTGCTCCGGCGACGGCAACGCCGGGAACGGCGCGTGCGGCTCGGTCTGATACCAAAACGCCACCGACGCAATGTCGTCCTGCAACGGCAAATACCGCCCCCCCGATTGCCAACCCAAGGCCTGGATCGTCACCCGCAAGTCCTTCTCGAACCGGATCGGGTCCATCACATGCCAGCGGTAGAGCCCAAATCGCTGGGGCGGAACGTAGGCCGTGTCGGGCGGGATCACCTGCGGCAACCCGCTGTAGGGACCCGTGTGCGCAATATACCTGCCCCCCCGGTCGAAATTGTAGGAGCCGCAAAAGTAATCCTCCGTCCCCGTCCCGCAAATGGTGGGGAACTCGCGGTCGCCATCCAGGAAAAACTTGATCTCGCCTTCGCCCCACCACCCGTTCGTGCGGACTTCCCACGCCATGTAAGTGCCCACGTAATGACCCCGCCCCCGCACCCCATCCACAATCGTCACCACTTCCTTATAGGCCAGGGGATTGATCCGCCGAAACTGGGCATGGAGATACGCGGCCTCGACCGGCACCGGCGCCAACTCGTAGTTCACCTGGTAATACAACACCATGTCCTTGGCATCGCGATTCTCCATGGTAATGCGCGCCGACTTCCGAAACGGCATCGGCCAGTAACAATTAAACGCGCTGCCCGGGTTCACACACACCGCCAGCGAACTCACCTGCGCATACTGCCCCCAGCCGCACGCAAAAAAATCGCCCACCGGACACTCGATCGATGGCGTCTCCTCCCCATCCCAGTAAAACCGCAGAATCGACTGCCGCCAATTCCCCGTCGGCGTCATCCAGATCTGCTGAATCGTCCCCGGCCCCTCGATCGTCCCCAACGTGAACGTCGTCCCCGCCTTGATCACCACCGACGGCGACACCTTCCACGTCTGCCCCAAATCGCGCGCCGCGTTCCTCCCCGTCCCCTCCGTCGCCATCCCCGCCTTGCCCTTCTCCCCCGTGAAGTTCTCCGGACTAATCGACCGGCTGCGCGCCTCCGACAGCCGGGACAGTTGACCCAACCCCATCGGCAGCGACTCCGCGGCTCGAACCGCGGGACACGCGAACAGCGTAACAGTGAACAGGGCGACGGCAGAACCGGTGAGGAGGGACGGAGGCTTCATGCGAGACGACGGTTGCCCGAGGTCTCCCACCCCGCGTCACGCTAACGCAGGGCGACCCCGGGATGGATCATGCAACCTAAGCCGCTCGCCCCGTCCTGACTGCCCAGATTTTGCGGAATTCGCACCACGCCTTGACCCCCGTGATCCGCGCCTCAGGAACCAGAAGTCACTGCGGATTTCGACAACTTCGCGGAAGGCCAACGGGCGGGGCAGCCGCGGTTCTGGGACGGACCTCCCCACGAACCGGTCCCCATCCTTCTCCCCAACCCTTGAAAGCGAAGCGATGGAGGGGGTTGGGGAGAGGGAGAAAGGGAGAGGGGGACGTAAGCGGTTCAGGGGTTCATGGAGGAGAAAGGGAGCGGGGGCATAGCGGCATAACTCCCTCGCCTCCGTCAGACGGCGGAGAGGGACGGGGAGAGGAGGCCAACCGCGAAGCGTGGGTGAAAAAGACATCTTCCTCATGCAGGCACGGTGCAGCCCCCATTCCGCTTGTCCGACTTGCGGGTGAACGACGTCGTTGCCCACCTCTCCCCGCTTGCGTGGCCGAAGCCGCTTCAGCAGGCGAAGGCCCGTCCCTCCCCGCCCGCCGCGGGCCGGGAGGGAGATCCGAAAGGGCGAATGCCCTGAATGCGTGTCGGTCAGCCGGGGGCGAGGGCCTCATGAATTCAGGGCGAACATGAAGGGCACCGGGGCGGGTGGACTGTTCAATTCATGATCCGCCCTGAATGCGTGTGGGGTCAGTCGGGGGGGTGGGCCTCATGAATTCAGGGCGAACATGAAGGGCACGGGGCGGGCGGGCTGTTTATGAATTCTGACTTATGACTTGCCGGTTCCACGGTTGCTGGTCCCGATCAGGGTCGGGGTCGCTATCGGAATCGGGATCGCTTCCTGATCAGGCTGATAGATTCACCGCCTGATTTCCGCTCGCCGCTCGCCGATCACCGCTCGCTTCGACCAGGTGGGGAGTTGAGCCTGGGCGAAGTGTTGCAGGTCCGGATCCGGGATTTCCTCGACGGGGTGGTTTTGGGCTCCCGCATCTATGTCAACGAGGTGTTCACGAAGTTCCGGGAGCGGTTTGGGGCCAAGCGGACAACGGGGGCGCGCCCCCTGCGGGGGTTAGGGTCTGTGCAAAAATAACTTCGGGTTTTGCTGGAGGCG
>CAZVRY010000225.1:0-11062 GCA_964629545.1 uncultured Verrucomicrobiota bacterium | reverse complement strand
CAGCTGCGGACCTGCGTTCCGTTAGCTACAAACCTCTCATGGGAATCCAGGCTAGCACGCCAGCGAGGTGAAGACGGACGTGGAGACGATTGCCTCCACTCCCCGTGGCAGCCGACGTGAGGGGGCTCAAACAGACACGGCGATCCCAACCTCCGGGCTGCGCTGGAATTTCTGGGGTTTCCACGGCTCGGCGTTGGGCTTGAGCCTTTGGATGCCCACCCTTGCGATTTCCTCCGGCTGGAGTGGCGCGGGGGTTGCATTGAGCGAGGCCGCCGCTGCCGTGGTCTTGCTTGCCGCGCTGGTGATATGGCGCAACCAGCACCGGCTGTCGGCGTTTCAAGGCGTGCTGCTCCTGCTGGGAGCGGGTTTGGTGGCGAGCGCGTCTTTCCTTGGTGGAATGCACTGGCTGAACTTGTCGGCGCGGGCTGTTGCATGGCCGGAGGCCGTGCCGGTGCCGTTGGGATCGCTCCTGTGGACCTTGACTCTGTTTCCAATCCTCGCCCTCTGGTTCTGGCTCATCCACAGGACCGGTCGGATTCACCCCGGCGCGGCACCCGGCGTGGAAGAAACAAGCCAGGGGCAGCCCACGTCGGGTGCTGCCGAATTGAACGAGAAGGAGTGGAACAATCCGCGCAACTGGACTGCCGGAATCTATTTCAGCAAATGCGATTCGCGGGTCTGGGTGCCCAAACAGATTCCGGCGATGGGGTGGACGGTGAATTTGGGACACCGCAGAGGCGTGGCCTGGATGCTGGGAGTCTTCTTCGCCATCATCGGCATTTTGGCTGGCGCGCTTATTTGGAACTCGTCCCGGATGAGCCAATACTCCACGCGGAGGGCGGAATCAGCGCGTCACCAGCGGGAAAACGGCCCTTACGGGGCCGGCGCAGCGGCGGTGAGCAACGGCTGGGAGACGTTCATCGACGAAATAATCGTGTGAGATCCGCAGCGACACTGCAGCAGGGTGGGTTCCAATGACTGTCGCCAGGCCGGCGGCGTCCAGCCGCATTCTCGCGGCGGGCCGGCAGGCATGGACGCCGCCTGGTTCGTCGCCTGCAACCTCGCGCGGACCCGGGGCAAACCACAGCCGCCCACGTCGCAGATCCAGGTGGACGGGTCGCCGGCGAACATCGCCTACGTGCAGTCGTTCCTCGACGTGGGCACGCCCGGGCGACCGGAGCAGCACATTGCGGCCTCCATCTGGGATCCCAGCGAGGCGCCCCAATGAACGCGCGCGCAGCCCATCAGGGCGGAGCGCGGTCAGCCGAATCCCGGCTTCGCCGCCCAGGATTGCGTTTACATCAACGGCGATTCCGCCGGTGGCATTGGATACCAAGTAAGCGAAAGGACTCGTGGGTGGCACTTTCCAAGGCTTCCCTAAGTTCCAGGCTATGACCGCGATGAGCCAGACAATGAACTTTGCCTCCGGAGAATCCAACTCCCCTTAAAGGCTGTGTTGCTCAAAGGGCCGGAGGAAGATTCCCTCATTGCTTAGGGCACCCTCCGAGGGTTAGGTTCAGCAATGCCGACTGCGGAACCAGGCGACCATCGGCCGACCCTTAGCGGGCAGCGGTTTGCTTCCACGCATTGGAGCGTCGTGCTTGCCGCGGCCAAGACAGCTTCGCCAGAGGCGGAGGCGGCCTTGGAGAAGCTGTGCATCGCCTATTGGTATCCGCTCTACGCCTACTTGCGCAAAGGCGGCCTCGCTCCCCACATCGCCGAAGACCTCACCCAGGAATTCTTCGCCAGCCGCATCGTCACGAAGCGCATCTTCCAAGGGATCCAGCCGGGCGCGGGCCGGTTTCGCTCGTGGCTGCTGACCAGCCTGCAAAACATGGTGAAAAATGAACGGGAGAAAGTGCAGGCCGCCAAACGCGGGGGCGGGCAGCCGCATGTCCCGCTCGATTTTGCCTCAGCCGAGGGCCGCTATGCTGCCGAGCCAACCCACCATCTGACGCCCGAAAAACTCTATGACCGCAGTTGCGCGCTCCGGTTGCTCGAACTCGCCATGGATCAACTTCGCGAACGGTATCGGCGCGAGGGCAAGGCCGAGTGGTTCGATGAGTTGAGGAGTTTCCTGCCCGGCGAACACAGCAAGCGCCCCCATGCGGAGGTCGCCGCCCGCGTAGGCAAGAGCGAGGACTCCGTGAAAATGGCGGTCAGCCGCTTTCGCCAGGAGTATGGCCGTTTCCTCGAGGCGGAGGTCAGGCGGATCGTGGACACTCCCGGTGCCGTCAAGGATGAGCTGCGCTATCTGTTAGGCGCCCTCGTCGATTGAAAGCGCTTCCTGTTACCTTGCGCTGGAATTCCTGTTGAGTTCAGCGTCGTGCAAGATCCGGCCGCCATGTCAACGCCCCGGCTTTGTTCGGAATGTGGTTCTTCGATTTCCGAATCGTCGCGCGATGGGCTCTGCCCGCGCTGCCTGATCGGCCTGGCCTTGAATCCAGAAGCACAGACCCGGACCGTGCCGCCTCCGGAACGGGAATCCACCGTTCCCGCCGGCAACGCCTTCGGCAATTATGACTTGCTCGAGGAAATTGGCCGGGGCGGTATGGGTGTGGTTTACAAAGCCCGCCAGCGCACCCTGAACCGCTTCGTGGCGCTGAAATTGACGCTCACCGGAGCGCGAGCCACAGAAGCCGAGATCAAGCGATTCCAATCTGAGGCCAAGGCCGCCGCCACTCTCCAGCATCCGAACATCGTCGCTATCCACGACGTCGGGGATCACGAGGGCCAGCATTACCTTTCGATGGACTACATCGAGGGCAAGAGTCTGGCCGAGGTGATTCGCCGCACGCCCTTGGCGGGCGAGCCGGCCGCGCGTTACGTGAAGACGGTCGCCGCAGCCATCCACTACGCGCATGAGCGGGGCATTTGGCATCGCGACCTCAAGCCGCACAACGTGCTCATTGATGGCAAGGACGAGCCGCGCATCACCGACTTCGGGCTGGCGCGCCACGTCGAGGCTGACTCCGACCTCACGGTGTCGGGCCTCGCGCTCGGCACGCCCAGCTACATGCCCCCTGAGCAGGCCGCCGGCCGACGCGGGGAGATCGGTCCCGCCAGCGATGTTTATTCGCTGGGAGCGATTCTTTACGACTGTTTGACCGGCCGGCCTCCGTTCCGCGCGGACACACCCGAGAACACGCTGCGTCAGGTGATGGATGACGAGCCGACGGCGCCGCGATTGCTGAATCCCAACGTGCCCCGCGACCTTGAAACAGTCTGTTTGAAGTGCCTGGCCAAATCGCCCGGTCAACGGTACGCGTCCGCGCAGGCCCTGGCGGATGACTTGGGTCGGTTTCTCCGGGGTGAGCCAATCCTCGCCCGGCCGGTCGGGCGACTGGACCGGTTGTGGCGTTGGTGCAGACGTGATCCGGTCTTAGCCGGGTTCTCGGGTGCGACCGGTTTGCTGCTGCTCTTGCTGGCACTGGCCGCCGTGCTGATTTGCCGCGACTCACAGGAAAGCAACACCGCTATTGCGTGGAATTCAGCCGGGAAGATTCACGGCGAGCTGTTGCCCTTGAGCATCGCGGTGAACGAAGTCGCTTCCAGCCCCGAGTTGGCCCAGCTCATGGCGTCGACCAATACCCAGGCGCTTTCGGCCTTCTTGAAAACCACCCTGCAGAAAGACGACGCGAAGGCGCCTGCTTGGCTGCGTCTTCAGAACTGGGTGATTATGAAACCGGACGGCACCCTGGTCTTGCGCTGGCCGGACGCTGGCAACCTGATCAACCAACGCCAGGCGAGGGACTATTTCCAAGGGGCGACGAACAAATGGGCGATGAATCAGGGAACCAAAGAAGGCATGGACTGGGTGTACTTCTCCGACTCCTACGTGAGCCACGAGGATGGCTTCAACAAATTCGGCGTCAACCGTGTGATTCTCGACTCCCATGGCAGACTCGTCGGGGTCCTGTCGCTCATGGCCAAGCTGACGGATTTCGAGCGGGTGGTGCTGGGCCAAATATCGGGCGGCCGCGAGGTCGTTCTGGTCAGCGAATGGGACGGTTGGGAACCGTCTCGAACGGGCCAGGAATCTTCCTCCGCTCAGCTCGCGGGGAAACGGGAATTCCGGATTGTGGCTCAAAGCAGTTTCGGCGCCAGCAACCAAGTGGCGGCGATCTCCCATCGCTTTTTGGAGGAACTGGTCGCCTCGGCTGCGCCCGGACTGCACCGCGATTACTTCTATCGAGACCCGTTAGACGAATACCATGGATGGTGGCTGGCGGGTTTCGCCCGGGTGCCGGACACGAAGTTCATCGTCATTTACAAAACCCGAAATCGCGTCACGGATGCCCTGACCACGGCAGCAGTCGTGATGGCCGTTGCCATGCCCCTTCTCTTGGGCTGGAGACTCGTTCGTCGCAGGGCCAACGCCCGCCACGTTGCCAGCAGGCGATAGGTAGAGCCGTGGGGCGGACGCCGCACCTGCCGCAGGGCGTGTGCGTCCCGCCAGCCGGATCGAGGCCTCGCCGTTCCACGCCGCCTCACCGTCGTATCCTCCCTCCACCCAGCGTAATGCTCCGACTTGACGGCCTTCAGCCCACCGGCGACCGCACCTGGAGCTGGGCGTGGTTCTCGCCTGCGCTGTCTGCTCGTTACCCTCGCCCCAATCCCCTGTTACGCAGCGTGAATGAACCCTTCAGCCGAAACGCTAAGACACTCCGCCCGTAAACCGTGGTATCGGATCCTCTACCTTCAAGTCCTCATCGCCGTCGCGGTCGGGATTGCCATCGGCTCGCTTTGGCCCGACGCCGGAAAGGCGCTCAAGCCGCTGGGCGATGGGTTCATCAAGCTGGTCACGATGATTATCGCGCCGATCATCTTTTGCACGGTCACCCACGGAATTGCGGCCATGCACGATGTGAAGAAGCTCGGTCGCGTGGGCGGCAAGACACTTCTCTACTTCGAAATCGTCTCCACGCTGGCCCTGGTCATCGGCCTGGTCGTGGTCAATATCCTCCAACCGGGTTCCGGGTTTAATATTGACCCCGAATCCTTCGCTCCGGGCAGCGCGCAGAAGTTCGTGGCGGATGCCCGCTCGCTCAAGGTTGCCGATTTCCTGCTCAACATCATTCCCGGGAGTTTCTTCGAGGCGCTCGCGAAAGGGGATCTGCTTCAGGTGTTGCTCGTCTCGATTCTCGCCGGATGCTCCATTTCGTTCATGCAGGAATCAGGTCGACCCGTCTTGCGGGCGGTCGAATCCGCTTCGAAGGTCTCTTTTGGAATCATGGGGATCGTCGTGAAAGTGGCACCCCTCGGAGCGCTTGGGGCCATGGGCTTTACCGTAGGCAGCTATGGCATCGCAGCCCTCAAGCCGTTGTTCGCGTTGATGGCGAGCTTCTATCTCACGGCGGGCTTCTTTGTCGTGGTCGTGCTTGGCGTGATCGCGCGCATGGCTGGCTTTTCGATCTTCCGGTTGCTCCGCTACATGAAGGAGGAATTGCTCCTCGTCCTGGGCACCAGCTCCTCGGAAACGGCGTTGCCCGGGATGCTCCACAAGCTGAAACGCCTCGGGTGTGCGGAATCCACGGTCGGCCTGGTCCTCCCCGCCGGCTACAGCTTCAACCTCGATGGCACGAATATATACATGTCCATGGCCGCGATCTTCCTCGCGCAGGCGACCAACACACCCCTGGACGTTGGCCAACAGCTCACGCTCCTCCTGGTGGCCATGCTCTCGTCGAAGGGCGCCAGCGGGGTCACCGGCGCGGGGTTCGTCACCCTGGCCGCAACGCTCGCCGTGGTCCCCGGCATCCCGATCCAATCACTGGCCCTGCTCGTGGGCATCGATCGCTTCATGAGCGAATGCCGTTCGCTCACCAACCTCATCGGCAACAGTGTCGCCACGGTCGTCATCAGCCGATGGGAAGGAGAAGTCATGGCGACGGAATTGCACGTCAACATGAATCGGCCGCTCAGCACCGCCGACATCGCTCTGATCACGGGCCAGGGCGCCTGAATACGTTCGTTACCTCCTCCCGGATTCCCGGTTTCCAGGGGAGCAAGCACACCTATGACATCGCAACAGCTCGACCTGTGGGAACGATTGGAACACTACAATCCCGACGCGGCCGTCGCCTTCCCCTTTAGCAAACGATTGGCTCGCGACAACGGCTGGTCCCTGCCCTACGCGAGTCGCGTCGTCCATGAGTACAAGCGGTTCGCGCTCCTCGCGCTTGAAGCGGGGCATCCGGTGACGCCATCGGACCAGGTGGACCAGGCGTGGCATCTGCACCTGCTCTACACGCAATCCTATTGGAGAGGCTTCTGCGGCGGCGTGCTCCGACGCCCGCTGCATCACGGCCCGACCGAAGGCGGCGATCGCGAATGGGACAAGTTTAACGATTGGTACGCGCGCACCCTTGCGAGCTACCGCGCCATCTTCGGGGGAGATCCACCCGCCGACATCTGGCCGGCGGCCGCTCAGCGCTTCGGTGACGACATTCATTTTGCCCGTGTGAACACCGTTCGAAACTGGGTCGTGCCGAAGCCTGTGTGGTTGCGCAGCGCCGATTGCGCTATCGCCCTTGGTCGACGCTCGCTGGCCCGATACTGGAGCCTCGGAGCGGCGGGCCTGATCGCGGCCCTGGTCCTGGCTGGCTGCACGAGTGTCGGTCCGTTAGGAGCGGCGGGACGCTGGCCGTTCGATCTCACCGCAGGGCCGTTTCTGCTGTTCTTCATCATCGCCTGGACGGCCATCGTCGGTTGCGCGGCACTCTTGCGCTGGAAGGCGCTGGTTCCGACTGAGGCACCCCATGAGCCGCTGCCAGCACTCGACGCCTATGACATGGGTTTCCTCGCGGGCGGGAGAAACCGGGCGCTGTTCGCGGCCGTGGCCAGTCTCACGCACCGCGGCGCGCTTCATCTGGACGAGAAGGAGCATCGCCTTAGCCGCCAGCTCTTGCCTGACGGCGCGCATCCTTTCGAAGTGAGCGTCTACCAAACCGTCGCGCCCCACAACGGCAGCACGTTCAAGGATTTGTCATCGAACTGGCCGTTTTGCGCGCAGGTCGAGGAGAAACTGGAAAGACTTGGCCTTCTGACGGCCGAACGGCAACGCGCGAACACCTGTACCATTCCAATGCTCGTCGCGTTGATCGTGCCAGCGATCGGCCTCGTCAAGATCGTCGTCGGTATCGAGCGAGACATGCCAGTCGGGGTGCTGATTGTCCTCTCCGTGATCGCGCTCGTGGTCGCGCTGATGTTCGGAACTCGTCCTCACCGCACCCGCCGTGGCGATGAAGTCCTGGCGCGCTTGCGCAAGCGTCACGCTGCGCCACAACCCAAGGATCTCGAACGTTTGGGGCAAGCCGATGGAGGCACTTTGAGGCTTGCGGCGTTGCCCCTCGCGGTCGGACTTTTCGGGCCGACCGTTCTCCATGGGACAGCCCTGGCCAAGCTCGAAGAGAAGCTCCAGGCCAATACGGGGGGTAATGCGGGCGGCGGATGCGGTGGCGGATGCGGCGGTTGCAGCGGTTGCGGCGGATGCGGCGGTTGCGGCGGTTGAAGTCAGCAATCCCAGGTCACTTCCAGCTTGAGCTCTGCCACCAGCGGGTCCGCGAACGGTCTCACCTTGGCAGCGGGCACGGTCCGGGGTGCGCAAAAGGAGAACCACTCACCACGCCGTGACGTCCTCCACCACCTCCTGCCAAGGCGTGGCGGTTGGCAGATAGTCGAAGCCCCACAACACGGGCACCCGTGATTCCCCCCCGACGGGGGTGGCCCAACTTGAGTCCGGATATCGCGATGAATGAATTGTAACGACGAGCGTCTGGCAATCTACGAGACCCCGCTCGCGGGCCCTGGGTCTCACTCATGCTCTCCCTCTCACACATCTCTCTCTCTGCGAGTCCTTGATATTAATGGTGCCGACGGAGGGGGTCGAAGCCGCTCGTTGCAAGTTGCTAATCTGCAATATTGTGCACAACTCATTGGCTTCCTTGCACTGCCTTGCTCCTCCCTCCGAACCTCCCTTTCCACCTCAAGAGGCGAATTGATGCACCGGAGGGCATGGTCCCGGTCACAAAACGTCACAAGAAAGCGACCTGACCGACATGAATGTGTCTCTGCCTCCTGCCTGGGAACATTTCGTAGCCAACCAGGTCCGAGCCGGTGAGTTCGGCAATGCCAGTGAGGGAGTCCGCGAGGCGCTGCGTTTGCCCGACCACCCCAAAGCCGAAATCACGACTCCGCAGTCGAACACCGCCGGTATCATCCGCGCGCCTTAGGTTGTCTGGCCCGCCGCATTGACCGGATCTGCGCCTCGATCCCTTGCTCTATTCCTGCTGTGATGGGTTCCTGAGGCAGACTGGCTCGCGCCTCCTCCCAATCACGCCAGGCGGCGCCAAGCTCCTCCCGCTCCAAGGCCCGCAACCCAGCCCGTAGGACGTCGCTGGCGTTGCCGTAACGCCCAGATCGCACCCGACGTTCCACCGCCGCCCGCAACTCGGGCGTCAAAGAGACGTTCATTGACTTGGTAGCCATGACGGAACCACCGTCGCGTGTACAGCAAAGAATGTCACCGTTTGCGCATGGGGCCGGGGGACTACTTAACTTAACTTATAGGCATTTGCTTTTTCGACGTGGCTGGGGTGTGCCTGAGCAGGTGTAGCCCCGCAAGGCGAAACGGGGCAGAATGGTCCCTCCGAAGTGCTTGGCCGGGGTACGGGGGCTGGTGGGCGGCCGCCCACCAGCCCCCGAAGGCGGTCGTGGTCTCCAGGACGGCCGGTCAGGGGGCGACCGCGGCTGGAAACGGCGGGCGAAAGGAACGAAGGAGCCCATTGAGCACCTTGGCCGTCTCCGTCGACCGCGCGCCCAGTTCACGTTGTGCCGCATCGGAGAGAAAGCCGAGGCGATGAGCCAGTCCGAGCTGATCCTCCACTTCCCGCGCTGAACCGCAGGCCATGTCCAGAACGTGCAGGTATTCCGCCTCGGAGGACCTCGCGCAACCCTCGACGATGTTGGACGCAATCGAAAAGGCCCCCCGCCGAAGCTGTGCGGTCAGTCCGAACAGCTCTGCACGTGGGAAGTCGACGGTCGCTTGATACACAGGGATCGCCCATTGGTCAGCCAGTGCGAAGGCGCGGAGTTTTGTTTGGTCTCGCATAGCTGGCCACCCTACAGCCTGCACTTCGCGTAGGTCGTGAACGGGATGCTCCGGTCGCCGGTCAGGTTGTAGCGGTGCGGTGGTGTCCAATGAATGTCCGCGTCGTTGGCGCGGATTTGCAGATGAATCAGGTCGTGCTCGCGCCCGTAGTGCCGGGCCATAGCGGCGAGCGTTTCCCAATAGACCCCCTTTTCGTCAATGCACAGGCCGCCCCACGTCGGCTCATTCCGGAAGACCTGGTGCGCGAGTTGGTTGATTCCAGAGCTGGTTTTGCCTGAGCCGGTGTCGCCGGTGATAAGCCAACCGCGACAAAACTGGTTTCGCCGCCACGTCAGCCCGCCCAGGTGCGCGACAAAACCCCGCTTCGCCGGCGCGAACAAGAGCCACGCGGCGATCAGCGCGAATCCAAGCGCGCCAGCGAGCAGGAGGTATTGGGGATGCCGGAGCATCCACTCCAGGTCCGGTGGGAATGCGATCGGACTGATTGGCATGAAATCCAATTTCACGGCCACGCCCTCCCGATCAGGGATCCAGCCAGCAGGCTGGCGAGCGCGGCGAAGAATGCCGCCGTCCGGGTGATTCGGGCCGCGAGATGCGTCGAGGGTAGCTTCTTCAGGGCGTCCAGGAGAGTCGCCGACTGTGCCTGAAATGTCCGCGTCGTTTCCGCGAGCTTGGCGATGTCGGCTCGCACCAGTTCAAACGACGGCAATTCGCGCCGCCGGAGGTCATCCCAATGCCGTTGGTGGATGCGGAATAACTCGACCAGCAGCAGCACCGCATCGTCCTCGCGCACTCGGTATCGCTCGCGCCAATCGGCAACTGCCCGCTCGAAATCGTCGTCAAAGTCGGGCTCGATGTTTGGCATAGCCTACTTGGTCGGCAGAAGGAGTTCGGTGACGGATTCGACTTCCCCATAGAGCTTCCGCTGCCATGTTTGGAGACGCTGCCGGTCGAGAAGACTGAACGCGGCGTGCTTGACCGCTGCGGTGATGGTCACGTTCTCAGCGTTGAGCATTTCGACCAGCCAGTCCTGCAAGCGGGCCATTGCGATTTCGCGTCCGCCAAGCTTGTCCTTGAGCTGCGCGCGCACTTCCGAGGATTCAAACAGCGCGAAGCTGTCGCTGTGCGCCGCGGTGCGCACCACGACGTAGCCGGACTGCTTGCCGAACTGGTCGGCGAGCCGTTGCACCTGGTCCACGCTGTCGGCCTCGTGATTCACCGGCATGACCAGCGTGAGCTGCGCACCCATCGCCGCGAGAACGGCGGGCAGGTCTATCTCGGCGAAGTAATCAATGAACAGGTCGGTGGACGCCGCCCGGCAATCCATGACGACGAGATTCGACTTCTCAAGCGCCGCAAAGATGCCGTCGAGATCGCGGCGGTTGTCCAGGTCGAGAAACCGTGCGTCTGGATGAAACCGCTTCAACGTCGAGTTCTCGTTGTCGGAATCAATCGCGACATGCGCGATTCCTTTGTCCTTGAGGAACTGGACGAAGTTCACGGCAAAGAAGCTTTTGCCGACACCGCCTTTGCCGTTGAGGATCAAATCGAGTCGTTTCATGTGGTTTGGGGTTTGAGCATCCGCACCTGGGCAATGCGCGGGCGGCGCGCGCGCGGCTGTTGGGAGTCCTCGCTGCTGCCATTGGCCAATGGTTCTGCGGCTAGGAGCGCGTCCGGTGGCTGCTGTTGGACGGCTTCAGGGCTGGACACGGCGGGGACAACGGGTCGCTTGCGCCCGGGACGCCGTCGCGGACGAACGATTTCACCCAGCACCTCGTGACAGAACACGGCGACGGCCGCTTTGCTCGTCGGCAGGCAGTGCTGCGTGAGCAATTCGGCAATCGCGCGATACGACGCGCGCTTCTGCCTGAGTTCGGCGATGACTTCTTTGGCCGGGATCAGGTCTTGAAACTTTTCCGGACGGCGCGGCGTAAACTCCGCGACCGCCTG
>CAZVRY010000224.1:0-11111 GCA_964629545.1 uncultured Verrucomicrobiota bacterium | reverse complement strand
CGGAAAGGGAGTAGGCAGAGTGCAAGAGGCAGAATTCGTACTCTTGCTCTTGCTCTTGCTCTTGCTCCCGGTCCGCCCGGTTCATGGTCCCCATGCGCGTCGGTTCGTTCGACTTGGAAGCTACCCCTGAACCGTCTGCGTTCCCCCTCTCCCTATCTCCCTCCCCCCAACCTGAGTCATCGCTGCGCTGAAAACGGTTGGGGGGAGGGACGGGCCTTCGCCGTGCCGAGGCGGCTTCGGCCGCGCAGGCGGGGTGAGGGGACGGTTCATGGAGAGAATGGACCTCCGAGTTTCTGACGCGCATGGAGACCATGAACCGTCCCACGTCGCGTTCTCCCCTTCCATGACTCCCTCGCCCCCGCCAAACGGGGGGGAGGGACGGGGTGGGGCGACGGTTCCTGGGGATGGAGAAAGGGGGGCGTGAACGGGTCAGGGGGTCGGTGACCACTCTTCGAAACGCGCGCTGCGGGGCCCCGTCACCCCGCCATCTCCGGGATCTTCATCAACTCCCCATCCTTCAACGCGGATTGGTGCGCCACGATGCCCGCCACCGTCATGTTCAAGGCCCAAGCCACGTCCACCAACGGCTTCCGATCCTGCAAAATCGCCGTCACAAACTCGTTCATCAAGTAGCCATGAGACCCCCCATGCCCTCCCGCCTCCACCCCGGGCGGCAACGGCGGCCGCCGCCCCGCCACCGAGGCCCCTTTCAACCCCTCGAACTTCCCGTAATACGAACCCTTCTGACCGCGCACCCTCCCCATTTCCCCGCCGTAACCAGGCGTGTCCCAACTCACCGCCATCCGCGAACTCCCTCCCTCGCTCGTCCGGAACAATGCAATCTCGGTGCCGAACGGATTGCCATAGCGATTGCCCTCCGGCCGCAAATGGGCAATCCGACTGGGCATGCCCATGCACGATACCTCCGTAAACCGTCCCCCCGTCACCCCGACGTAATACGCGTTGGAATGCGTCGGATACCACTGCGGCGGCAAGCCAATCCGCCACCCCTCGTAGGAGTCAATCGGCTCCGGCATGTAATGGTAATACTCGCCCTCCGAGTAAACCAGGGCCCCCAGATCCCCCGCCCGAAACAACTCCCGCATCGCGTGCAGGTCCTCGTGATAACACGACGTCTCGAACATCATGTACTTCAACCCGCTCTCCTTCACCGCCGCCGCCAACGCCTGCGCCTCTTCCAGCGAACCGAAGACCGCCGGCACCGCCGACGCCACATGCTTCCCGTGCCGCAACGCCAGCATCGCATGACGCCCATGCCGCGGAGCGTCCGTCGCCACAAACACCGCCTCGATCCGATCGTCCTTCACCAACTCCTCCAACGAAGGATACGTCTTCGCGCATCGACACGCCCGGGCCAATCCTGCGCAACGCTCCGGAATCAGATCGCTCACCGCCACCACCTCGACGTTCGGATGATCCTGAAACCCAAACGCCGCCCCAAACCGGCACACGCCATACCCCACAATCCCCACCCGCACCCTGCGATCCGACACCGGCTGCCACCCCGCCGATGCCTCTGGCTTCGTGGGCGACGATTCGAAACCCTGGATCGGAGGGTCGGCCGCTCCCCCCGCCCCCCGCACCGCCGCCACACCCCCGGCCGCCACCAGCGCCCCCAAACCTGACTGCTGCAGGAATCGACGACGACTCAGGGCGGACGCGACCGCGGCCGGACCGGCCGGCCACTCGGTTTCGGAGGGCGAGGGAGGGGAGGAATTCATAGCGCTGAACATGACCGTCCCTTCCCCCCAAGTAAAGCCCCGCCCGCACGGCCCTGCTCGCACAGTTTTGCGTGACCAACCTCGCCCCAGCCTCCACCATCCCGCCCAACCACCACCCCTCCATGGCGATCAAACTCACGTCCCTCGACCTCACCCTGATCATCGCCTACCTCGTCAGCGTGGCCGCCCTCGGGATCTGGGTCAGCCGCGGCATCCGCGACGGCAAAGGCTACTTCCTGGCTGGCAAGTCCCTCCCCTGGTGGGCCGCCGGCCTCTCCCTCGTCGTCTCCGACATCGGCGCCAAAGACATGGTGGGCCTGGCCGGCGATGCCTACCGCTACGGCCTCGTCATGATGAACTTCGATTTCATCGGCTGCATCTTCCCGGTCCTCATCGCCGCCTTCCTCTTCATGCCCTTCTTCTGGCTGGCCGGCGTCTACACCGTCCCCGAATACCTCGGCCGCCGCTACAACCAGGCCGTCCGCACCTTCTTCGCCCTCCTCTGGGTCCTCTTCATGATCGGCACCCTCGGCACCATTCTGGTCAGCGCCGCCGCCATGTTCGAAACCCTCCTCGGCTGGAACTTCTGGACCTCCGTCCTCCTCACCAGCACCCTCGTCGGCCTCTACACCGCCTGGGGGGGCCTCAAAGCCGTCGTCGCCACCGACGCCCTCTCCTGCGTCATCCTCATCGCCGGAGCCGCCCTCCTCTGTATCCTCGGCCTCCAGGAGGTCGGCGGCTGGCCGCAACTCAAGGAAACCATCGGACGCCTCGACTGGACACGCCATCACCTCAAGCTCCTGCCCCCTGCCGACCACCCCGTCTACCCCTGGCCCGCCGTCCTCCTCGGTCTCGGATTCGTCCTCGGTCCCGCCTACTGGATCGGCAACCAAGCCATCGTCCAACGCACTCTCGGCACCCGCACCCAGCACGAAGCCCGCGCTTCCTATGTCTTCTGCGCCGCCCTCAAGCTCGTCTTCCCCTTCCTCCTGGTCGTCCCAGGCCTCGTCGCCCTCGGCCTCTTCGCCCGTGAACTCGGTGCCCCCGGCCAGGACTGGGATGGCAACCGCGTCCTCCCCATGCTCGTCGTCCGCCTCCTCCCCCCCGGCGTGCTCGGCCTCGTCCTCGGCGCCTTCTTCGCCGGCATCCTCTCCAACCTCGACTCCTACGTGAACTCCGCCAGCACGATGATCGTCACTGACCTCTACCGCCCCTTCCTCCGCCCCCACGCCTCCGACCGCGAATGCCTCGTCCTCGGCCGCTGGCTCGTGGTCGTCCTCCTGCTGGGCGGCATCGCCATCAGTTACCCCGTCAAGCAAGGTTTCGGCTCCGTCTTCGAAGCCTTCCAAACTTTCCTCTCCTTCTTCCAAGGCCCCCTCCTGGCCCTCCTCCTCCTGGGCATGCTCACCCGCTGGGCCACCGCCGCGGGCGGCATGGCCGGCATGCTCGCCGGCGTGGCCACCTCCGCCCTCCTCACCTTCGCCGAACCCCTCCTCGGCCTCCCAGGTGGCGTCCCCTTCCTCTGGGTCGCCTGGTGGTCGTTCGTCGCCGCCCTCGCCACCGTCGCCACCGTCAGTGCCTTCTCCCGCCCCCATGACCCCCAACACCTCCGCGGCCTCGTCTGCTGGCTGCCCTCCAACCAGGAAACCCCATGAGCCTACCCCTCCCTCCCCCCGCCCCAACGCTGGCCATCGCCCTCCCCGCCTGGACCGCCCAAGCCGCCTTCGTCGGCGTCTTCCTCTTCCTCATCCTCGTGCTCGCCACCCTCCCTCCTCGCCTTGCCGGCGAGTCCGATGGCCCTCGCCCCTGGTGGCGCCAACCCCGCCTCTGGGCCATCGCCATCGCCACCGCCCAAATCGCCCTCTACGCCTGGTGGGGCTAAACTCCCGCCGGTCTGGGTAGCCCCCGCCCCGACCCAACCTCTATGCCCACCCCAAAGCCATGGGGCCACCCCCAAACCCAGGAATAGTGATCGAAACCAGGCGCCTCATCGACTCCGACATCGCTCCGTCGCCGACGCGACGAAAGTCCGTCGTCGGCCTCTGCTGGTTCGCCCGTCACTCTTGCACCGCCACCCGGAAAAACCGGATCGGATCCACCTCACTCACGGGCAACACCGCCTCCGCCAACCCCGCGCTCGGCTGCGGCCCATAGGTCCGCACCACCTTCCATTCCGGCGGATCCAACGCCGTCGCATACTCAACGCGATAGGTCACAGCCGCCGCCGCGTTGAACTGGATCCTCACCCCCACCCCCTGAAACCGTAGCCCCGCAATCCGGATGCTCACCGCCCGCGGATCGGTCCCCCACTGCCATTCCTCCAGGTTCGTCAAACCGTCCCCGTCCGCATCGCCCCCCGCCCCGGCATCCCCCTCCGCCGAAAACACGTCGAAACCGTGCAACGCCTCCCAGTCGTCCGGCAAGCCGTCCCCATCCGCATCGCCCCCGGCCTGGGCATTGATCGCCCCCGGCGTGGGTCGCGCGGCCAGCCAGTGGGCTGGATCGTTGCCATATAACCCCGGCTGCACGCGTTGCAGGGAAAGCCCGGTTCCCGCAGCCGGCTGCGGCCAGCTGCCCCCATGTCCATACCCCACCCGGTCCACCTCGATCCGCGGGACAAACCACTCCGTCCCATCCAGAAACGGATCGCCCGGCCGGTCCACCCGCAGCGTCTCACCCTCATTGCGCAAACGCCCGCTAAACGGACCCACCAGGGAACCCGCCATCGCGGGCTCTAACCCGTAATGGGCCAAAAACGCGGACACCGCCGCCGCGTTCGTCCGCGGATCGAATCCCACCACCACCAGGAACCCCCGGGGCGCCACCGTCGCCCCCACCGCCGCAAAGTCGATCTCGACCCCACTCCGCAACCGCCAGCCAACCGTCAACGCCCCCGCCCGCCACAACGGCTGAGGCTGATCGGTCAGGTTGTGCAACTCCACATACTCCAACCACGCCTCCTCCGGCTGGCTCAGGCTCGTCGCCGGCTGATACATGATCTCGTTCACCACCACCGGCCCCACCCTCGGCGCCCCATTCGGAGCCCCGCGCCCCGCCCGAAACGCCTCCACCGTCGCCGGCGAATCCACCCCGAAACTCGGGCCTGACAGGAAGGTATAATCATCTCCCAGACTGGTCCGATGCCGCCCAAACGAAATCCCATTGTCGGAGGCGCCCAACGCCACCACGGCGCGATAACCGGTCAACTCCCCATCGGGACCCGCCTGCGCCAACACCACCTCCCCCGCCCGATCCGGATCCAACCGGAACGACGCCGGCACCCCCAACCCCACGTCGAACTGCCCCTGATACACCACCCCATACCCGCCCGCCTCCAGGATCGTGCCCGCGGGGATCTGGTATTTTCGCGGACGCCCCCGGTCGTCGCTCAGCCACCACCCCCCCACATCCACCGCCGTGCTCCCCAGGTTCGCCAACTCGATGGCATCCTCGAACGGTGGATCCGTGTGGGCCAGCAGTTCGTTGATCACCACCCCGCCCAACGGCAGCCAGTTCGGCCCCCCCGGCGAGGCCGTTTCCGGAAACTCGACCAGGACCGCCTCGCCGTCCGGAAATCGTCCCTGGGCCACGCCGGGTCGCAGCGCCCCGAAATCGACCGAATCGACCACCCCAAAGTTGGCGCGATACAGCCGCAGGGTTTCGCCCAGAACGTTCAAACGGAACGGGACGTGGTCCGGGCCCTCATCCGGATTCCCGTCGGCCACCCAGCGCAGCCACCCCCCGCCCGCCACGAAACTCAACGGCCGAATCGTGTGGTTGGTTTGCCCAGCCAAGGACGGGTCGTCCGTCAATACGCAGCCCCCGAGGTTCACCGGCAACACGTCGCGATTAAACAACTCGAACCAATCGTCCTCTCCCCCCCCCGCCTGCCACTCGTTCAACCGCACCTGCGCCACCTCACCCAGCAGCGCCGGCGCCTCGTTCGTGGCCCCCGGAGTCGGCCCCGCCAGGAGCCCCCAGCCACCCCCGCTCAGCCCCACACTCCGATCCGGCAACTGGGGACCATAATCGAGGCGGTCCAACCATCGCCCCGCCGCGTTCGCCAACCCCAGCATCCCCCCGCCCGCCGACAAGCCGTGCCCACAATTCAACGCAGACTCCGCCACCGTCGACGCCGGCCGCGTCGGGTCGCATGCCACCACCAGGTAACCCCCCGCCGGCACCCTCACCCCCGCCGGAATCGGCCACCACCCCGCACCGCCCTCCTCCCACACCAATCGCATCCCCCCCATCTCCACACTCTCCGCCGTCGGATTGAACAACTCCACCCAGTCGGAGGGCTGCTCCCGACTCGCCGCCAGCATCTCGTTGAGTCGCACGCCGGTCACCACCCGCACATAATTCGAAGACCCGGGACTGGCCGAACCCGGAAATGCCTGCCACCCCCCCACCCCGTCGGGCAGCAGCCCCAGCGACACCCCCTCCACTGCGTTGGTATACAAGACCCGCTGCCGCTCGATCCCCAACGGATCCACCCACGCCACATGCCCGCGCGCCGCCGGCAACTTGAACTTCACATGCCCCGCCCCAGCCCCGCCGTCGGCCCGAATCACCGCAAACCCACCCGCCTCAATGAACGACCACGCCTCCAACCGCTGAAACGCGTTGGTCGCGCTCAACCCCACCCCGCGCAATCCCACCGGACGCTCCCCATCCCGATTGTGCAACTCGATCCAGTCGTCCCCGCCGCCCTCCGGGTTGGGGAGAACCTCATTGATCACCAAGCTCTCCACCGCCCCCAACCCCGCCTGCTCGTTCGGACCTCCCGGAGTCGGCTCCGCCAATCCCCACCCCGCCTCCTCGCCCCCACGCCCCAGCGTATACCCAGGAATCTGCAGCCCAAACCCCACCGCATCCACCCGGCGACCCTGCGCGTCATGGAGAAACACCGTCTCCCCACCCGCATCCAGCGCAAACCCCGCCTCCCACCCTCCGCTGCCCGTCTCCGCCCGGGCGTGCACCACCGCATACCCACCCGCCGGCAACACCGCGCTCGGGAACACCCACGAGGTCCCACCCCCGTCGTCCAACGTCCACCCCGCCAAATCCACCCCCACCGCCCCCGCATTGTGCAACTCGATCCAATCGTTCGTCAGCCCGCCACTCGGCCGGTCCGGCCCCACCGCCGCGGCCACCTCGTTCAACCGCACCAGCGGCGCAGGGCCCGCGGCGAACGCGTCCCCCGGCGTTCCCCCCGCTCGCTCGCTCCCCACCCAGTTCGCCGGATCATCCAAATTACCCGCGGGATCGACCGCCTCGAGACTGGCCCCATCGCCGTCCGCCGCTGCCGCCCACCCGCCCCCGTCCGAGTAATCCACCGAAACCAAGACAACCCCGTCCCGATCCACCATCGCCAACCGCTCCCCACCGTTGGCCAGACTCCCCCCAAACCACCCCGCCACCGCCACGCCTGGATAGCGCTGCGCAAACAAGCCCGGGCTGGCGTCCGAGGCCAACACCCACCGCGCCGACCCCCCGCACACCGTCCCCTCCGGGAACCGGAAACTCACCCCCTCCAGGCTCACTCCGCTCACGTCCAACGGCAACGGCGACAGATTCACCAGTTCGATGAACTCGTAGGCATCCCCTTCCGGGGGATGATAGTGAATCTCCGAAAACCGCAGCGGCCAGCCGGCCAGCGCCACCTCGAACCGCGCCTCCGTGAGCGCACTCCAATTGGTCAGCCGCGCCGTCCCCGCATTCGTCACCCAGTAACTCCGCGCCTTCACCCCCGTCGACGCCGCCAGCACCGGCGGCTGGCTCGGGTCGTAAGCCAACGCCCCAGGCCCCACGAACCCCGTGAACGACGTGCGCGGATCACTCCCATCCAGCGTGTAATAAATCGGCCCCATCAGGTTGGTCATGGTCAACCGAAACCCAGGCGCCACCCGCCCCCCAAATTGCCCGAACACCGGCGCATTCGACGACCCCAGAAACCCAGCACGATGCAGATAGTCCAGCAAGTAGCGACGGCGATTCGGAATCCAGACCGACCCGATCACGTTGTTGAACCCGCTGATCGCCCCGTTCAGCCGCGCCTTGGTCTCCTCATACCGATCCCGAATCCGCGCGTCCGTTAACGGACCGCCGTTGAAGAAATGCCGGTGCACCCGGTCCGCGAACAACAGCTTGAACTCGGTCGTCACCTTCAGCTTGTTGAAGATCTGCGCAATCTCCGCCGTCCCCCACGGCGGCGTGGTCGAACTGAGCTGACTGTTGATCGTGTTGAAGGAGGGGGCGTGGCCATTCACCACCCCGCACGCCCACTCGGCATCCCAGGCGTAAAACCGAAACGGCCCCCCGGGCGTCCGCGTCCGCGCCGCCCGCCAGTTGTTGTGCGGCCAATCGTCGTTGTCCACGTAAATCAACGGGGCCAGGTAATCCACGAAATTGGTCAGGTCCATCTGACGCGCCACCTCGAGGTAGTTCGTCGGCACCGATAAATTGCTCCGGCTGACGAACGTCTTCAGGCTGTTCCAGGCGCTCACGTCCCCTTCGCGCACCTCCCCAAACTGCGCCACGATATCCCAGTCGGCGACCTCCCCGTGGTAGGCCCGCAGGAAGTCGGGATCGATCCGCTCGCAAGGGTTGTACACCCCCTTATACACCCCGTTGAGGAAGAAATGAACGAACGTCCCCACCGGCGCCGGTTGCCCGCAATCCCGCGCCAGCGTGCGCACAAACTCGTCGGTCAGAAACGGATTCGAATGATCATTCATCCCCGCCCGCAACACCACCGTGTCAAACGAGGCCTGCGTCGTCTCCGGAAACCAACGGTAGTTCAACCGCCCCGGACCGTAGTCCCCCCGAAAATACAGCCGAAACGAATACTTGCTCTGCGGCAACGCCCCGCTCCGATAGTCGTACAACCCCCGAATGTAATCGCCCCCCTGCACCCGCATCCCGCAGTCCACTTGGAACCCGCCGTGGTCGCCCGGCCGAATGAACTCCACCGACACCGGCCGCTCCCAGGCTACCCCATGTTTGGTCGTGTTCCGCGGATTCACCTCCATGATGCCGTTCCGCCCGTAGAGGTGGTTCGTCGCCGTCACCACCGACAACGCCGGCAGCAAACGCCGGCTCGCCGGCAAATTGTAAAGATACGTGTGCGTCGTCACCCTGGACGGAAGCCGGCCCTCCCCGAACGCCGCCGCCCGCAGGATCCGACTCGCGTTGATCGGAATCGGCTGCGTGTAAACCACCCCATTCGTCAACGCCGGCACACTCCCGTTCGTCGTGTAGCGTATCGTCGCCCCCGGCGTCGCACACGCCAGCGTCAGGTTGAAGGGCTTGGCGTAAAAGCCCCTCCCCGCACTGAAATGCACCTCCTCCATCACCCCCACCATCGCGCTCCCCGCGTTCGCCGCCCCCGGCGTCGGCGGACTCAAATACCGCCACCCACCCCCAGCCTCACGCCCGTACCCATAATCCGCCCGTTGCTCCGGATACCCCGGCGCCACCTCACTCGCCGCCTCCCGCAGCGACTCCGGCCCATACAACCCCAAATACTCGCCATCCACGGCCAGCTTGAAGTTCGTGTGCAGCCGCGCATTCCCCCCCACCGTCCGACGATCCTTGCCCGATGCATACACCACCAGGTAACTCCCCGGCCCCATCACCACCGACGGAAAAACCCACTGCCGCGGCCACCGCGCATCGTCGCTGAGCGACCACCCCGCCAAATCCACGGCCTCCGCCGATGCATTGTACAACTCGATCCAATCCTCCCGGTCGCCGTCCTCGTCCATCAGCCCGCCCACATTCTCCGCCAGAAACTCCTGGATCACCACCGCCGGACGCGGCAACGAAGGATCCACCCACGCCCCCCAGGAACCACCCCCAAACGCCACCGGCACCGCCGCCTGATCCGTGATCCCATGCCCCGACGCCCACCCAAACTCCACCGCCCCCGCCCCCACCGGCGAAAACTCGAACAGATAAGGCCCCGCCCCCGCCCCCACCACCCGCGCCGCCGGCACGCCGTTCACCAACAAATCCCCCGCCTCCACCCCCGTGACCTGACGACTGAACACCACCTCCGCCCGATCCAACTGCCGCACCGTCGCCCCGTCCGCCGGATGAGTCGAAACCACCCGCGGCGCGTTCGGATCGTAAAGCTCATACAGCCACCGCGCCCCTACCCCGTGCGGATCGAACGCCACCGGCTCGGCACTCCGATCCCGAATCCCAGGCTCCGGCACCCAACTCGCCAACACCGCGCCCAACGGCAACGCCGGACAGGTGAACGTGTACACCGCCCCGTCCCCCTCCACCGCCACGCACGCCAACTCGTTCAGCAACAAGTCCCCCGCGTCCACCCCCGTCACCGGCTCGCTAAACGTCACCGTCACCGTCGTCAACCCGGTCAGCGGCCCCGCCTCCGGCCAAACCCCAGCCACCGTCGGGGCCACCCGCGCCGCCCACGTCCCCCCCAACCCCGCCGTGAACACCAGATCGCTGCTCGCCACACTCACATTGAACACCTGCACCGCCAGCACATTCGTCCCCTCCCCCAAATACGCCGACGGCTCCCCCAGCCAAAACCCCTCGAAGACCGCCGGGTCCGGCACCGCGTTCTCGCTGGCCAGCGACGTCGCCAAAGGCTCCCCCGCCGGCGCCCGCCACCGCGCCACCTCCACCCCGTTGATCCAGGCAATGAACCCGTCGTCACACGCCGCCCACAACTCGAGACCAGCTATGTCCGCCGCCCCGCTCACCACAAACGCACGCCGCAAAAACAGGGTCGTATACGCGTTCTGCATGTCGTCCAGCCGCGTCCCCCCCGCCAGCGGCTCCCCATAAAAAAACGGCGCCATCCCCCGCGCCCACCCCGCATCGTCAAACCCCAACTGCCGCCACGCCTTCGGGTCCGGAGCCGACGCCTCGCGCGTTCCCTTGAAGTAAGCCCACGTCGCGTTCGTGCCAAAAACCTCGAAGGTCTGAGCCCACCCCGCCGTGGCGAGGCCCGCGGCGGCAACGGCGATGACAATCCCCAAGCGCATGATTTCACCCTCCTGTAGTCCATTTTGCCCCCCGCGACAAGGACGACCTCACCCCAGACGGCGGGTCTCCGTCTGACCTGCGGACGGCCCCACCCCCGGCCCTGGATTCCCCTGCCCACCAACCGGAAGGGCGGAAGCCTGAAGCCCTGCTCATGAACCAGGGCAGAAGACAGAGCGCAGAAGGCGGAATCCCAACTCCTATTCCAAATCCCATCCCGAGTCGGCTCCCCCTCTCCCTATCTCCCTCCCCCCAACCTGAGCCATCGCTCCGCTGGAAACGGTTGGGGGGAGGGATAGGGTGACAGGTTCACCTCCATGGCGCACTCCAAGAGCTTCGCCTCAACCC
>CAZVRY010000223.1:0-11160 GCA_964629545.1 uncultured Verrucomicrobiota bacterium | reverse complement strand
CCCCCGGCGCCGCCCCCCCCCCCCGCCCCCCCGCGGGGCGCGGCGGGCCCCGGCCAGTTGCCCGGTTTGGAGGGTGCGATAGCCGTCGGTGAGGCGCCAGTGGGTGGTGACTGCGTCTTCGAGGTTGAGGAAGTCGAACCAGTTTTTGATCTCGATCGTGCGGGAGGCGAGGTCGACGGGGCGGCTGTGGATGAACTGGTAGATATGGGCGACCTCGTGGAGGGCGGGGTGGGGTTGGCGGTCTGGGCTGACGAGGCCGTTGCAGAGGAAGTTCTGGTCGCTGGGGGTGTTGGGGGGCCCGTAATCGCCGCCGAAGGCCCAGAAGGAGTTGGGGTTTTTGGGGTTGGGGGAACGGGGGGCAGGGGTGGGGAGGGGTTTGCGGAGGGCTTGGTCGACCCAATCCCAGATGAAGCCGCCTTGGAGGTGGGGTTTGGAGTAGAAGAGGTTCCAATAGAGCCACATGTTTCCGGAGCTGTTGCCCATGGCGTGGGAGTATTCGCAGAGGATGAGGGGGCGAGTGCGTGGGGTATTGGCTTCGAGGATGAAGTCGGTTCCCCAGGAGCCGTCGACGCGGCGTCCCTCGGCGTAATCGGCCAGGAGGGACGGGGGCGGGTACATGGGGCAGTAGATATCGGTATTGCGGGCGAAGCCGGCGCGTTCGTAATGGATGGGGCGGCTGGGGTCGCGTTGTTTGATCCAGTCGTAGGTGGTCATGAAGTTGGGTCCATTGCCGGCTTCGTTACCGAGGGACCAGATGAGGATGGAGGGGTGGTTTTTGTCGCGTTCGACCATGCGGATGGTGCGGTCGAGGTGGGCGTTGCGCCAGGCTGGGGGGTGGGCGAGGGATTCGGGGCCGTAGCCCATGCCGTGGCTTTCGATGTTGGCTTCGTCGACGAGGTAGAGGCCGTAGAGGTCGCAGAGGTCGTACCAGGCGGGTTGATTGGGGTAGTGGGCGGTGCGGACGGCGTTGATGTTATGGCGTTTCATCAGTGTGATGTCCTGCCGCATGTCGTCGACGGTGATTGTTTGGCCGCGGTCGGGGTGGGTTTCGTGGCGGTTGACGCCTTTGATCATGATGGGGTGGTTGTTGACGAGGAGGTGGCCATCGCGGATGTGGACGTTACGGAAGCCGACGTTCACGGGGATGACCTCGAGGGTTTGGCCGGAGGGATCTTTGAGGGTGAGGAGGAGTTTATGGAGGTAGGGGGTTTCGGCGGTCCAGAGGCGGGGGTTGGGGATGGAGGTGGTGACGGTGGCGTGGGTATTGGGGGCGTTCGGGGGGAGGTTGAGGTGGAGGCGGGGGGTGGCGAGGGGGGTGCGGGCGGCGTCGAGGAGGGTGGCTTCGACGGTGACGGGGGCGAGGAGGGGGGTGGTGTTCTCGACCCAGACCGAGATGGAAAGGTGGGCGGAGGTGAGGGAGGGATCGAGGTCGGTTCTGATCTCGAAGTCCCGGAGGTGGACATTGGGGGGCGACCACAGGTAGACGTCGCGGAAGATGCCGCTCAGGCGCCAGAAATCCTGGTCTTCGAGGTAGGAGCCGTCGCACCAGCGCAGGTTTTCGACGGCGAGGAGGTTGGGGCCTGGGCGGAGGTAGGAGGTGATATCGAATTCGACGGGGGTGCGGCTGTCCTTGCCGAGGCCGACCTTGTGGCCGTTGATCCAGAGGTAGAAGAAGGAATTGACGCCGTCGAAGGTGAGGAGGACGCGTCGGTTGGCCCAGGAAGAGGGGACGTTGAAGGAATGCCGGTAGGAGTTGACGGTGTTATTGGGGTCGTTTTCGGGGACGAAGGGTGGGATCCAGGGTCGGGGCCAGGGGTAGGGGATATTGACATAGATGGGGATGCCGAATCCGTGCATTTCGACGTTGGAAGGCACGGGGATGGTGGTCCAGGAGGAGTCGTCGAAATGGGGTTGCCAGAAGTCGGGGGTGCGGCCGGTGTGGTTGGTGGCGTAGCGGTACTTCCAGGGGCTGTTGAGGGATCGGTACCAGGGGGACTTGGTTCGTTCGGCGTTGCAGACTGGGCCGATGCGGAGGGCGGTGGCGCGGTCGGGGCAGACGACCATGGTGGCATGGGGGGCCAAGTGGTTGAGCCCGGTGAGTTCTGGGTTTTGCCAGTCCGGCGGGGTGGAGGGATAAACCGGGGCAAGGGTAGCCGGGAGGAGCCCGAGGGTGAGGGCAAGCGCGAGGAGCGGGGAAGGTGGGAGATGAGTGGGGATTGGCATGGCACGAAGCGGGCTGGGATTCGGGTTTGGCGGAGCGGATCGTTGCGAACGACGGGTTCGAGTCGGGAATCGGTTCAGCCGACACTGGTTATAGTCGGGGGCGAAGGGGCCGACAAGCGGCGGTTTTTGGGGCGCGGGATGGAATCCGGGGTTGCATCCGGCGGATTTCGGGTCACATTCCGGACAAAACTTGAGCATGAGACGCGTTTTGATCCTGGGTTTGGTCGTGGGGGGGGTTCTGACCTCGTTGCTAGCCAGGGAGTTTACCCGGTCCCAGGCTGGCAAGATAGCGCAAACCCTGGGGTATATCCTGGAGCAAGCGCATTACCGGCAGGCGCCGTTCGACGACGCGGTGTCGAGGATGTTCCTGACGAACTATTTGGACGCGCTTGATTACAGTCACCTGGTGTTCTTGCAGGGGGACGTGGACTCGTTGGTAGAGAAGTATGGGGAGCAGTTGGACGACTTGACGGACCGGGGTGATGCGTCGCCTGGGTTCGAGATTTTCGAGTTGTATTTGAAGCGTTTGGAGCAGCGGCAGCAGTTGGTCGATCGGTTGCTCCAGGAGCCGCAGGATTTCACGGTGGACGAGATGTATCAGCCGGTGAGGAACAAGCTGCCGTGGCCGGCGGGCGAGGAGGAGGCGGATCGGTTGTGGCGGCAGCGGATCAAGTATGAGTTGTTAGGGGACAAGCTGATCAAGACGGCGGCGAAGAAGGACAAGCCGGCGGGCCTGGGGAAGGAGACCGAAGGGGTGAAGGGGGTTGAAGGGAAGGCGGACGGGGACAAGGAGATCGGGGGTGGAGAGGTCGCGGTCGCCTACGACGCGGAGGAGGGGATCAAGCGGATCAGCAAGCGGTATCAGCGGTTGCTCAAGTCGATGCGCGAGTTGACGACGGAGGACATCACGCAGCTCTACTTGACGGCGTTAGGACGGGCCTATGATCCGCACACGGACTATCTGAGTCCGACGGAGGCGGAGAACTTCGAGGTGCAGCACATCAAGCTCTCGCTGAGCGGGATTGGGGCGCTGTTGCGGTGGGAGGACGGGCATACCAAGGTGCAGCGGTTGGTGCCTGGAGGTCCGGCCGAGCTCAGCAAGCAATTGAAGACCGAGGACACGATTATTGCCGTGGCCCAGGGGAACGACGAGTCGGTGGATGTGGTGGACATGCCGCTGAACAAGGTGGTTCAGCTCATCCGGGGCAAGCGAGGGACGGAGGTGCGGTTGACCGTATTGCCCGCGGACGCCTCGGCGGGTTCGGTGAAGAAGGAGGTTCGGCTGGTGCGGGACGAGATCAAGATGACCGAGCAGTTCGCCAAGGCGCGGGTGATGGAGCAGGTGGACAGCGAGGGGCGAACCCACCGGGTGGGGGTGATCAACCTGCCGCAGTTCTACGAGCGGTGCGCGCGGGATGTGGACAAGCTGATCGCGCGGTTGCAGAAGGAGAACATTACGGGACTGGTTTTGGACTTGCGTCGCAACGGGGGCGGGATCCTGGACGAAGCGATCAACCTGACGGGGCTGTTCATTGCGAGGGGGCCGGTGGTGCAGGTGCGGGACAGCCGGAAGCAGACGATGGTTTACCGGGATCGCAACGAGCGGGTGGCGTATGACGGACCGCTGATTGTGCTGGTGGGGCATCTGAGCGCCTCGGCGTCGGAGATTGTGGCGGCGGCGCTGCAGGATTACGGCCGGGCGGTGATCGTGGGGGACCAGACTACGCACGGGAAGGGGACGGTGCAGTCGGTGTTGAATTTGAGCCAGTTCATGAGGCCGGACCTGGTGGAGGAGCCGGGGAAGGTCAAGCTGACCGTCTCGAAGTTCTATCGGGTGGCGGGAGGCACGACGCAGAGGATCGGGGTGCAGCCCGACATCGTGCTCCCTTCGATTTACGATTACATGGAACTGGGCGAGGCGAGCCTCCCCAATCCGCTGCCCGCCGATGGGACGACGCCGGTCGATTATGCGCGGCAGGATCGGGTGGGGACCTACCTTGGCGGGCTAAGGGCGAGGTCGGCCGAGCGGGTGGCCGCGAGTGAGGACTTTGCTTACATCCGGGAGGACATCGAGCAGGTGAAAAAGCAGCGGGCGGAGCGGAATGTGTCGTTGAACGAGGCGCGTCGGATTCAGGAGCGCGAGGAGGCGGAGAAGAGGGCGGAGGCTCGCAAGAAGGAGCGCGAGCAGCGGAAGGAGGGTTGGGGCAAGGTGTTCGAGTTGACGCTGGAGGCGGTGGACAAGGACTTGCCCTTGGCCAGGGTTGGGGCGACGAAAGCGCCGGAGCCTGCACCGGCGGGGTCGTCGGGGGACGGCTCTCCGGCGGTGCCGGGCGCGGAGGAGGAGGATGAAGAGAACCCGTCGTTCGATCCGCAGTTGGAGGAGACGGTGAAGATCCTGGTGGACTACACGAGGGCGTTGCCGCCGGATCAGGGCAACTTGGCGGTGCGCGGGCAACCGCCTGGGCAGAGGTAGACGTTCGGATTGGGGATTGGGGGGGGCGTCGAGGGCTCCCTAGCTTCCCAGCGGGTTGGAGCGGGCGTAATTCTGTTCGCTGACCTGGGCATTGAGGGTCCAGTAGTCGTAGAGCCAGCCGAAGAGGAGGAGGCCACCGGAGACGAGGTAAAGGATGCCGGTGATCCATTTGCCTTGGTAGAAGCGGTGGATACCGAAGACGCCGAGGAAGGTGAGGAGGAGCCAGGCCACGGAGTAATCGATGGGGCCGGGGACGAAGCGGCGGTCGGCGGCGCGGTCCATGGAGGGGATGAGAAAGAGGTCGACGATCCAGCCGATAAGGAGGAGTCCGCCGGTGAAGAACCAGAGGGTGCCGGTGAGGGGGCGTCCGTAGTAGAATCGGTGGGCTCCGGTGAAGCCGAAGATCCAGAGGAGGTAGCCGAGGGTCTTGCGGTGGGTATCGGGAGGGGGGTGGGCGGATGTCATGGGCTCAAGCGGGGTTTGGCCGCTGAGGGAACGGACCCATGGGAGGAAGGGCAAGTTGCAGGAAAGGCAGGGGAGGCGGGCGGGTTAGGGGAGGGCGGTGGGGGCGAGGAAGTAGAGGCGGCCGGCTTGGAGGCGCGGGAGGTCGGGGCCGACTTGGACTTTGAGTTGGCGGTCGGGGGCTCGGCCGAGGAAGCGGAGGAGGTGGCCGAACTCGAAGGGGCGTTGGTAGCGGACGAGGTTGGCCTTGGGGATGCCGGCGATGTTGCAGGCGCGTTCGACGGCGGTTTCGAAGTTGCCCAGTTCGTCCACGAAGCCGGCCTCGAAGGCCTGGCGGCCGGAGAGGATCCGGCCGTCGGCCAACTCGGTCCAGTCGTCGGTCAGGGGTCGGTTCTTAGGGGCGGCGAGCGGGTTGTGTTTCGCGGCCTGGCTGCGGCCTTCACGGACGACCGACTTGAAGCGGGCGAAGGTGTCGTCGATGAGGGTCTGGATCATGCGCCGTTCCTCGGGGTGGATTTCGTCGTCGGCCTTGTCGCCGCTGAGCATGTCCTTGAACTTGCCGCTCTTGTAGACGTCAGGGCGGATGCCGACTTTGGTGAGGAGTCCACGGTAGTTGTAGCCGTGCATGATGACGCCGATGCTGCCGGTGATGGTGAGTTCATGGGCGACGATCCAGCGGCAGGGGGCGGAGACGTAATAGCCCCCGGAGGCGGCGAGGCTGCCGAGGGCGGCGACCACGGGTTTGCCGCTGGACTCCTGAAATTTGCGGATGGCGGCGGCGATGTCGTCGGAGGCGAGGACTTCGCCGCCTGGGGAATCGACTTTGAGGAGAACGGCTTTGACGGAGCGGTTGGCGGCGGCGCGTTCGAGTTGGTCTTGGACGAGCTGGACGAGGTTGCCGGAGCCGTCCCAGTTGTCGCTGGTGATGAGGCCGCCGATATCGACGAGGGCGATCTTGTGGGGGGCGTGGTTGTCCTCGACGACGACCTCGACGAGTGCGTCGGTGTCGGAGGCAGGGGGTGAGGCTAGGGGGAGGCCGCCGACGAGGGCGCCGAGGAGGCCGCCAAGGTTGGCGAGGAGACTGAGGGTAAGCGCGGCTGCGAGGATGAGAGTGGCAATGCGCCAACCGCGGCCGGTGGGCGGGGGTGGTGTTGGGGGAAAGATGACGGGTGGCGGGGTGGGGTTAAGGGCGACGCGGGGTGGGGGCACGGGTGCGGCGGGGGCCGGATTGGACCCGGTGGAAGGGGGCCAACTGTGGGTGTCGTTTTCCATCGGGGGCGAACCTAGTCGAGGCCTTGGGAGGGGGCAAGGGCAAAGGGCCACGACAGGGCAAAGGGCTGTCCCAAGTCCTTGCCCAAGCGCCTCGAACTCCCCCAGCCGGAGGGGGAGGGAGCCTGCAAAACGCTTGCTTTCGGGGCGTTGAAGGACCATCGTCCGCGGTCTCAGAACGATGCAGAAAGAAGAACCGATTGAATTGACCGGGACGATCAGCCAGGTGCTCCCCGGGACGATGTTTCGGGTGGCGCTGCCCAACGGACACGAGGTCCTGGCCCACATTTCGGGGAAGATGCGCAAGCACTTTATCCGGATCAGCGTGGGCGACCGGGTGAACGTGGAGATGTCGCCTTACGATCTCAACAAGGCGCGGATCACGTTTCGGCATCCTTGACCGGGCTGGCGGTGGCGGAGGCGGGGGTCAGACGTCCGGCACGGTCATGGTGAACCGCGGGATGCGGACGAGGACGCGCCGTCCGTCGCCGTCGGTGCCGAGGTAGCTGCCTTCGGCGGTGGCGGAGCCGAGGTCGAGGAGGTGTCGGCTGGAGTAGGTGAAGCTGTCTCCTGGCACGATGGTGGGGAATTGGCCGACCACGCCGTCTCCTTCGACGGCGGAGACCTCCCCGCGGTCGTCGGTGACGACCCATTTGCGGCCCTTGATGGTGACTGGGGAGGGGGTGCCGTTGTGGATGCTGATGGAGTAGACGAAGCTGTGCGGGCGGTCGGGAGGTGCGGGGAGGTCGGTGCGGTGGGTGACGGAGTTGACGGTGACGCGCAGGCCTGGGGGTTCGTGGAACTCCGGGGATGGGCTCATAGTGTCGGATCGATCTGCGGGGGGGAGAGTAGCGTGGGCGCGGGGAAGTGCAACTGTGCAGACCAGGGGGCTGCGTGGGGATTGCTTCTGGGGGTGGAGGTCGAACCGATGGGGGAGGTGCGGATTCGCGATTGAAAAAAGGTGGGAACTGGGGATAACTGCGGCGGGTGGTGGTTGTTGAGCGATCATGAACTTGACTGACGAGCAGAAGCAGAAGGTGACCTCGTGGATTCACGAGGGATTGAAGTTGGCGGAGATCCAGAGTCGTCTGGCGGACGAGTTGGGGATGCGGTTGACGTATATGGAGGTGCGGTTGTTGGTGGATGACCTGCGGTTGATGCCGAAGGATCCGCCGGCGCCTCCGGTTCCTCCTCCTCCGCCGCCGTCGGGCGCGGGCAAGCCGGCCGGGCCGTTGGCGGACGACGAGGGCGAGGCGCAAGCGGTGGATGCGGAGTTGCTGCCGGGTCCCGGGGCGGGACCGGCTGGCCAGGGCAAGGTGGCGGTGACGGTGGACAAGTTGGCGGTGCCGGGTGCGGTGGTGAGCGGGAAGGTGACGTTCAGCGACGGCAAGTCGGCGCAGTGGTATTTGGACGACTTGGGGCGCCTGGGGATCGCTGCGAAGGAGAAGGGGTATCGGCCACCGGCGCAGGACATGCAGGCGTTTCAGGCGCAGTTGCAGCGGGAGTTGCAGCGCATGGGATTCTGAGCGCGTTCTGAGCGGGCCGGATTCCGCCGGGTCGGCGGGTTGGTCCACGACACCATGTTGAACACGATCTGGCTTGGGCTGCTGCTGGCGGCGGTCCTGGTGGGAGGGTTCCAGGGACGGTTCAAGGAGTTGGTGGAAGGCGGGGTCAAGGGAGCGGAGAGCGCGATCACGCTGTCGCTGGGCTTGGTGGGGATCATGTCGCTGTGGTTGGGGCTGATGCGGCTGGCGGAGCGGGCGGGTTTGGTGGCGGTGCTGGCGAGGGGGTTGCGACCGGTTCTGCGCCGCTTGTTCCCGGACGTCCCGGTGGATCATCCGGCGATGGGCGCGATGGTCATGAACATTGCGGCGAACATGCTGGGTCTGAACAACGCGGCGACGCCCTTGGGGTTGAGGGCGATGAAGGATCTGGAGACGCTGAACCGGGAGGCGGGGACGGCGACGAATGCGATGTGCACGTTTCTGGCGATCAACACCAGTTCGGTGCAGTTGATTCCGATGACGGCGGTGGCGGTCTTGGCGGCGTCGGGATCGGCGAATCCGACGGCGATCGTGGGGACGGCGTTCTTGGCGACGTTGGTGTCGACGGTGGTGGGGATTACGGCGGTGAAGGCGATGGAGGGGTGGCGGGTGTTTCGGTTGCCGGAGGGGGCGGAGGGGAAACCTGCGACGGAGGAGAAGCCGGCGACGGTGCGGGCGGACTCGAGCGAGGTGGGGGAATCGGCGGCCGCGTTGCCCCGGTGGGGGGTGGCGATGTTAGGGGGCTTGGGGTTGTGTTTCTTGTATTTTTTTCTGGGGATGGCGTTTCCGGGCGTGGTGGGCAGGACGGATGGGGGCGAAGGCGGGAGCGGTTGGGTGCGGGCGGTGAATGCGGTGTCGTTGCTGGCGGTCCCTGGGTTAGTCGCGTTCTTCACCCTGTATGCGGCCTTGCGGGGGATTGCGGTGTATGAGGAGTTCGTCGAGGGAGCGAAGGAGGGGTTCCAGGTGGCGTTGCGGATCATGCCATTTTTGGTGGCGATGCTGGTGGCCATCGGGATGTTCCGTTCGGGGGGTGGGATCGAGTTGTTGACGGGTTGGGTTGGGCCGGGGCTGGAGGCCGTGGGATTTCCACCGGACCTGTTGCCGATGGCTCTGATGCGGCCGCTGAGCGGCAGCGGGACATTTGGTTTGTTCTCGGATTTGGTGAAGGAATTCGGGCCGGATCACCTGATTGCGCGGACGGCGGCGACGGTTTTTGGGAGCACGGAGACGACGTTTTACGTGATAGCGGTGTATTTCGGTTCGGTGGGGGTGAAGCGGACGCGGCACGCGGTGCCGGCGGGGTTGCTGGCGGACCTGGCGGGGGTGATCGCGTCGGTGGCGATCTGCCGGGCGGTGTTTGGGTGATCAGCGTGCTCGGAGGAAGACGGCGAGGAAGGCGACGATCAGGAGGAGGGCGACGATCCACCACAGGCGGCGGATGCCCCGGGGTCGCGGCGAGGGTCGGCCGAACTCACGTTGGGCGAAGTCGTCGTAATGGAAGTCGTCGTCGGGCAGGCCGAGTCGGCCGGCGTAAGCGGTTTCGGACCAACCGGTGGTTTCGTCGGAGCCGCACTCGGGGCAGGCCCGGGCGTTGGGGGGAACGTCGGCGCCGCAGTTAGGGCAGGTGTCTGGGGGAGTCACACTGCGGGTCGCCGGGCGCGATCAACCGGCGGCGGCGTATTCGGGATCGGTTTCGAGTTCGAGGCCCATGAGGATGTAGTCGTGGGTATCGGCCTGCATGTCTTTGACGTAGCCGTGGAGGCGGAGCAGTTGATTGAAACCGATGAGGGCGAAGACCTTCATGGCGGCTTCCTGTTCGCCGACGAACTCGGCCTCGAGTTTTTCGAGGCCTTGGGAGCGGGCGATCTCGACGATTTCGGTGACGAGGGCCCGGGCGAGGCCGCGGCCGCGGAAATGGGGGTGGACGAGCACGCTGACGCGGCCGATGTGGCGTTTCCAGCCGCCGAGCGATTGGTGGAGGGTGGCGCAGCCGATGACCTGACCGTCCTTGATGGCGAGGAGTGGGAGGTTGCGGCCGAGGTCGATTTCGGAGCACCACTGGCGGATGACGGCGGGGTCGGCGACTCGGTTCTTGATGAAAAGGCGTTCTTGTTCGGGGACGGCCTGGAAGAAGCGATGGAACTCGGGCTCGTCGGTGGGCTCAAGGGGGCGCACCACCGAATCGAAGCCGGACTTGAGCACCAGGGTTTTCGGGTAGGCTTCGAGGATCTCGTCGAGGAGCATGAGCGTAGGGTTTTATTTAGGAGCAGTATGCGGAGGGGGCAGAGTGGACGCAAGTCTGGTCTGTTGGGCACGGGAGGGGCATTGGGAGGGGGGGCTTTGCAACGGGTGGGATTGGGGGCAGATTGGGTGCATGCGAATGGCGGCTTGGCTGGCTGGTTGGGTGGGGTTCGGGGCGGCAGTGCTCTGCGGCGAGCCGCCCGTGGTGCAGAGCATATATCCAGCGGGGGGCAGGGTGGGAACGCGGTTCGAGGTGAGTGTCGCCGGGGCGCTTGAGCCATGGCCGCCTGGGGTTTGGGCGGACGAAGCCGGGCTGGCATTTCGGCCGGTGGCGGTTCCAGGTCGTTTCGAGGTGACGATCGGTTCGGAGGTTGCGGCGGGGCCGCGGCTGGTGCGGTTTTATGGGCCGGAGGGGGCGACGGCGCCGCGCATCTTTGTGGTTGGGGGTGAGCCGGAGTTCACGTTGGCCTTGGGGGAAAGCGAGGAGCCAAAGGGGCTGCGGTTGGCGAGGTTGCCGGCGGTGGTGAACGGGCGCTGGACGGAGCGGACGCAGGAGGCGTGGGTATCGTTCGTGTGCGGCCCTGGGGTGGTGGAGGGGCGGTTGTGGGGGCGGGCGATGGATTCGCCGGTGCGGGCGCGTTTGAGGTTGGTGGATGCGGCGGGCGTGGAGTTGGGTTCGGTGGGCACGGCGGAGGCCGCGGATCCGCAGTTGCGGGTGCGGATATTAGTAGCGGGCGAGTATCGGTGGGAGGTGCGGGCTGAGGGAGGGGGGGAGGCTGTGGCGGGGAGGGTTGGGGAGGCGGTTTACCGTTTGGAACTGGGGGTGGAGCCTGAGACGGAGGGTGGGGAGGGTGGGGGGGGTGAGGCGATGTCCGGGGTGGGGGTGGGGACGATGCCGGGGTCGCCGCAATTGACCGGGCGGCTGGCGTTTCCGGCGTTGCAGCATGG
>CAZVRY010000222.1:0-11347 GCA_964629545.1 uncultured Verrucomicrobiota bacterium | reverse complement strand
GGGGGGGGGGGGGGGGGGTGGGGGGGGGGGGGGGGGGGGGGGGGGGGGCGGGGGGCTGGGGGGGGGGGGGGGGGGGGGGCGGCCCGGGGGGGGGGCGGGGGGGGGGGGGGGGGGGGGGCGGCCTGAAAAGCTGGCTTGATGCCGGGTTGACCTTTCTTTACCCTCCGGTCTGCCAGATGTGCGGATGGGACCGGGCCACGGTCGAGGATGGTTACGTCTGTGGTTCATGCTGGCGGCGGCACGGTGGCTTGCGGTATGTAGAGCCGCCGTTCTGCGAGCGCTGCGGGTTGCCCCACGAGGGTGCCGTGACCACGACCTATGCGTGTGCCAACTGCCGGGACATGGAACTTGGATTCAGCACCGCCCGGGCCGCGGTCCGAGCCCGGGGCGTGGTCCTCGAACTCATCCATCGCTACAAGTACCACCGCGCCCTCTGGTTCGAGCCGTTCCTGGCCGGCCTCCTTCAACAACAAGCCATTCCATGGCTGCAGGCCGGCGCGTGGGACCTCGTGGCGCCCGTCCCGCTGCATCCAGTGAAAGAACGCGAACGCGAGTTCAACCAGGCGGGCCGGCTGGGCCGCCGGCTGGCGGCGGCGGCCAGCCTGCCGTTCGCGCCCGGCGCGCTCCGGCGGGTGCAGCCGACCCCGTCGCAGACGGCGCTGACCCGCGCCGCCCGCGCCCGGAACGTGCGCCGGGCGTTCTCGATGTCGCCGGGCGTTTCGGTGCGAGGGGCCCGGGTGGTGTTGGTCGATGACGTGATGACGACTGGGGCGACGGCGAGTGCGTGTGCGTCGACCCTGCGCGAGGCGGGGGCGGTGGATGTCTGTGTGTGGACGGTGGCCCGCGCCGTGTTCGAACCGGTGCTCAGTGCGGATGCTGACTGATTTTATGGCGACTTCCAGCTTTTCGAAGAAATCCCTGGGCCTGGATCCGGTCGAGCCCAGCGTCACGCCCCCGGCGCGGCCGAGCGAGACCACCTTCATCCGCAAACCCAAGCCGGTGACGGCGAAGTCCAAAAAGAAGGACATCCCCGAGGGCTTGTGGACGAAGTGCCCGAACTGCGAGGCGATGCTGTTCGACAAGGAACTGGACGAGAACCTGAAGGTCTGCATGCGGTGTCAGCAGCACTTCCCGATCGGGGCGCGCGAACGCATCCACGCCCTGGTCGAAACCTGTTCCTTCGAGGAAATGGACTCCGGCCTGGTGAGCGTGGATATCCTCAAGTTCACCGGCGTGGCCTCCTACGCGGACAAACTGGCCGCCAACCAGCGGTCCACCAGCCTGAGGGACGCCGTCATTACGGGGATCGGCCGGCTGGGCCCGCACAAGGTGGCGTTGGGGGTGATGGACTTCTCGTTCCTGGGCGGGTCGATGGGATCGGTGGTGGGGGAGAAGTTGACCCGCATGATCGAGGCGGCGACCGACCGGGGGTTGCCGGTGATCATCATCTCCACCAGCGGCGGGGCGCGGATGTATGAGGGGATGTTCAGCCTGATGCAGATGGCGAAGACGTGCGGCGCCCTGGCCTATCACGCCCGCAACCGCCTGCCCTACGTGAGCGTGCTGACCCATCCCACCACCGCTGGCGTCATGGCCAGTTACGCGAGCGTGGGCGACCTGATCGTGGCCGAGCCGGGCGCGATGATCGGCTTCGCGGGCCCGCGCGTGATCAAGGACACGACCCAGGCGGAGTTGCCGCCGGGGTTCCAGACGGCCGAGTTCCTCCTCGAACGGGGGTTGATCGACGCGATCGTCCCGCGGAAGGAACTGCGCGAGCGGCTGACGATCTATCTGGATTATCTGCTCGAGAGGCAACGGCACGCGGTGGCGGTAGGATGAGCGAGCGTCTTCCCGTCGGGCATCCGGGCCGGCCTCCCACGGGGCGGGGCGGGAGCCCTTGCCCAGAGGGCTGGGCGGCGTGCCGACTCGGCGACCCGGGCGGGGAAAGGCGCCTTCGATCCTGGTGAAGAGCGGAGGCCATCGCGTGCTGGTGATTACCCGGGACCCGGGGGTCCGGCGGCTGGTGGCCCAGGCCTTGGCCGAGCTGGAGTGTGTGGTGGAGGCCGTGAACAACGTGGCGGGGGCGAGGGCCGAAGGACGCCGCGCGGGCTGGGCCGTCGTGGTCATCGAGGAATCTCTCCTGCCCGCCGCCGCGGAACCCGGGCGGGCCTTGGCGCCTTGGCGGACGGACCACGAAGGGCCTCCGGTGATCGTGCTGAGCGCGAGCCGGGCGCCGCGCAGGCAAGCCAAGCTGCTGATGGCAGCGGGGGCGGACCTGTGCAGTCCCTTGCCGGTCGACCCGCGGTTCCTGGCCGGGCAGGTGAACGCCTTGATGGGCCTGCGCAAGCCGGGGCCGGCGGAGGCGGGCGGGAAGGCGGAGGAGGGCGCGGAGGACGCGGGCCGGCCTGCAGGGCGGCCGGGGGAAAGGACCCCGACGCCGGGCGAGGCGAGTTCGGAGGCCTTTCTGGATGGGCTCCCCGGCATTGCCTATCGTTGCCGCGGAGATGCGGAGCGGACCTTGCTGCTGATCAGCCAGGGGTGCGAGCAGGTGACCGGATACCGGGCGGAGGAGTTCCTGCGGTCAGGGGGCATCCGGCTGCTGCAGATCGTGCATCCGGACGATCGGGCTGGGGTAGCGGCCGAGCTGGGGGCGGCCTTGGGGGAGCGGCGGGCATTTCGGCTGACCTATCGGATCCGCACCCGGGCGGGGGAGGAGCGGTGGTGCGGGGAGCAGGGGGAAGGGGTGTTCAACGGCCGGGGGCAGCTCGAGTATGTGCGGGGGTTCGTGATGGATATCTCGGAACGCAAGCGGCTGGAGACCCAGTTTTACCGGAGTCACCGGATGGAAAGCCTGGGGCGCTTGGCCAGCGGGGTGGCGCATGACTTGAACAACATCCTCACGCCTATCGCCGTGTCGGCGCCGATGCTGCGGTGGGGAATGTCGGCGGCCGAACAGGAGCAGACGATCGCCACGATCGAGGCCAGTGCGCAGCGAGGGGCGGAGATTGTGCGGCAGTTGCTGACCTTCGGACGGGGCGCAGTGGGGGAGCGGTCGTCGGTGCAGGTGCGGCTGCTGGTCAAGGAGGTGGTGAAGCTGGCGCAGGAGACCTTCCCGCGGGACATTCGGTTGCAGACGGATCTGCCGGTCGATTTATGGCCGGTGATGGGGGACGCGACGCAGTTGCACCAGGTGTTGCTGAACCTGTTCGTCAATGCGCGCGACGCGATGGCGGCGGGCGGGTCTCTGAGTGTGGTGGGCTCGAACGTCGAGGTCGACGAGCCCTTTGCCAGCATGTATCCCGATCTCAAACCGGGCCCGCACTTGCGGCTGCTGGTGATCGACACCGGACAGGGCATTGCGCCCGAGGTCATCGACAAGATCTTCGATCCCTTCTTCACCACCAAGGAACTGGGGCGGGGGACGGGTTTGGGATTGGCGACGGTCTTGGGCATCGTGCAGAGCCATGGGGGTTCGATCGGCGTGCGCAGCCGGCCTGGGCAGGGGAGCACGTTCGAGATCTACCTGCCCGCTTCCCCCCAAAGCACGCCCGCCCCGGCCCCCGCCCCGCGCCCGTCCCGTCCCCGCGCCGCCGGCGAACTCGTGTTGCTCGTGGATGACGAGGCCCGCATCCGCGAGGCGACGCAACGGTCGCTGGAAGGCTCCGGCTACCGCGTGGTGTCGGCCGCGGACGGGGCGGAGGCGGCCGCCCTCTTCGCCCAGTATGCGCTCCAGATCCAGTGCGTCTTCACCGACCTGATGATGCCGGTGATGGATGGGGTGGCCCTGATCCGGGCCGTGCGGCGCATCCGACCGTCGGTCCCCATCCTGGCGACCACCGGGCTGCACGAGGAATCGCGGCTGGCGGAGCTGCGGACGTTGCAGGTTCGGCACGTCCTGCCGAAGCCCTACTCCACGGACCAATTGCTGGACGCGCTGGGACGGGTGGTGGAGACCGGAGCCCGGCCGGCGAACTGACGGGTCACTGAGCACCCCCCCCGCTGTCCGCCCACCCCGTGCGCCAAGAGTAACTGTTACCCGAGGGAGGGGCCACTCCTCCCCCCCCGCACCGGTGGATTTCCTGCTTTCCTGCGGGGCGGCTTGGGTCATGATGCGGCCATGTTTGCGGGCGTTCGGTCGGTACATTTCGTGGGCATTGGGGGGACCGCCATGGCGGCCACGGCGGTGGCCATGCGCGATCGGGGCTACCAGGTGACGGGTTCGGATCAGAACGTGTATCCGCCGATGTCGACCTTTCTGGCGGCGCGGCAGATCGAGGTGGCCAACGGGTATGGGGAGGCAAACGTGGCGCATCGACCGGACCTGGTGGTGATCGGGAACGCGGTTTCGCGGGGGAACCCGGAGGCGGAGGTGGTGCTGGAGCGCAAGTTGCGTTACTGCTCGCTCCCCGAGTTGTTGAAGGAGTTCTTCATCCGCGGTCGTCGTTGCCTGGTGGTGACTGGCACCCACGGCAAGTCCACGACGGCGAGCCTGCTAACGTGGGTGTTTGAGCATCAGGGACTGAACCCGAGCTATCTAATTGGCGGGATCCCGTTGAACCTGGGGCAGGGGGCGCGGTTCACGGACAGCGAGTGGTTCATCATCGAGGGGGACGAGTATGACACCGCGTTTTTCGACAAGCGGAGCAAGTTTGTGCATTACTTGCCGGAAGTGGCCATCATGAACAACCTGGAGTTCGACCACGCGGACATCTTCGACGATGTGGGGGCGATCCAAAAGTCCTTCCGGCATTTCATCCGCCTGGTGCCGCGCAACGGCCTGCTGCTGGCCAACGGGGACGATCCCAACCTGGCCCCGCTGCTGGGCGTGAATCATTGCCCGGTGAAGCGGTTCGGCCTGGGCGAAGACAACGCGGTGCGGGCGTTCAATGTGCGCTTGGGACCGACGGCCTCCGAGTTCGAAATCCCCAGCTTCAAGTTCCACCTCAACCTGGTCGGCGAGTTCAACGTGCGGAACGCCCTGGCCGTGGTGGCGTGTGCCAAACACTTCAACCTGAAGAATCAGCAAATCCAGGCCGCCTTCGACACGTTCAAGGGGTTGCGCCGGCGGATGGAAGTGCGCGGCGTGGCGGGAGGCGTGATCGTGATCGACGATTTTGGGCATCATCCCACGGCCATCCGGGAGACGCTGCGGGCGTTGCGGATCAAATACCCGGGCCAGCGCTTGCACGCGGTCTTCGAGCCGCGCACGAATACGACGCGCCGCAACGTCTTCCAGGAGGAACTGGCGGCCGCGTTCGCGGATGCGGACACGGTGGTGGTGGCCCAAGTGGCGCGGTTGGAGCTGCTGGACCCGGCCGAACGGTTGGATCCGGAGCGCCTCATGCGCGACCTCCAGGCGGGCGGCAAGCCGGCGGCTTATCTCCCCGACGTGGACACGATCGTGGAGCATCTAGCCGGCCAGGCGCAGGGCGGCGAGGTCATCTGCGTGTTCAGCAACGGCGGCTTCGGCAACATCCACGCGAAGCTCCTGGCCCGGCTCGGGCGGGGCCAGCCCGTCTGATCAGGCCAGCCAAGCCCCCTGAAACCGCGTCCCGTCCCATCGGAAGCCGGCGTGCCGGGGGCCGGTCTTGGCGATCTGGAGCCAGTCCAGGGTGGTCACCGTCGTGGCCAGCAACCCGAAGTTGGGCCACCCCGCCTCCTGGTTCACGAGCGCGCCCGCCTGTTGAGCGAGCCCGCCCAACCGCGCGAGCATCGACGCGGGCAGCGGTTCCCCCGGGGCCTGCGGGCTGGCGTAGTGGGCCCGGATGACCAGGGGCGTCGCCTCCCAAGCGCCGCGCGCCGTGGCGTCTCCCGCGTGCACCACCGTCGGCCCGCGAGCGCGTATCTGCACCATCGTCCGAGGATCATAAAACATCCACTCGGCCCCCGGACAGTCGCGGATCTCCGCCACCTTCGACGCGCGGAGGTCGGTGGAACAGGTGAGGTGCCGCGCGGCCGCGTCCGCCCGCCGCAGGATCATCGCCCGGACGGCCCCGCCGTCGTCCCGGCGGGTGCCCAGCGCTGCCACATGGAACGGGTGGTCCTGCTGTTGGGCGCCTTCGGCCAACGCGGACCAGATGAGATCAAGGAGTTCTTCGAGTGTGTCGTAGGACCAGTTCATGCGGAGGATGTGGGGGCTTATCCCCACGGGGGACCGGCGTCCGGGAAGCCGCCACGCCTGTCCAAAAACTGGACACGCCGCAACCCGAGGGCCTGGCGAGCGTTTGGCCCGGAGGCACGGTCCGTGGACGGGCAGGAGGACGGCGTCGAGCCCGGCGAGGTGCTGGCCGGACCCGAGATCGAGGTTAGTCGGTTAGTGGTCAACGAGTTGCGACCGAATAGCGGCGGACTCTAAACACCGGCCAACGCGGGATTCCGGGGCCGTCTAGGCAGCCTCCGAATGCCCAGGCAAAGGCCCGGAGGTGGTGCCACTCTAATGAGCAGAGTTCCTCGAAGACAAGTTGGATAATGACCACAAGGATCATGCGCCAAGGTTGATTTTGGAACGCCGCCTGCTACCTGTATTCCGCATTTATGCCCAGATCACTGGCCAATCGACTCCTGAACCGCGCGGTGCGCTTCCTGGACCGCTGGTTCCCCTCCGTGCCAGCCCACAATCCTTTCGCCGCCTCCTTGGACCCCGAGTTGGCCTCCCGAGCCCCCTCCTCCCGAGCCCCCTCCTCCCGGCCCTCCGGCGCCAACCCTCCCGTGATCGACCTCTGTTTCCGGTTGGCCTCGCGTTCGCCCCGGCGGTCCATCTTCATCGGCCTCGCCTCCCTCATCTCCACCAGTTGGCTCTCCGCCCAGACCGTCACCAACTCCTTCATGGACAACGACTCGACGGGTTGGGTCTTCGGCGGCACGGGGTATACGCCCAACTTGACCTCCGGAGGGGCGGACCCGTCAGGGCAGGGGTGGCTGCGGATGACGCCCAACTCGACCTACCTGGCCACCTACGCCTATTACGGTGCGGCCGTCGACTCCCGCGACACCACCATCTTCGCCTCGTTCGAATTCACCAACTGGGACGATGCCGGCGGGGGCGCCGGTGACGGCATGACCTTCTTCCTCTTCGACGGCACCAAGACCTTCGCCGTCGGGGCCAACGGCGGGTCGATGGGCTACGCGCAGAAGACCGGCGTGGACGGGTTGAACGGCGGCTACATGGGGTTGGCCCTCGACAATTACGGCAATTACAGCAACCCGACCGAAGGCCGGGTCGGCGGCCCGGGCTTCATCCCCAACGCCATCGCCGTGCGCGGGCCCGGGAACGGCACCGACGGCTACGAGTATATCGCCGGCACGGGGTTCGGCGGAACGCCCCCCCTCGACAGCGAGCTCGATTTCCCCAGCGCCACCAGCCGTCCCACGGCCGCCGCCGATTACCGCAAGGTCTCGATCACCCTTTCCCCCGGCAACCAGCTCAGCGTCCAAGTCCAATTCGGCAGCGGGGATCCCCAGGAAATCTACATCGCCGACCTGTCCGAGTTCACCCGCCCCGAAACGCTGAAGTTCGGTTTCACCGCCGGGACCGGCGCGGCGGCCTCTTACCACGAATTGCGCAACTTCAGTCTCAGCTCGGTCAAGGCCATCCTCTGGGATAACGAGTCGGCGGACAGCCTGTGGGGGACGGGGTCGAACTGGTATGCGGACGGCGTGCCGGCGGCCGGGGCGGACATCCTGCTGAACAACGCGTTCGTGACGGGGAGTCAGTCGGTGGACCTGGGCGGGGCGACCCGCTCGGTGCGGACGCTCACACTCGATGCGCCCTTCGCCTACCAACTCTCGAACGGAACGCTCAACTTCGACGGCGCCGGCAACCCGGGCACGCTCTCGCTCGCCGCCTCCTCCGTTTACGGCAACGCGGCCCACACGGTTGGAGCCAACATCACCACCACCGGAAACCTCCTGATCAAGAACACCACCGACAGCCTCCTGACCCTCGCCGGCACGGTCGACAACGGCGGCTACCGGCTCAGCTTCGACGGGTCCGCCCCCATCGCCGCCACCGGCGCCATCTCCGGCGCCGGCAGCCTCTACAAGTTCGGCCCGGACGACCTGGTGCTCAGCGGCAACAACACCTATGCGGGAGGCACCGTGATCCAGGCGGGCGGCCTCGGCCTCGGCCACAACAGCGCGCTCGGCAGCGGCCCCCTCACGGTCAACGGCGACACCGCCAGCCTCTACGCCAGCGGCGGCGCCCGCACCGTGGCCAATAACGTCTCCCTCCGCTCCGATCTCGCCATCATCGGCTCCGAAAACCTGAACCTCTCGGGGACGATCACCAACTACGGCGGCAATCACACGTTGAAGGTCGATAACACCGGCACCACGACCCTGTCCGGCAACATTCTCCTGAGCGAAAGCAATACCGGCCGCACCCTCACCGTGGACAATTCCGGCGACACCACCATCAGCGGGATCATCTCGAACGGGGGCACCGGCGCCGGCGGCTTGACCAAAGAAGGTTCGGGGACGGTCACGCTGAGCGGGGCCAACACCTACACCGGAGCCACCACCATCAACAACGGCACCCTCGCCCTCGGGGCCAACGACGTGTTGTCCAACTCGACGGACGTCAACCTCGCCGGGGGCACGCTCCTCCTGAATGGGTTTTCCGATCGGGTGGACGATTTCACCTTCGGCAATGCCGCGCTCGACTACGGGCCCACGGGCAACGCGAACTACTTCATGTTCCAGGACAACGGCGCCACCCCCGCCGGCACCCTGACCGTGCTGAATTGGGAGGAGGGGAGCGACCGCCTCGCCTACCGCAGCAACGAATCGGTCCCCTCGAGCTTCCTCGACAACATCTACTTCTCCGGCTACGGCGCGGGGGCCGAAGTGCTGGCCGGCAACCAGGACCAGAATATCCCCGGCTACGGGGGAGCGACGGATTGGGATTTCATCACTCCGAAGGCGTCCGCCTGGTCGGTGTGGGATGGAGGCAGCGGTTTTGGGAACCTCTGGAGCAGCGGGGCCAACTGGGTGGGCGACGTGAAGCCCACCAGCGGCACCACGCTGCGCGTCAGCTTCGCCGGCAACACCCGCCTCAACCCGGTCATGGACGCCAATTACACGATGAACAGCCTCCTGTTCACCAACGGCGCCGGCAGCTTCACCCTCTCCGGGAACACGGGCACCCGCACCATCACCCTCGCCGGCACCCTGCCCAGCGTCATGCAGAAGTCGGACAACAACCAGACCATCAACACCCGGCTCAGCCTCAGCTCCACCACGATCTTCGATACCATCGGCGCCGGCGATCTCACCGTCAGCCAACGCATCTCGGGCACTGGCGGGATCAACAAATTCGGCACCGGCGGCGACCTGATCCTGAGCGCCGCCAATACCTACGAGGGCGCCACCACCATCAACCAGGGGGTCGTCAATATCCAGAACAGCGCGGCCCTCGGCGCCACCACCGAAGGCACCACCGTCGCCAGCGGCGCCGCCCTCGAAGTCCAAGGTGGCATCAACGTCGCCGGCGAAACCCTCAGCCTGAGCGGCACGGGCGTGAGCAACGGAGGGGCCCTCCGCAATGTCAGCGACAACAACTCCTGGAGCGGCGCGGTCACCCTCGCCGGCGATACCCGGATCAATGCCGACGCCGGCACCCTGACCGTCAGCGGCGCCATCGGCGGCAGCGGACGCGACCTCACGGTGGGAGGAGCCGGCAACGTGACGTTGAGCGGCGCCATCGGCACGGGTGCGGGCAGCGTGACCTATGACGGCACGGGGACCCTCACCCTGAGCGGGTCGTCGGCCAACACCTTCACGGGCGGGTTCACCCTCAACTCTGGCAGCGTCGACCTCAACAAGACCGCCGGGACCACCGCCCTCGCCGGACCCGTCCTGATCGGCGACGGGAGCGGGACGGACACGCTTCGCCTGCTGGCGGCCAATCAGATTGCCGACACCGCGGTCGTCACCCTGGCCAGTTCGGGCGTGCTCAACCTGAACAACAACAACGAGACCATCGCCGGCCTCGAGGCCACCAGCGGCAGCGCCTCGGTCCAGCTCGGCAATGGCACCCTCACCGTCAATAGCTTCGCCAACTCGAGCTTCGCCGGGGTGATCTCCGACGGGGCCGGCACCGGCGCGTTGGTCAAGACCGGCAACAACACGCTGTCGCTCTCGGGGGCCAACACCTACGACGGCGCCACCACGGTGTCCCAAGGCGTCCTCAACATCCGCAATGATTCCGCCCTCGGGTCCGCCAGCGCCGGCACCACGGTGGCCTCGGGCGCCACCCTCCAGATCCAGGATTCCATCACCGTCAGCGGCGAAGCCCTCACCATCAGCGGCAGTGGCGTCTCCGACACCGGCGCCCTCCGCAACATGCTGGGCAATAACACCTGGACCGGCAATCTCGCGCTCGGCGCGGCCGCCACCATCGCCTCGGATTCGGGCACCCTCAACCTCAACGGCACGGTCAATAACGCCGGCCACCTCCTCACCGTCGCCGGCGACGGAAATACCACCATCAACGGCGCGCTCACCGGCGCGGGCGGCCTGGCCAAGACCGGCGACGGCACCCTGACCCTGGCGGGGGCCAACTCCTTCACCGGCAATATCACGATCAGCGGCGGCACCCTCCTGCTGGGCGGCGACCACCGCATCCCGAATTCCGTGAACATGACGCTGGCGGGCGGGACGTTCGCCACCGGGGGCTACGATGACACGCTCGGGACCCTGACGCTCTCGGCCAACTCCACCATCAACCTCGGCAGCGGTTCCAGCTTCCTCAACTTCGGCGATAGCTCGGCGCAATCGTGGATCGCGGACACCTACCTCTCGATCAACAACTGGAGCGGTTCCTCCTCCGGCGGCGGGACGGACCGGATCTTCTTCGGGTCCACCACCGCGGGTCTCACGTCGAGCCAACTCTCCCGGATCGTCTTTGTGGATCCGTTCGGCCCCGGCACCGGCCTCTACCCGGCCGGCATCCTCAGCACGGGCGAGATCGTGCCCGTGCCCGAACCCGCCACCCTCGCCTGCATCGGATTGCTCGCCCTCGTCATCGGCTATCGCGAACGCGATCGCCTGGCCGCCCTCCTCCGCGCCGCCGGAGCCACCCGGACGGCGTGAAGCCGCGCCGGGGAGAGAATTCCCCGATCAGCATCGCGCATTGAACCCAGCAACCCTTGACGTTTCCCCTCTCCCTTTCTCCCTCCCCCCAACCTGAGTCATCGCTGCGCTGGCAACGGTTGGGGGGAGGGACGGGGTGAGGGGTGATGGTTCATGGGGAGGCGGCAGGTTCATGGAAAGCTTCCAAGTCGAACGAACCGACGCGCATGGGGCCCATGAACCGGGCGGACCGGGAGCAAGAGCAAGAGCAAGAGCA
>CAZVRY010000221.1:10672-11356 GCA_964629545.1 uncultured Verrucomicrobiota bacterium | reverse complement strand
CCCGCCCGCCCGCCCAATCGATCAGATCCAGGAGGGGATGAAGGATCAATGGACGTATCACGCGGTGGCGGACGCGATGTTGGCCCACTCGCTGATTCGCTCGTTGCCGGAGGTGGACGCGGAGCGGACTGGGGTGACGGGGATATCGTGGGGAGGGTATTTGACGTGCATCGTGGCTGGGGTGGATGGGCGGTTTCGGGTGGCGGTGCCGGTGTACGGGTGTGGGTTTTACCGGGACACGATTTTCGGTGGCAACTTGGTGAAGATGGGGGCGGAGGCGGCGGATCGGTGGATGGGATGGTGGGATCCATCCGTTTACCTGGGGGCCGCGTCGATGCCGATGCTGTGGGTGAATGGGAGCAACGATTTCGCCTATCCGTTGGACGCGATGCAGCGGTCGTATCGGTTGCCGGGGGGGGTGCGGGCGTTGTCGGTGCGGGTGCGCATGCCGCATGGCCACGGTGGGGCCGGGGAGAATCCGGAGGAGATCCGGGTGTTTGTGGATCACTATTTACGCGGGGGGGTAGCGTTGGCTCGGTGCACGGGTTCTGGGCGGACGGGCGGGGAAGCGTGGGCGACGTTCGTGGCGGAGGCGCGGCTGGTGAAGGCGGAGTTGAACTACACTCAGGACACGGGGCGTTGGCAGGATCGCCGATGGGAGACGGTGCCGGCGCGTTTGGAGGG
>CAZVRY010000221.1:0-10662 GCA_964629545.1 uncultured Verrucomicrobiota bacterium | reverse complement strand
CCGGGGGGCGGGGCGGGGGGGGCGGCGGCGGGGGGGCGGGCGAGCGCGGGGTTGCCGGGGAAGGCGGGGTGTTACTACTTCAATGTGACGGACGAGCGCGGGTGTGTGGTGAGCAGCGAGCATGCAATATGGGAGGACGAATGAACGAGCAGACGATCAGGCGAGGGTTAGTGGGCGATGGGAGTGGGGCTGGGGGCTGGGGCCGGGGGGGTCGAGGGGGGTGGGGGGGGAGGCTGGGGGGGGGGGGGGGTGGGGGGCTGGCGGGGGGGCTGGGCGGGGGGGGGGCGGACCTGTACGTGAGTGTGGACGGGGACGACACGAATCCTGGGACGGAGGCGCAGCCGTTGGCGAGTTTGGAGGCGGCGCGGTGGGCGGTGCGACCGCTGGCGGGGCGGGAGTCGGTGACGGTGTGGGTGGGGGAGGGGACGTATTATTTGCCGCGGGCGCTGGTATTGACGGCGGAGGATTCCGGGACGGCGGAGCATCCGGTCGTGTATCGGGCCGTGTTGGAGGGGCGGGCGGTGTTAAGCGGCGGGCAGCGGTTGGAGTTGAGTTGGGAACCGCATCGGGACGGGGTTTGGAAGGCGGTGACGCCGGCGGGCTTGGCGATGGACCAGATGTTCGTGGAGGGTCGTCGGCAATGGATGGCGCGATTCCCGAATCGGGCGGATCGGCCGGGGTTGAATGTGTTTGACGTTTGGGCGTTGGAAGAGGAGGGCCGGGCGGCTGCGGGGATGGATGCGTTGGCGCCGGAGCGGGTGAGGCGGTGGGCGGACCCGCAGGGGGGGTATGTTCACGCGATGCATGCGGCGTTGTGGGGTGACATGCATTGGCGGATCACGGGGCGGCAGGCGGATGGGACCTTGGCGATGGAGGGGGGGTGGCAGAACAATCGGCCGTCGCGCATGCATCCGGTGTTTCGGTTTGTGGAGAACGTGGTGGAGGAGTTGGACGCACCGGGGGAGTGGTTTCATGACGAGGCGAGGGGGATGTTGTATTACTATCCGCCGGCGGGGATGGATTTGGGGCGGGCGGTGGTGGAGGTGGTGAGGTTGCGTCATTTGGTGGAGGTGCGCGGCACGCGGGAGCGGCCGGTGCGGTTTGTGCGGTGGAGTGGGTTTACGTTTCGGCAGGCGGCGCGGACCTTCATGGAGAATCGGGAACCGCTGTTGCGGAGCGATTGGACGACCTACCGGGGCGGGGCGGTCGTGCTGGCGGGGACGGAGGACTGTTCGCTGGAGGACTGCACGTTCGATCAGGTGGGGGGCAACGCGCTGTTCTTGAGCAACTATCAGCGGCGGTTTACGGCACGCGGCTTGTTGATTCGGGACTGTGGGGCGAACGGGATTGCCTTCGTGGGCAATCCGGAAGCGGTGCGCAGCCCCTTGTTTAGGTACGGCCCGCAGGATTACGGGAAGTTGGATCGGACGGTGGGACCGCGGGGGGACGATTATCCGGCGGATTGCCTGGTCGAGGACTGTTTGATCACGCGGACGGGCCGGGAGGAGAAGCAGACGGCGCCGATTCAGATTTCGATGGCGAAGGGGATCACGGTTCGGCACTGTTCGATTTACGAGGTTCCGCGGGCGGGGATTAACATTAGCGAGGGCACGTGGGGGGGGCATCGGATTGAGCACTGCGATGTGTTTGAGACGGTGTTAGAGACGGGGGATCACGGCAGTTTCAACTCCTGGGGGCGGGATCGCTACTGGAGCCCGGATGTGCACGAAGTCGATCGCCAGGTGGCGGCGGATCCGTCGTTGCCGTTCCTGGACGCGTTGGCGCCGGTGGTGTTGCATCACAACCGGTGGCGATGCGATCACGGGTGGGATGTGGATCTGGACGATGGTTCGAGTGGGTATGAGATTTCCCACAACTTGTTTTTGCGGGGCGGGCTGAAGCTGCGCGAGGGGTATCGGAGGCGGGTTTGGAACAACATTGCCCTGAACAACACCCTGCATCCCCACGTATGGTTTGCGGACAGCCAGGATGTGGTGACGAACAACATCTGGATGGGCGCGTATCGTCCGGCGGGTGGGATGCCGCCCGGGAAGTGGGGGCGCGACATCGACCGGAACGTGTTCACGACCTCGGAGGCCGATCGGGTGAAGTTTGCGTCGCACGGATGCGACGCGTCGTCGGTGGTGGCGGATCCGGGTTTTGTGGCGCCGGAGCGGGGCGTTTCCGGGGGGGTGGTGGGGGCCGGGGCGCGGGGGTTGGGCTTCGAGAACTTCGCGATGGACAATTTTGGGGTGCGCAAGCCGGCGTTGCGGGCCATGGCCCGAACGCCCGTTCTCCCTGCGGGGCGGCAGGAGTTCCGGGCGGGAGGCGCGGAGGCGAGCGGGAGTGGGGGATTCACGTGGCGTGGGGCTGATTTGAGGGCGTTGGCGGGGGAGGAGTATTCGGGACACGGATCGACGCGGGAACGGGGCGGGTTGGTGGTGATGGGGGTGCGTGATGGCTCGGCGGCGGCGCGGGGGGGGCTGCGGGCGGGCGATCTCATTGTGAGCCTGGAGGGTCAGCCGACGCCGACAGCGGAGGCGTGGCAGCGCGTGCTGAAGGAGCGAGGGGCGGTGGGGCGTCCACTCCGCGTGGTGTGTTTGCGTTGGCAGCGGGAGGTGGTCCTCGAGATTGCGGGCGAATAGCGGGGAGGGTTCGTCGGGAGTATCCGCACGTGGCCAGTCGTGCCGGCGCGGATGCCGGCGGTCCGATGGTGGGATGACCGTCGGGGGCGGCTGCGGAATGCGGACGCCTTGTTGGGGAGGGGTTGGGGGGCAGGCGTGGGCTGGCGGCCCTTATCGGCGGAACCAGCGAAGGCGGTCGCGGTGGGTTTGGTAGAGCAATCCGAGCAGGCGCATTTCGAGCATCAGGGTATAGAGGAAGAGGCCCCACGCGACGAGGCCAGTCAGGATGGGGATGGGGAGGTAGGCGAGGGCTTTTTGGGTGAACCATTGGAGGGCGACGGCGGCGAGGAGGAGGAGGCAGGTCGCGGCGTATTGCAGGGGCAGCTTGAGGATGGAGGGGATGATGACGAACGGGTTGAGTGCAGTGAGGGAGTCGGCCATGGCTGCAGCCAGGAGTGCCATGGGCAGGTAGAGGATGCCTGCGAGGCCGAGGCCGAGGCCCAGGAGGGCGTCGCGCTCGGGCATCTGTCCATGGGCCCACTCCTGAATGGGCACTTGTCTGAGGAAATAGGAAGCGGGTCCCAGGCAGACGAGGAGCACGGCGAGCCAGCGCAGGAGGGGGCTGGCCACGTCGCTCCACCAGTCGCTGAAGTCCGGCCAGGACGGGGGCGCGTCGCTGCCGTTGGCGGTGGTGGTGATGACGTTATCGAGGTAGGCGAACAGATAGCCCCAAACGAGCGCGCCGAGGTAGAGGCCGATCCAGCCCACGGCGCCTTGGAACGACCCAAGCAGGGCAAAGAAGGCGCTCCCTCCGAGGAGGATGGCCGGGCCGTTGGTTCGGAGGGGGTAGGAGAAGATGCCGGGAAGCGCCTGGAAGAAGGAGGGCGGCTGACCGGCGACCGCCGGGTCCGGGGTCAGGCCCAGGGGGACGCAGGAACCGCGGCATTTGGGGCAAGTGGGCAGGACCCTGCCGCCGATGTTCTTGGGCGTGGAGCAGGAGGCGCAGAGCAGATGGTGGCAACGGCGGCAGAGGAATTGGGCGGGGTGCTGGGGATGGTAGCGGCAGGGACTGGTTCCCGCGGGCAGCGAGGGCAGGGAAGAGTGTTCGGCCGGGTCCAGGTCGGGGACGGGTTGACGGAGCAATTCGACGGTGCCGAGGGTTAGTCTTTGGCCTGGTCGCACCGGTGCTTCGCGCACGGGTTGGCCGTCGACGAAGGTTCCGTTGGTGGATCTGAGGTCCTGGACCACCAATTCATCGGCCTCGAAGATCAGCTCGCAGTGGTGGCCGGAGATGGAATCGTCGTCGATTTGGACCTCGTTGTCCTGGTCGCGGCCGATGCGGGTCACCCCGGGCCGCAGTTCGATGGTGGCGCCTGGGGTGGGGCCGTTTTGGAACACGAGCATGGGCTTGGGCGAGGGCGTTGGTTGCGGCCTTTATAGGCGACGCTTCCGGGGCAGGCGATGGGAAAGATCTGGGGGAATTGTAGGGCGACCGGCGCCAGGCCGCGTGGGCGCTGGTGGGTTGGATGGGCGACGGTCCGGAGATCCGGAAGTCCGGGGGAGGGTGGGAGCGCCCGGTCTGGCGTCCTGGTTTCAGGAGGCCCAGATCAGGGCGGCTTGGCGGGCGGTGGGGATCGTGTCGGGTCGGAGGCGGCGTCCCGTCAGACCGTCATGATCTCCTTTTCCTTGTGGGCGAGGTGGGCGTCGATTTTGGCGATGTACTCGTCGTGGAGCTTCTGGACCTCTTTCTCGGCGTGCTTCTCCTCGTCTTCGGTGACCCCGCCTTCCTTGGCGCCCTTTTTGAGGTGCTCGATGGCGTCGCGGCGGACGTGGCGGACGGCGACGCGGCCGTCCTCGGCCATTTTGCGGGCGATGCGGGTGAATTCGTGGCGGCGTTCCTCGCTGAGTTCTGGGAGGACGATGCGGATGCGGTTGCGGTCGACGGCGGGGTTGAGGCCGAGGTTGGCCTTTTGGATGGCCTTTTCGATGGGGTGAACGGTGGAGGCATCCCAGGGTTGGATCATGAGGACCCGGGGTTCCGGGGTGGTGATGCCTGCGAGCTCACGGATACGCATTTGGGATCCGTAGGCTTCGACGAGGACGTTTTCAATCAAGCCGGGGGAGGCTTTTCCGGTGCGCACGCCGGCGAATTCGCGCAAGACCACCTCCTCGGTCTTCTGCATTTTCTCTTCGGCTTCGAGCAGGATATCGTCGATGGAAATTGGCATATAGGGGGACCATAGCAAACGGGGTTGGGGCTGTATAGGGGGCAGATGGAGGCGGGAGGCAGTGAGGCAGTGGGGCAGTGGGGCAGTGAGTTGGTGGGGGGTGAGGCTCAATGACCAAATCCCAAATCCCAATCATCACAATTCGCAATCCGTGTTCGCAGGTCAGGGGAGTTGGAGGCGGTAGAAGCGGGTGGGATGTGAAGGGGGGATGGTGAGATAGAGGGTGCCGTCATGGGCGACCGGGGAGTTCGTGACGGGGGTCCAGATGACCGGGGGCGTCAGGCTTGGGGTGGCCCAGAGAGACGCGTTGGGGAGGGATTGGGGCCAGGAGAGGTGGAGTTCTTTCGTTTGCAGGTCGACCGATCCACCGAGGAAAGCGGTGTGGCCCCAGGTCGCGACGAAGCGGGTCGAGGCTTCGAAGACGCCGTCGTTGGCGTGGACGGTTACGTAGGCGAGTCCGTTGGTGGGAAGGCCGGGAGTGAGGGTTAAGCTGCGCTCGAGGTCGGTTCCATCGAACTGGACGCCGGAGGTGGCGAGGATGGGGGAATCGGCGGTGTCGGCGGTGAGACGCAGGAGGGTGGTTGGCGTGGTGCCGGGCTCGAAGCGGAGGGGCAGGGGGCCGATGGGAGTTCCGGCGGCGGCGTGTTGGTTGGGGATGCGGGAGAGGGAGAAGGGCGTGTGGATTAGGACGGTGGGGAAGGTGGCGGTGTGGAGGGTGGCGGCGCGAGCGGACCAAACGGCGAGCCCTGCGGGGGCGGAGGCGGGCAGTTCGGGGAGGGTGGCCGTGCGGACGCGGACCCAGTCGATGGCGTTGTCGCTGTGCCAAGCGGTCACGGAGTTGCCGGAGCGGACGAGGCGGAGCCAGGGGTGTGGGAGGGCATTGGCGGTGAAGAATTGGGAGGGAGGGTGGCCGGCCTGTTCACGGTGGCTGAAGAAGAGGCCGTGGGTGGGGGAATTGCCGACGAAGACGAAGGGTGCCTGGGGGTCGAGGGAGGCTCGGAGCATGAGGCCGGCGGCGGCGGAGGGGCTGGGTTCGGGTTGGGTGGCAAGTGACGTCGTGATGGCGCTTTCGACGGGCAGGTCTTGGGTGAGCAGATGGAGGCGATCGGCGGAATCTGAGGGGCCGGCGCCGGCGCCTTGGAGGGTGAAGCCATGGGGCAAGGGTTCGACGCCGCCGCCGAGGTCCGGGTCACCGATGGGTTGGAGGCGCCAGGGGGAGGGGATGGTCCCGGGAGTGCCGTCGAGGATGGTGGCCTCGGCGGATTGGGGGGTGAGGACGGCGTAGCCGGGGTTGGGCAGGAGGTGGATGGCGAGCGTTTCGGTGGATTCGAGGAAGGGGTCGAGGGCGGGGAGGGCGGTGAGGAGGGCGGAGGTTTGGCCGGCGGGGAGAGCGATTTGGCCGGTCAGCGAGGGGAAGTCCTCGGGGGCGGCGGTGCCGCGGGTGGTGTAGCGGAGGAGGGTGGTGCCGAAGGCGGGTTCGGAGAGGGTGATCCGGAAGGTGGCGGGGTCGGGGTCGGGGTGGGATTCGTGGGCTGTGAGATCGACCGGGGTGAGGGTGGCGGTGGGTGGATCGGCGGCGATATGAATGGTGGCGGCGTCTGCGTAGCCGAGGGTGTAGGCGGCGTTGGGGTTGAGGGTAACGGTGATGGATTCGGGGCCTTCGGGGTTTTGGTCGGGGAGTGGGGTGACGGTGAGGATGAGTTCGTTGTGTCCTTGGGGGAGGATGAGGGAGGTGGGGTGAGGGGTGAGGGTGTAATCGAGGTTGAGTTGGGCGGTGCCGCCGAGGGTGAGGCTGATGGGGAGGTCGTTGGTGGGCATGCCGGTGCGGCGGAGGGTGAATTGGCCGGGGGTGCCGCGTTCGGAGGCGACGGGGATCGAGGCTTGGACGAGGAGGAGGGGGCGATTGGTGGTGTAAGGTTCGAGCCACTGGGAGGTGAGGGGGAACTCGCGGACATTGTTGGGCATTTGGACGCCGACGGAGAGGTGGTCGCCGCCGCTGCCTTCGGCGTGGAGGGCTTCGAGGTAATAGCGTTGGCCGGCGACGAGGGGGAGGCCGGAGGAGCGTTGGTTGGCCTGGCTGGACCAGGAGCGGAAGGGGACCCAGCCGTTGACCCAGGCGACGCGCCGGCGGCTGGAGTGGAGGGCGTTGGTGCCGACCCAGAGTTCGCCGTTGTCGTCGGAGGCGATGCTGAAGAAGTAGTTGCCGGTGGTTGGGGGAACGAAGAGGGCGGTATAGCGGGCGCCGTAGTTATCGGCGGCATCGCGGGGGCCTTCGAACACGGCGGTGAGGAATTCGTGCTGGGAAGGGTTGCGTGGGAAGCGGGAATCGTTGGTGAGCGCGGCGAGGGTGCCGCCGCTGAGGTTGTCCCAGGACTCGCGGAGGAGGGCGAATCCGGGTCCGGGTTGGGTGATGGTGACGGTGGCGCTGGCGGGGGCGGCGACGTTGTAACCGGGGCCGGCGGTGATGGAGATTTGGGCGGACCTGGGGCCGGGAGGTCCGGGGACCGGCAGGGGGCGGATCGCGAGTTCGAGTTGGCCGGTGCCGGCGGGCAGAAGGCACTGGTTGGGGATCGGTTCGTAATCGAGGCCATTGATGGCGGTGCCTGCGAGGGAGAGGTTGACGGTGAGTGGGTTGGCCGGGGTGCCGGTGCGGCGGATGGTAACGCGGCCTGGGTGGGGGCCAGAGCGGGGTGCGAAGGGGGTGGTGGCCAGGATGGAGACGGTGGCTTGGCCGTCGTTGTCGCGGAGGGTGATGGTGGCGTTGGCCGGAGGGGGCACAGCGTAGCCTGGGCCGTCGAGGAGGTGGAGGGTGATAGACTCCGGGGTTTCGGCGGTAGCGTCGTTGATGGGGACGACGGGGAGGGTGACGCTGGCGGCGTTGGCGGGGATCGTGATGCGGAGGCCGGTGGCGGCGTAGTCGGAGTTGTAGGTGGCGCTGCCGCGCAGGTGGAAGAAGAGTTCGAGGGGAGTGTCGGTGGGACCGTTTCGGGTGAAGGAGAATGCGCCCGCTTGGCCGTCTTCGGTTGCTTCGGAGGGGTCGGTCAGGAGTTGGACCGTGGTGGTTGCGGGGGTGGGGTTGGTGGTGAAGGGCTGAAGGCGGTGGTAAGGGATGGGACGTTCCTGGGTGCCATTGGGGAGGTCCACGCCCACGGCGAGGTGGTCGCCTCCGCCGCCCTCCTTGTGAAGGGCTTCGAGGAAGTAGGGCTGGCCGGCCGCGAGTTGGAGGATTGGGGAGCGTTGGGAGGGGTTGGCGGTCCAGGCGCGTTCGCTGGTCCAACCGGAGACGGAGGCGATGCGGAGGGCATGGGCGGGGTCGTGGTCGCGGCTGAGCCGGAGTTCGCTGGCGTCGTCGGAGGCGATGTAGAAGACATAGCCGCCGCTGAGAGGTGGGATGAAGTAAGCCCGGTAGCGGGCACCGTAGTTATCGGCCCAGTCGGTGGGGCCTTCGAGGGCGTCGGCGACGTGTTCGGAGTTGGAGGGGTTGTTGGGATATCTGGGAGAACCGGTGAGGCTGGCGAGGGTGCTGCCCGCGAGGTTGCGCCAGAGGTCGCGCCGGAGGCCACGTCCGGGGCCGGTGGGGGTAGGTTCCAGGAAGTCGATGCCAGCGAGGCTTGGGGGCACGGTGACGGCGAGGTAGGGCGGGGAGAGGGATTGGCGGGCGCGGACGGCGGTAAGGATATGGGTGCCGGCGGGGAGGCGGCCGAGGGAATAGGCGCCGTCGCTGCCGGAGAGGGCGATGCGGCCGGAGCCATCCCGGATCATGGCGTGGGGGACGGGCTGGCCGTCGGGGGTGAGGACGCGTCCGGAGATGGCGTATTCGCTGGGGGAGCCGATGCGGAGGGTAAGGCTATCGACGGCGGATCCGCCGCGCCGGTCGGAGACGGTGCAGCGCGCGACGTAGACACCGGAGGTGGGGTAGATTTTGGATTGGTTGGGGAGGTTGTTGAGGCTGAGGGTGCCGTCGCCGAAGTCCCAGGAGTAGGCGAGCGGGTCGCCGTTGGGGTCGGTGGCGGTGCAGATGAGTTGGACGCTGAGGCCGGGTGAAGGGGTGAGGGTGCTGGCCGAGAGGACGTTGACGGGGGGGTGGTTGGGGCGGCCGTCTTCGAGGTGGACCGCGACGTCGAGGTAGGGGGTGGGGGTGGTGCCGCGGGCGATGGGCGTGAGGTGGATGCCGGCGCGGTGATCGCTGTAGGTGCGACCGATGGTAAGGGGCGCGTCCTGTTTGCCTGGGGAGGTCCCTGGGGTGAGGTCGAGGAGTTCTTGTCCTTCGGTGCGGAGGAGGAGGAGGGCGTTGGTGGCGAGGGCGGCGTCGGCGCCGGAGAGGGTATGGGCACGGTATTCGAGCCAATAGCGGAAGGAGTCGTGGCCGGGGCGTTGGATTTCGGCGGCGTAGCGCAGGCCGGGGTTGAGTCGGGGTTGGTCGTGGGCGGAGATGCGGTAGGTGCCGCTATTGGTGACGGTCCAGTAGTGGGAGTTGGGGAGCCAGAGGAGTTGGGCTTTGAATTGGGCGCTGAAGTGGCGGGTATCGCCGCTGCCCATGGCGTCGAGGTGGTTGCCGTATTCCTCGTGGGCGCCGGGGCCGATGGGGTCGTCGGTGGTGGGGTTCCAGAAGTTGGCGTGGGGGAGGCCGAGGGCGTGGCCCCATTCGTGGACGAGGACGCCGGGGCCGTCCCAGCGGATCCAGGCGTTGCCGCCGCCGCCGTAGGAGCAGCAACCGCCGGGTTCGCCGTTCCAGCGGGCGGCGAAGAGGTTGAAGTTGGCTGGGAGGTAGGGGCGTTGGCCGTTTTCGACGATGGCGCCGGCGGCGGACTTGGCGTCGTTGAGGAGGGCGGTCATGCCGTCGAGGTCGCTCCATCCGTTCATGTAACCGGAGCGGGGTTTGGGGAGGGTGAGGGTGGGGGTGAAGGCGTAGCGGCCTTGAAGGGTGCCGTAGGACATGTCGGCATAGGAGGCCATGACGGCGTCGAGGTCTTGGCGGACGCGGGCATCGGTCGAGGGTTCGGTGGTAGGGGCGTCGTCGGCGAAGCGCACGCGCATAAAGAGGAAGCGGAGTTCGCCCTGGGTCTCGGTGGGTGGGTGGATGGGGCTTGGGGTGCCTGTGCCCCCGGTGCCTCCGCCGGCCCAGATCCACTGACCGTCGGGGGTTTGGAAGTAGGCGGGGACTTCCGCGGGTTCGAAAATGGGGAAGGGGTCGGCGGCGAGGGCGAGTTGGTCATCGAGGGCGATGCCGACGATGGGAGTTTGGGATTGGCTGTGGGGGAGGGGGCGGCGGGCGGAGGGGTAGACGTAATAGAAGGCGCCCTCGAGTTGAGCAAAGCGGGTGATGTGAGGAGTCGTGCAGGGGTGGCCGTCCGGTGGTTTGGCGTAGATGACGGTCAGGTCGCCTTGGCCGAGGATGCGGGATTCGAGGAGGTCGGTGAAGGCGGGGGGGAGCTGGGAGCGGAGGTGGTGGGGGAGGGCGGCGGCGAGGGCCTGGTCGGGGTGGGTTTGGATGAGGGTTTTGCGGGCGGAGCGGCGGGCGCGGGCGCGTCCGAGGCCGGTGGCGAGGGTGTTTTGGGAGGGTGAGTGGGGGAGGGAGGTTTGGTGGTGGTGGTGGATCCAGGCGTTGAAGGCCTGGATGGGGTCATTGGGAGAAGGTGGCGAGGTTGGACGGGAGGGATGGTCCGGGGCACGGGTGCTGTCGGTGGCAGGGACAAGAGGAGGTGGGGGTGGGATGGGGGGAGGAAGGTTTTGAGCGGGGGCGGGCGTGGGGGGGAGCGACGAAGGTGGGGTGGGGTTGGGGAGGGGGGTGGGGGCAGGCGCGCGGAGGA
>CAZVRY010000220.1:0-11363 GCA_964629545.1 uncultured Verrucomicrobiota bacterium | reverse complement strand
CCCGGTGGCGCTCCCGCCAAAATCGGAAGTTATTTTTGCACAGACCCTTAGCCGCCCGCCCCCAGCGAGCCGGCGAGCCAATCGAGGAAGGACAGACGATTGATGAGTTCATAAGTGGGCCGACACAGGATGGCTCCCCTCTCCCTTTCGCCCTTCGCGATGAGCTTGGCAGCGACCAACTGGCGGGGCAGCGACCCCGTCATCCCCGCAACTCCGGCCCTCCTCAAGTCCGCGTCGCCGACCGCAGGGCGATCGCTTCCGAGAGCAGCCCCAGCGCCTCCGCCCGACCGACCGACCCGATCAGCCGGCGGTCGCGCTCGCTGTTCACGACCGGGATGTTCCGCAGCTCGCTGGTCAGCAGAATCGGCATGACCTCAAGTAGCTTCTGACCCGGGCACAGGCAGGCCGGCGGCGGACGCATCAGATCGTAGGCGATCACCCCCACAATGTCCTCCTCCGATCCCAAATGCTGCTTCAGATCCTGCATGGCAATCAGCCCCACCAACCGGTCGCGCGCGTCCGTGACCGGCAGGAAATTGTTCGAACTGGTGAGGAAACGATTGGCCACCTCCCGGAAACTGGCGGTGTCCCGCACCGGAGGAACGGGCTTGCGCAGGAGATCGCCCACCGTCAATTGGGTGGCCGCCCCCAACTGCCCGCTCTCCCCCACCGGCGTCAGCCCCCGGGCCTGCAAGGGATCCGTGTAAACGCTGGTCGGATGCAATCGCCGCGCCACCAGCGTGGCCACCACACACGACACCATGACCGCGGGCATCAGGGAATAATTGAGGCTGATCTCGAAGCTCATGATCATGGCCAGCAGGAGCGAATGCGTCGTGGCCGCCAGCACGCTGCCCATGCCCACCAGGGCGAAGGCCCCCCCCGGCAGGTCCAACGCCAGCCCCGCCCCATGCAGCAACGCGACCAGCGCGCTCCCCAGCGCCGCCCCCAGGAACAACGTGGGCGTAAACACCCCTCCCACCGTGCCCGCCCCAATGCAGAGCGCCGTCGCCACCAGCTTCGCCACCAGCAGCCCCACCAGCGGCCACAACGTGTAACGGTGGTCCAATATTTCGTTCGTGACCCCGTGACCATTGCCCCAGATCTGCGGACACGCCAACGCCAGCACGCCGATCAGCAACCCCGCCACCGCGATGCGCAGGTGCGGCGGCCAACCCGTGCGCTGAAACACCCGCTCGCTCCGCGCCAAGAGCTTCATCAACCCCGCCCCCACCACCCCCGCCAACATCCCCAACACCAGAAACCACGGCAGTTGACGCAGACGCGTGAAATCGAAGTCGGGCACGTGATACAGCGGATCGATCCCGAAAAACGTCCGCGCCGTCATCGTCGCCACCACCGACGCGAAGACCAGCGGCGCGAACAGGTTCATCGAGAAGTTCCCCAACACAATGTGAGCCGCAAACACCGCCCCCGCGATCGGCGCGTTGTAGGCCGCCGCCATCGCCGACGCCGCCCCGCACGCCACCAACAGCCGCAGCCGATACGGCTGCCACCCCGCCCAGGCCCCCCACCTCGAAGCAAACGCGGCCGACAACTGCGTGATCAACCCCTCCCGCCCGATCGAGGCCCCGGTGCTGATGCTGATCAGGGACGAGAAGGCGCGGATGAGCGAGCTGCGCAAAGGGAGCCTCCCATCCCCGGCCACCACCACCTCCAGGAGATTCGTCGTGCCCTGCCGCCCCGCCAGCCGCAGCCCCCAATGCAACACCAACCCCGCCGCCAACCCGCCCAGGGCGGGAGTCAGAATCCGGGCCACCGGCCCCAAGGCCCCCGCCAGTTGCCCCAGATCACCCTCCCGCCCCAGCGCCAACGCCACCAACACCTCGGAGCAAAGCGTGTAGCCCAAGTTGGTGAACCCCCCAATCAACCCCACGCCTCCCGCCAGCACCAGATGGAACGTATCCTCGCTGAAGCGCAACTGCTCCCGCCAGCGCAACAACCGCTGCCAGTGCCGCCGAAACAGCGCCTCGGTGGCGACCCGCCCGCGCTGCCAGAGATGACCCAGGCCCTGCACGGCCCCCATCCTGCCCCAGGTCCCGCGCCAACGCGAGCCCAACAGGCCGCGACGGGGGATTTGATTTCTTAAGAGCCGCCTTACCGACTTCTTATTTGTTGGCTTGGGTGGACAATTCTTGCTTGCCAAAATTTGGCTTCCAGCCGACAAATTAGGTAGCGGTCCGGATTGGATCCAGCCTATGAACGACGGCCACAAAATCATCGAGACCTTGGGTAACTCCGGACTGTTCCTCGACTACGAACGCTCCTTCAGCCTCGCCACCGGCCTGCCTCTCGCCCTTCGCCCCATCGAAGCCTGGCAGCTCGTTCACCAGCAAAACCGCCGCCAAAGCCCCTTCTGCGGCCTCATGGCCCGCAGCAGCCGCTCCTGCGCGGCCTGCCTCCAAGTCCAGCAGCGTCTCTCTGACACCGCCCGCCAAGGACCGCAAACCGTCGGTTGCTTCGCCGGCCTCGTCGACTCCGCCGTCCCCCTCCACATCGGCGACCGCCTGATCGGTTTCCTCCAAACCGGCCAGGTGTTCCGCCAGAAGCCCACGCCGCAGTCCTTCGCCCGCACCACCCGCCAACTGAGCGAATGGGACCTCAAGGTGGACCTGCAACAGCTCGAGGAGGCCTACTTCGCGACCCGCGTCATCGATCCGAAACAATACGAATCCATGGTCCGCATGCTGGGCATCTTCTCCCAGCACCTCGGCATGGTCAGCAACCAACTCCTCGTCCAACAGGAAACCTCCGAACCCGCCGCCATCACCCGCGCCAAGGAGTTCATTCAGAACCACCAGTCCGAGGACATCTCCCTCGGCGACGTCGCCCGCGCCGTCAACACCAGCACGTTTTACTTCTGCAAGATGTTCAAGAAGACCACCGGACTGAACTTCACCGACTACCTCTCTCGCGTCCGCATCGAAAAGGCCAAGAACCTCCTCCTCAACCAAAACCTCCGCATCAGCGAAATCGCCTTCGAGGTCGGCTTCCAGTCCCTCACCCACTTCAACCGGGTCTTCAAGAAGATCGTCGGCCAATCCCCGACCCACTACCGGCTGCAGTTGCCCACCGCCTGACCGGTTCCGGCCGGATCCCTCACCCGCCTGGGCCAACCTGCGAGGGCCCGTGAGCGGAGGCCCCCTCCCCCTTCAGCGCGCCGCGGCGGCGACCGCCCCGCTTTTTCTCTGGCGACCTGGAGGAAAACCAAGATCATGCACGCACCATGAACTACGGCCTGACCATTAGACCGGAGGGGGCGCTGGACTTCGTCTCCCTGGGCGCTCTCATTCACCGCCTCGACCCCGGGGTGATCCCGTTCCGCAAAGCAACCGAATGCCGCATCCACGTCAGCGGCGGCGAGTTCAATTGCGCCGCCAACCTGGCCGATTGCTTCCGCCTCCGCACGGGGATCGTCACGGCCATGGTCGACTATCCGATCGGCGAACTCATCGCCGAGCGGGTCCGGGCCATGGGGGTTCAGCCTTTCTACAAGCGGTTCCAGCACAATGGCGTCAATGGGCCCAACATGGCCACGGTCTACAGCGACCAAGGCTTCGGAGTGCGCGCGCCCGTCGTGTTCTACAATCGCAGCCACGAGGCCGGGGCCCTCCTGAAACCCGGCGACTTCGATTGGGGCGCCATCTTTGCCGGGGGCGTGCGCTGGTTCCATAGCGGCGGCATCTTCGCCTCGCTGTCCGAGACCACCGGCGAACTCATCATCGAGGCCATGCAGGCGGCCAAGGCGGCGGGGGCGGTGACCTCGTTCGACCTCAACTTTCGCGAGAAACTCTGGAACATCTGGGGCGGCCAGGCCAAAGCCCTCTCCGTCATGCGCCGCATCGTCGAGCATGTCGATGTCCTGGTCGGCAACGAGGAGGACCTCCAGAAAGGCCTCGGCTTGAAGGGCCCCGATGTCGCCGCCAAGTCCAAACTCGATCCCAGCGCGTTCTTCGGCATGATCGATGAGGTGGTCAGGTGCCATCCCCAAGTCAAAGTCGTCGCCACTACCCTGCGCGAAGTCCATTCCACCAACCGCCATAGCTGGAGTGCCGTCGCCTGGATCAACGGCGCCACCCACACCGCGCCCACCTGCGAACTGGACGTCATCGACCGCGTCGGAGGCGGCGATGGCTTCGCCTCGGGCCTCTTTTACGGGATGCTGGCCGGAGAGGAACCGGCCCAGGCCCTCCGGTTGGGCTGGGCCCACGGCGCCCTCCTCACCACCTTCCCAGGCGACACGACCATGGCCACCCTGGAACAGGTCAGGACCTTCGCCCGCGGAGGATCCGCCCGCATCCAACGCTAACCCGCATCCCCGGACCCGCCGCCCAGGGCTCACTGTCCCAACCCGAGGGCCGAGTGAGGGGCCGGCCGCCTCCCCAATCCGCATCGCCCGAAACCACCGCCCAGACCTTGATTCCTTCGCCATAGACTCCCGCCTGCAAGCATCCTACGCTTGCTGCCACTCGTTATGCGCCATGACCTGACTCGCCGCCGTTTCCTCGCCCGCACCTCCACCGCCACCGCTGGCCTTTGGCTCGCCGTCCCGCACTTCCTGAGGGCTCAGACGGCGGTCGCCGCCAACGACAAACTCCAGGTCGGCATCGTGGGCGTGGGGGGCCAGGGAGGCTTCAGCATCGACCAACTCAAGGACCTCACCCAGATCGCCGCCCTCTGTGACGTGGATGCCTCCCGCCTCGCCGCCGCTCACCAGAGGTTCCCCAACGCGAAGACCTACCGCGATTTCCGTCGCCTGGTTGAACAACCCGGCCTCGACGCCATCGTCGTCGCCACCCCGGATCACACCCACGCCGTCGCCGCCATGGCCGCCCTCCAAACCGGGCACCACGTCTATTGCGAAAAACCCCTCACCCGAACCGTCTCCGAGACCCGTGCGTTGACCGAGGCGACCGCGCGCCTCCGACGGGTGACCCAGATTGGCACGCAGATCCACGCCGGCAGCAACTACCGGCGCGTCGTCGAACTCATCCGCAGCGAGGCCATCGGCGGGGTCCACGAGGTCCATGTCTGGGTCGCCTCCAGCTACGGCGGCCAAGACCTCCCCGCCGACCGCCCCCCTGTGCCCAAAGAACTCGATTGGGACCTCTGGCTCGGACCCGTCCCCGAGCGGCCCTATCACCCTCGGTTCGCCCCCGCCCAATGGCGGAATTGGTGGCATTTCGGCGGCGGATCCCTCGCCGACTTCGGATGCCACTTCATGGACCTGCCCTTCTGGGCCCTTGACCTCCATCACCCCACCTCCATCGAGGCCGAAGGCCCCCCCGTGCACCCCGACTCCACCCCGCCCTGGATGATCGTCCGTTATGAGTTCCCCGCCCGGATCGCGGCCGGCGAGCACTCGGGCCCGCTCAAACTCACCTGGTACCACGGCGGCAAATACCCGGAACACCTCCTCACTCCCGACCAGTTCCAACAGTGGCGCAGCGGCGTTCTGTTCGTGGGCGCCAAGGGCCAGTTGCTCGCCGACTACGGCCGCCATGTGCTGCGGCCAGAGGCGGACTTCGAGGGCTTTGGTCGCCCCCGCCCCTTCATCAGGAACTCCCTCGGCCACCACCGCGAGTGGATCGAAGCCATCCGCCTCGGCGGCACCACCTCGTGCCGGTTCGAGTATTCCGGACCCCTCACGGAAACCGCCCTCCTCGGCAACGTCGCCTACCGCGTGGGACAAAAACTGCAGTGGGATTTCGCCCGGATGAAGGCCACCAACTGCCCCGAGGCCGACCCTCTCCTGCATCACCAATACCGCCCCGGCTGGCAACTCTAGCGAGGCGTGACCTCAGACCCGCTCCGGCCCCCATTTTCGTGCAACGCGCCTTCGCCGTCTGGACCCCAATCTCCACGCCTCGCTCTGTAGAATCCTTGCCGGCAGGAGGGACGGGACGAGAACTTGACTTGATCTGATCAAGTTCTGGGCGGCAAGGATTCTAGTCCGGATGGTTCACCGCCAGCATGCCCCCTCTCCCTTTCTCCGTCTCCCCAACCCGCCTGAAACGCTCTGCGGCAAGGGATTGGGGAGAGGGCAAGAGGTGAGGGGTACGGTCGTGTCGATAGGCCGACCGCGGCTCTCTGGAAGCGCGTGTGAAGGATGCGGCTAGACCGGACCCGTCATCCCCCTCCTCCATCAAGCTCCCCCAGCGGCCTCAGCGTCACCCCCGCCCGCTCCAAGGCCTCGCGCACCCGGCGAGCCAACATCAGCGCACCCGGACTGTCCCCATGCACACACACCGTGTCGACCTCCAGGCCCACGGCCCGGCCGCCCCGGGTCTCCACGCGGCCCTCGAACACCATGGAGAGGACTTGGGCGATTGCCGCCGAAGGATCCGCCACCAGGGCGTCAGGCCGGCCTCGCGGGGTGAGCGAGCCGTCGTCCTCGTACCCCCGGTCCGCAAACCCCTCCCGCGCCACCCGCAGCCCCGCCGCCCGCCCAGCCTCCACCAGGGCACTCCCCGCTAAACCCACCAGCCAACACCTTGCATCGGCCTCCCGCACCGCCCGGGCCACCGCCCCAGCCAGCGTCCCGTCCCGCGCCGCCATCGTATATAACGCCCCATGCGGCTTCACATGCGTCACCCGCACCCCCAACTCCCCAGCCACCCCCTGTAACCGACGCACCTGGCCCAGCACGAGATCGTAGGCCTCGGCCGGCGACACCCGCCGCTCCCGGCGCCCGAACCCAGCCGCATCCTCGAACCCCGGATGGGCCCCAACCGCAACCCCGCTCCGCCTCGCCGCCTCCACGGTGCTCCGCATCATGGCCGCGTCCCCCGCGTGTCCCCCACACGCGATGTTCGCCGACGTCACCACCAAGAGCAGGTCCGCGTCCGAACCCGCCCCTTCACCGAGATCCCCGTTGAAGTCCAACCGGCGGCCAACCATGGGCGCGTTCCCCTTCACTGAGCCAGGGCCGCCAACCCCTCCCGCGCCACCGCAAAGTGCGCCTCCCGCGCCCACGTGAGCTCATGCGCCGCCGCCAGGCTGATCTCCTCGAACCGAATGCTATCCCCCGGCCGCAGTTGGGCAAACACACCGAGATCGACCGTCGCGATCGCGGCCAACCTCGGGTAACCGCCCACCGTCTGCCGGCTGGCCAAGAGGACGAGCGGTTGCCCATTGCCAGGCACCTGCACCACCCCGGCACTCACCCCCGCAGAAATCAGCTCGCGCGACTCCCGCAGCTCGAGCAACGGCCCCTCCAGCTTCAACCCCATCCGGTCCGCATCCTTCGTCGCCTCCCACTCGGCCGTCGCCCAGTGCTGCCAGGCTTCTGCCGTATACCAATCCCATTCCGGCCCCCGCAAATACCTCACCCGGCCTGGCGGCGCCGGCCTGCCCAACGCCCGCGGCTCCAACCGCCACGGCCCCGCCCGCAACCCCTTCCTCTCCAGGCGGGCCAGGACCTGCCGCGCCCACGGCGACGCCACCCCCACCGGCAGCACGTCCTCAGCCTGCAGCGCCCGCCCGTGGTGCCCCCCAAAACCGGCGCGGCGATACGTCCCTCGACTCCCCAGCAACCGGGGAACGTCCAGACCGCCCGCAATCGCCAGCCACCCCCGCCACCCCGTCGGGGCGAATCCAAACGACAACGTCTCGCCGGCCGCCACCCGCACCGTGTGCTTGCTCGGACACAGATCCCCCTCCACCCGGGCGGGAAAGTCCGCCCCACACCACGCCACCAGCGTGTCCTGGCTGAAACGAAGATCGGGGCCAACCTGGGCGAACTCGAATACGGCGGCGTCCGGGGGATTCCCGACCAGCGCGTTGGCGATGCGCGCCGCCATCGGATCCAAACATCCCCCCACGACCACCCCCAACCGCTGCCAACCCCACCGCCCAAGATCCTGTACCGTCGTCTGCACACCCGGCTTCGCCACCCCCACCCACGCCCGTGCCTCGGCCCAGTTCGCGCTCACGTTCGCTCGGCCTCCAACCGCTCATACTCCGGGGCCCCAATCCGCACAAACCGCACCCGGTCCCCCGGCGCCAAGAACGCCGGCGGATCCGCCTCCGGCTGGAACAACCGCCGCGGCGTCCGCCCAATCAAATGCCAGCCGCCCGGCGTCGAGAGCGGATAGATCCCCGCCTGCTTCCCGGCAATCGCCACCGAACCCGGCGGCACCGCCGACCGCGGCTGCGCCCTTCGCGGCACGTCCAACGCCGCGGGCAAACCGCTCAGATAAGGAAACCCCGGCGTGAACCCAATCAACTCGACCACATACTCCGCCCCCAGATGCAGGCGGATCACTTCGGCCTCCGCCAGGCCCGTCCGCCGCGCCACCTCCCCCAAGTCCGGCCCGCACCCGCCGTCGTAACATACTGGAATCGCAACCTCCCGAGGCGACGTCGCCGGCTCCGAACCCTCCGCCCCATCACCCACAACCGCCCGCACCCGCTGCTCCAGCAACCCAAACACCTCGGCCGCCTTCACCCCCTGCGCCGCCCACCAGAGCGGATCGTAGAATACCGTCACCGTCGTGTAAGCCGGAACCAGGTCGCGCACCCCAGGCAACGCCGCCGCCTCCAGCGCTCGCCACACGCCGCGTGCCTGCCGATGCATAGACTCCTCCATCCGGTCGCCCACTTCGACGACCAATGCCTCATCCCCCAAGGGATACACACGCATGGAGGACCCTTTCTAGCCTCGCCCCTCCGCCTTGTCACGCGGACTTTCCCCGCGGACTTTCCCCCGCGCGCCCCCCGCACCCCTCCGCGCCTCCCCCCCCCAACCCGATCAGCGCTCCGCCCGGACCGCATCGCCCGCTGCCCGGTGCGCCTGCCAAGCCTCCGCCTGCCCCCGCTCCTCCGCTTCCCATCGCCGCCGCTTCTCCTCGAAATGCGCAAACTTCCGCGCCTCCTCCTCCGACCACCCGTTCCCCTCCGGGTAGTCGCCGCAATACGGCACGAGCAGGTCGATCCAACAGGCCAGCTTGTCCAATTCCTCTCTCGTCAAACCAACCCCATAATGCCCCCGCCCCAGTAACGCGAACAACTCGCTCCGGGCTGCCCCCGCCGCGTAAGGGGGCAGCGGCGACGGAATCGACTGCGACCCGATCCAATTCACCATCCAACCCGCGGGATAGCCAGTGAACGAACCGCGATCCCATTCGTGGGACGACGGCTGAGCCAGCGTCAGATTCAGATAACCGTCACTCCACCAGCGCTTGGCCACAGGATCCAACGTGACCGCACCCAGGAGACTAAAGGCCGGCCTGGCCTCCAGTCCGGCCCCCACCTCGCCCTCCGAGACCGAAGGCCCTGCCTCGATCCACTCGACCCGTTGGGGCGGCCGGCTCCAGTCCGGATCCGCCTCCATCGCCACCGCCCGCCCGAGCCGCACCCGCCGAGGCGCCTGGTCCCGCTGGTCATGACAGCGAATACAATGCCGGTCCAAAATGGGCTGAATCTCCCGCGGAAAACTGAATCCGCGCGGCGGCCCATAAAACGGCTCCAAGTCCCGCGCCCCTCCTCGCCAGGCCAGCGCTCCGCCGCCCCTAGCAACGGGAGGCGCCGCATTCTTGGACTCGTGACATCCGACGCAGGATTGCACCTCCCCCGGCTGCAACGTGCTCCAACTGCGCATCGTCTGTACGGCATGCCCGTGCGCGTCCAAAGCCTGGAAATAAAGCGGCCGCCGCGCCGGCACCTTGAAATAGGCCGAGCCATCCGCCTGCACCGGCGTCTCGCCCAACACCACCTTCACGTCCCACGTCCCGTTCCCAATGGCCACGGGCGTGCTGACCAACGCCTCCCCCCCCGGCCCACTGCTCCCATTCTGGCCCAACCCCGCCACCCGATACTCCAACGCCACCACCCGAAGCCGACGAATCGTCCCCCGCGGCACCCCCGCCAAACCCGTCCCCTCGTAAATGTCCTGAATGTAATACGCCCCCGTCGTTAACCGGTAGTCCACCGAACTGGGGCGCACCGCCGGTCGCCGACGCGGCGCCAATGGCACGGGCTGTTGACATGGCCAGCGCGCATCGTAAGCCAGTAACTCCCGCCGACCCTCCACGTCCATCCAGTAAATCCCAAAGTCCGGGCCCCCCTTCGCCGGATGCGGCTTGGCCCAGCCATCGGGCGCGTAGGCCACCAGGAACTCCCGCTCATTCAGCGGATACGGATACTGCCAAAGCTCCCCCTCCTGTCCATAGCAGTCCGTCCGCTCAGCCTCCGGCGTCCGCAGGGGCGCGACCAACTGCACTCCTCGATGCTCCTGCCGCCCGCGTCCCGGATCAATGATCGCCAACTTGCCGGCCTGCGCCGTGTGATGCCCACACAAGATCGCCATCACCCGCGTCGTGCCAGGGATCCCGCGCGCATGCGCCATCGTGGTCGGGAACCACGAGTTGTTCCCGTAAAACTCCGTCTGCCCCGTCCCGTCCGGAAACATCTGGAACAACGCCTGCGGGAATACTTGCCCGCGATCGTTGTAGTCCCACCGCGTATACACCACCCGCCCGTCGTCCAACACCTGCGGAAACACCGTGTGCACCTGGTCGAATCCTAACCTCCGCACAAACCCCCCGTCCGCCGCGCACGTATACAAATTGCTCACCTCCGTCCACCAACAGTCCACCGTCTGCACGCACCGCGTCGAGGCAAACACCAAATCCCCATTCGGCAGATAGGCCGGCTCGTAGTCCGCTACCCCAAGCCCCGCCGTAATCTGCCGCAGCCGACCGCTCCCCACCTCCAGTTCGTAAAGGTGATAGTCGTCCTCATCCAACGCCTTCTTCCACGCAAACACGACCCGGTCCCCTTCCCACGACACCGCCGGATCACGTAACACCCCCCCAGCATCCGCCACCCATGCCCGCCCCACCACGTCCGCACCCCCCACCTCCACCCAGCATAACTCCGAGCCCGGCAGGAAATGCCGCTCGTGCTGCGCATCGGACTGTCCCTCCGTGTAAGCAAAAAACGAAGGCTGCACCGTGCGCCGCTTCGTAAATACCAACCGCGGCACCTGCGCCCGCACCGCCTCCAGTCGGGCCGCCCGACGCTGCGCGCAGATCCCTGCGTAAACATCCAGCCAGCGCGGGTCGTCCGGCCCCGTCCCCGACGCCACCCTCTCCGCCACCACCCCGGCCCACCCCGCCGCATGGGTCCACCCCTCCAAAGCGCGCTCTACCAAAGACCGTCCCCACGCACTGCCCTCCTCCCGCCCTAGCCAACGACCCGGATCACCCCCGCCGTCCTGTCGCACCCAGTCGCACTCGACCGGAAATCTGTCCTGTAACCGTCGCCCCCAAACAGCCACCGCCTCCGGCCGGGGGGGGGGGGGGGGGGGGGGGGGGGGGGGGGGGGGGGGGGGGGGGGGG
>CAZVRY010000219.1:0-11409 GCA_964629545.1 uncultured Verrucomicrobiota bacterium | reverse complement strand
CCTCCCCTCACCACGCCCAACGCACACCAACACCGCCCCAGCCTCGTCCGGTTCCACCGACGTCACCCGCCCCGCCGGCAACCCCGCCATCGCCGCGCGACTGCGCATCGGCCGCGCCAATGCCACCGCCTCCGCCGTTCCCAACCGCCCATCCGATGACGCCACGAATCCCACCCGACCGTCGCCCAACACCCGCGGTCGCCCCACCCAGCCAGGCCCATCATCATGTTGACACGCAAACCCCGCTACCTCCGTCCCATCCATGTTGATCGTAAACAAACCCCTCCCCGCCGACTGCCCTGCCACCGTCCCAGCCCGAGCCGCCACAAACAAAATCCGACCGTCAGGCAACACCGTCGCATCCGCCGCGCCCCCCGGCGCAAAGGTCAACTGCCCCGCCCCAACCTCGTGGGGCCACTTCACCCGCAACTGCGGCCGCCCGCTCCCCTCTCCCCCCGCCCCCGGTGCCGGAACCGGCGACGCAAACACCAAGCCGCGCCCCTTCAGGAAGGCCGGATCCATCGCTCCCCCCTCCACACTGGTCACCATCCTCGGCACCCCTCCACCCAGGTTCGCTTCATACACCTGCCACGCCGACCGCGCCGTCGCCTTCCCGACAAACACCACCTGACGCCCATCCGTCGCCACCACCGGCCCCCCAGCCGCCCATAAACCCCGCGATAGCACCCGCACCTCCCCAGACCGCCAGGGCGAACGGACCAACACCACCCGGCTCCCGGGCGGATACCGCTCATCGAGAACGGTCGGCGCCACCGCCATCCCCCCCACCGACACCGCGTCCGCCACCGACACGGGCCGCTGGGTCACCACCAGCGATCCCGCAGGCACCGGTTGCTCGCAGCCCGTCGGGCCCATCGCCAACACCCCCGCCCAGCCGGCCGCCACCCACATCCTCGACGAAGCACGCATACCCATCACGGCCCCACCGGCTCCTTCACCCGCAACACCTGCCCGGCCGCCACCTCCGTCAACACCTGCTGCCGCCCCCCCGGCCACCGCACCTCGACCCGCTCCGCCTTCGCCGCCGTCCCCAACCCGAAATGCAACCGACGATCCCCCTGCGATAAAAATCCCACCGGACACCGCGCCTCCATCCGCAGCGAACGCCCCCCGGCCGTTACCGTCACCACCGCCCCAAACCCGTCCCGATTCCCACGCGTTCCCTCCAGGTCCACCTTCAACCACTGGCCCACCGGCCCCCGGTTCTTGAGCAGGATGGCCCGGCCCCCCAAGGTCGTGACCAGCAAGTCCACCGCCCCATCGTTGTTGTAGTCTCCCGGCACACTGCCCCGTGCATTGATCTTTGTCCGGAAATACGCCCCGCCCTGCTCCGCCGCATCCACATACGCCCCGTCCCCCCGGTTCTCCAACAACAGGCTCTGCCACCCCACCAGGTAATGCGCATCGCCATTCGCAATGAAAATGTCCAAATCCGTGTCGTTGTCGTAATCCAAAAACACCCCGCCCCACCCCACAAACTGCGCCGTCAACGCCCCCACCCCCGACGCCATCAACCGATCCTCGAAAATCCCCTGCGCCGACCCCACGTAAAGCGACCCATACCCCAACCGCGTCACCAAAATGTCCAAATGCCCATCCATGTTGCAATCCCCCACCGCCGCCGCCATCGAACCCGCCGCCTCCCCCATCGCATTGAACGCCACCCCCACCATCGCCGCCACCTCCTTGAACCGCCCCTTCCCATCGTTCTGCAACAGCAAATTCGCCGTCGCATCGTTCGATACGTAAATGTCCGTGTCCCCATCCCCATCGTAATCGAACGCCGTCGCCGACATCCCCCGATGCCCCGGAATCCGCACCCCCGCAGCCTCGCTCACATCCTCGAACGTCCCGTCCCCACGGTTCCGATAAAGCACGTTCTCCTCGCCCTTATACGAGAGCGGACCGGGATACGCGTCCGGATTAAAATACAGCCGGTAGGCGGGATCGAAGGTCAGGTAATTCACAACAAACAAGTCCAGCCACCCGTCCCCATCCGCGTCCAAATACACCGCCCCCAACCCCGTCCCCCCCCGGTTCGTCACCCCAGCCGCCTCCCCAACCTCCTCGAACGTCCCGTCCCCGCGATTCCGGAACAACAACGAACGCCCTACGTTCACCACATACAAATCCGTGTCCCCGTCGTTGTCGTAATCGGCCGCCGCCACCGCCACCCCGTAACCCTCCCCTCCCACCCCCGCCTTCACCGTCACATCCTCGAAGGTCCCGTCTCCCAGGTTCCGATACAGCCGACTCGGCTGCCGAACCGTCCCCGCCGGCTCGTGCGTCACTCCCGCCAACGGCCCGCTGTTCACCAAATACAAGTCCAGCCAACCGTCCCCATCGTAATCCAACCACGCCGCCCCACTCCCATTCGATTGCAGAATATTCGCGATCTTGGCGTCGCAATGCTGATGCGTGAACCCAATCCCGCACCGCCCCGCCTGATCCTCGAACCGATCCTCCGCCCCAGCCTCAATCGCAGGAATCGGCCCCGCCACCGCCGCCGGCGGTGTCCCCGTCGGGGCCGGCCGACCGTCCGCCGCCCGCACCCCAGGGGTCGCCGAACGGCGCAAAAACCAGAAGCCCAGGAACACCCCCACCACCAGGACCGCCACCAACACCACCAAGATCGCCGAACCCCGAGCGCGGGCGCCCCGGCGAACAGGCCGACAACCAGGACGCCCTCGAGGCCGAGCCCCGCCTGGCGATGACGCGTAATGGACGTTGGTGTTTCGCACAAGCACAACTGAAGTTCTCGAGCGCAGAGCTTGCGCCGCCTAATCCATCACCTCTATCCTCCAGGGGTAAACGGGCCGAAAAACGTGGTGAACCGGCCTCGCCCGTCAACCGATATCCCCTTGGCCATGCCGCCCGACGTCGAACAGTCCGCGCCTGAACAGGATCTCCTTCTCCTCCTGATGGACATCCTGGACTGCTCCGAACGCCATGCCCGCGCCATCTACATCTACCACGTCGATTCCCCAGGACCGGCTTGCCTCGCCTACGACCACGGCGATCCCGCCCCCACTCAGGCTCGCTTCCTGCCAGAACTCCTCCCCGATACCTGGCTCTCCCACTGACCCGGGAAGCCGGAGACCTCGCTCGCTCTCCGAATCCCCATCCCAATCCCCGCCTCAGCGTCAGGGGTTCAATCCGCGAACGTCCGGTTCGGGGCGTTCTGCCCACGATACCCTCACGCCCGACCCACCGCGCCCAGACGCTTCAGCGCCAAACTAGGCTCCCCCGACCGCCGCGAAGCCTCCACCTCCACCACGAACACCGCCACCCAATCGTTGTGCCCCGCAGGATCCACCAACACCTGCTCCACCCCCCACGTTCGCCTGTCCTCAGACACCTTCACATACGTGTGACGGACATTCCTCGCCTCCGGATCCAGGCACAACCTCTCGTGCTCCACCCCGTACTCTTCCAACCCCCGCCGCAACCGCTCCACCGTCCAGCGTTCCTCGCCCCCAGCCTCGGCGGCGACCGCCTGCTCCGCGCCACCCTCGCCATCACCCCCACGCGTCCCCCCCTCTAACACCTCGATCGCCGCCTCAAAGTCCCGAATCGACCACGAACGCAAGAACCTGAACACCTTCTGCCGAATCGCCCCCGTAAATCCCTTCACGTCCCGCGTGACATCCTCCGCCGCCGCCCCGGCCCCGGGCGGACGCAACTCCATCCCGGCCCCGGCCTCCCGCTCCGCCGCCACCCGCGCCCCATACTCCGGATCCCGCATCTTCTCCCATTCCTCCAGCAAACTGGAGTCGACCTGTCGCAGCATCGTCCCCAGGTAAAGCTCCATCTCCCGCAGCGTGTCGTCCTTGGCCGCCTCCGGCACGGTCTGCGCCAGCACCTTGTAAACCGAATTCAAGTGCCGCAACAGCAAACCCTCGCTCCGCTGCAACTCATAGTCCCGCACATAGTCGGCAAACGAACGGAAACTCTCGAACATCTCCCGCGCAATGCTCTTCGGACGTATGTTCTCCTGCCCCACCCACGGATGCTTGTCCGCAAACGCATTGAAGGTGGCATAGATGAAATCGCGGTTCGGCTTGGGATGCTCCAACTTCTCCAACTCCGCCATCCGCTGCTCGTAGTCCAACCCGTCCAACTTCATCTGCGCCACCGCCTGCCCCTTCAACCGATCCAACTGCCTCCGCAGGATGACCTCCGGATCCTCCAGAATCGCCTCCACCAACGATAACACGACCAGCGCATAGTCCGGTTGAGCCGGATCCACCAAGGGAATCGTCTCCAACAAATAGAGCGAGAGCGCCTGGTCCATCGAGAAATCGTCCTGCAACTCCACGTTCACCCGCAACGTGCTGCCCCCACGCTGCCCTCCCCCGACACCCGACTCGAACTCGATGATCCTCCGATCCACCAACGAGCGAAACAACTGCCAACCCCGCTTCGCATGCTCCCGCTTCTGCCGCGGCGTGTCATGACAGTCCCGCACCAGGCGCTGCATCGCCCGACACCCGTCCCCCTCCCGACTCAACACGTTCAACAACATCCCGTGCGACACCTTGAACCGCGACACCAGCCGCTCGGGCGACGCCCCCATCAGGCGCTGAAACGTCTTCACATCCCAATTCACAAAATTGTGCTCCGGCGGTCGGCGCTTCACGAACTTCTTGCCCTCCCGCGCCGCCTTCCCCTCCAGCTTCAAATTCTCGATCGTGTGCTCCGGCGCCTGCACCACCACCCACCCCTTGTCGTCAAACCCCTTCCGCCCCGCCCGCCCGCTGATCTGATGAAAATCTCGCGCGCTCAAAATTGCGGTCTTCTCCCCGTCAAACTTGCACAGGCGCGTGAACACCACCGTCCGAATCGGCACGTTCACCCCCACCCCCAACGTGTCGGTCCCGCAAATGATCTTCAACAACCCCTTCTGCGCCAATTGCTCCACCAACACCCGATACTTCGGGAGCAGCCCCGCATGGTGGATCCCAATCCCCTGCCGCAGCCACTTCCGTATCTCCGGCCCATACGGCGAGCTAAATCGGAACCCCTCCAACTCGCGGGCCACCCGCTCCTTCTCCGCCCGCGAACACACCGCCAAACTCGTAAAATCCTGCGCGCTCTGGGCCGCCTCCGCCTGCGTGAAATGCACCACATACACCGGCGCCCGCCCCTCGCCCACCAATCGCTCCAACGTCTGCGCCAGCGCTACCTCCGCATAAGCATACTCCAACGGCACCGGCCGCTCCGTCGACCGCACGGTCACCGTCGTCCGCCCCGTCAACCCGCTCAACGCCCCCTCGAAAAACTCCGTCTCCCCCAGCGTCGCCGAAAGCAACAGGAACCGCGCCTGCCGCAACGTCAACAGCGGCACCTGCCAAGCCACCCCGCGATCCCGATCCGCATACCAGTGAAACTCGTCCATCACCACGTCGTCCACCCGCGCCCGCTCCCCCTCCCGCAACGCCATGTTCGCCAAAATCTCCGCCGTGCAACACAAGATCGGCGCCTCCCGATTCACCGTCGCATCCCCCGTCGCCAACCCCACGTTCTCCGGCCCAAACTCGCGACACCAGTCCCGCCACTTCTCGTTCACCAACGCCTTGATCGGACACGTGTACACCGACCGCCGCCCACGGGCCAGCGAGTCGAAATGCAGCGCCGCCGCCACCAGAGACTTCCCGGAACCGGTCGGGGTGTTCAAGATCACGTTCTTCTCCTCGAACAACTCCAAAACCGCCTCCTCCTGCGCCGGATACAGCGTCAGCCGCCGCCCCGCCACATACTCCAGAAAACACCCTAGCAAGCGGTCCGCCGTCACCGCTTCCCCCGCCGGGATCAGTTCGGCCAACCTGCGCATCGTCCCCCGCCCAGCCCCGCTCAAGGCTGGATCGTCTCCAAGAACCGGAATTGCCCGTCCCGCACCACCAGGATCACCGCCGACTTCGACGCATTGCGATTCGGATCCAACGTGATCGTGCCCGTAATGCCCTGGAAATCCTTCGTCGCCGCCAGCGCATCCCTCACCTTGGGCCCCTCCGTCGACCCTGCACGCTTGATGGCGTCCACCAGCAACATGGCCGAGTCATAGCCCAACGCCCCCATCGCGTCGGGATCCTCCCCATACTTCTCCTTAAACCGCGCCACAAAACGCTCCACCTGCGGACTCTTCGCCTCCGGCGAGAAATGCGTCGAGAAATAACAACCCTCGATCGCCTGGCCCCCAATCTCAATCAGCTTCACCGACTCCCACCCATCCCCCCCAAACAACGGCACCGTAATCCCAAGCTGCCGCGCCTGCTGCGCGATCAAACCCGCCTCCGTGTAATACCCCGGCACAAAAATCGCCTCCGGATTCGCCCCCTTGATCGCCGTTAACTGCGCCTTGAAGTCCTTGTCCCCACCGTTGTACTTCTGATCCAACACAATCGTCCCCCCCTCCGCCACGTAACGCTCCTTGAAGGCCGCCGCCAACCCCTGACTATACGGCGTCGCCGCATCCGAAAACACCGCCACCACCTTCGCCTTCAACGTGCCCCGCGCAAACCGCGCCATCACCGTCCCCTGAAACGGATCGATGAAACAAACCCGGAAAATGTAATCCCCCATCTCCGTCACCTTCGGATTCGTCGACGAAGGCGAAATCTGCGGCACCCGCGCCGCCTGGCAAATCGGCGCCGCCTCCAACGACCGCCCCGACGCCACCTCCCCTAACATCGCCACCACCTTGTCCCCCGAAATCAACTTCCGCACCACCGTCGCCGACTCCCCCGGCTTCGACTGGTTGTCCTCCGTAAAAAGCCTCAGCTTCCGCCCCAATACCCCCCCAGCCCCGTTCACCTCCTCCACCGCCAACTCCGTCCCATGATGCGACATCTGCCCAAACGTCGCCTCCTTCCCCGTCAACGACGCAAACTCCCCAATCCGAATGACCTCCTCCCCTCCCGCCGCCTCCCCCCCGCCGTCCGACGGACCCTCGCTGCACCCGGTCCCCAACCCGCTCAACAGCACACCCGCCGCCAACCCCACCCCCAGCCCCACCCTGCCCCAGCCCCCAGCGGCAACGCCCCACCATCGCCCCCGCCACCCCGCCTGCCCCACTTCGCCCGCCTGCCACCCGGAATTCTGTTTCATAGGCAATTCGTTCAATGACTTCCCATCTTCACTCCCGCCGCTCGGAACGCGCGTGAACCTATGAAATGACCGCCCCCATTTCAACCTCCAATCCCACCCCCAGCGGTTCTCATTTTGAAACCACGAGTTCCCCCCTCCCCTCTCCCCGCGCCTCGGCTGCCTTTTGCTGTAGAAAGCGCGGGGAGAGGGTGGCCAGAGGCCGGGCGAGGCGCGGTCCAATTCTCAAAATGAGAATTGCTGCCATCCCCCAAGAGCCGACGCCCACCTGCCGCAGAGCAGGTGGGCGTTGCAACCCGAGGAACCCAATCAATTGCCAACCATCGTGGCCGTGCCGCCCAGCTTCGACCCCACAAAGTTCAACACCTCGCCGATCGGATTCGCAATCGCGCTCGTGCTGCTCCCCGCATACAGAAGCCCCACGGCCCGGGCGTTGCTGCTCACATCCTCCACCATCAACGACCCCGAATCACCCCCCTGCAAGAATTTTGTCCCCTTGTTCGCAATCACAATCTGCCCAGTGAATGTCTTCGTGAACGCCGCACCGCCAGCACATTCGTTGTCGTAGGCCACGCTGATCGTCGCGTTTAACGCGCTGACCTTGCTGCGCGTTAATCCAGAGGTCCGCCCCGTCTTCTTCACCGCTTGATTCACGGCCGCCCCTGCGGTCTGCGCAGAAATGGTCCCAATCCCCAAAATCGCCCCATCCGTCCGCACCATCCCACTTAATACCTGCGCGACCGCACAGTCCACGTTGTTGTCCGGCAAGGCACTCAACGTCATCAGCGTCGCCACGTTCTGGGCATTCGCGGCATTGCAGCCCACATCGATCAACCCCGGCTGCGTCACCGGATCCCCCTCCGTCGCAACGCGACTGTTGCCCCCAGCTACAATGTCCGCCTCCAACACATGGTAATTGCTCAGAATGTACTGCACCTCGTTCACCTGGATCAACGAACCCAACGTCCCCGCACAGCAATACCCGTTCGCCAAGTCATACCGCCATCCCCCGGATGTCCCCAACTGGATCGGCGGCGTCTGCTTGGCCCTCGGATCCGCCGTCGTCCCCCCGCCTCCACCTCCACCCCCGCCCGGCCGCCCCGCCAAGGCCCGGAACTTGTCCGTCAGATGCAACTGCACCGCCGTCCCACGCAGTTGGGGCGGAAACGCCTGCTTCAACTCGTTGATGCTCGGATGATCGCGATCCAAATACACCACTAACGCCACCTCATCCTGCTCACTCAACCCCACCGCCGTCCCCAGAATCCCCTCCAACTTCATCAAGTCCGGCGTCACCTCCCCCTGAATCGCCATCACCGCCCGCACGCTCGCATGCGTCTCGTCCAAAATCCCCTCCGGGGGATTGGCACGCCCCACCCCCAGGGCGAAACAGGACACGACGACGGCAATGGACCACTGCACGAAACGGCGGCGGGAAACGAGTTCGGTTCTCATAGGTTGGTTAGCGACGTATAGCACACATGATGAACTCCGACAATAACGCAAATTAGTTTCCTCCCATACCCCCCACCAGCCACCCTAACCTTCTCACCCCACGATCGTTACACCCTCCCCTCCTCCTCCTTCCCCACCCTAAAGCCACCCGCCCGCCCCGCCGATAACCCCCCTGCAGCGTGCCCAGGCCCCTCTCCCACGCGGTGCTGGCGCCCGCCCCTACCATGCCCAAAGTGAAACTGGACGACCTGCGGGAAGGCATGATCGTCGCCGCCGATGTGCGCAACCTCGACGATATGCTCCTCTTTCCCGCCGAGACCGAAATCACCGCCCGGCACCTCAAGGTGCTCCGCAGTTGGGGCATCGCCGAAGTCACCGTCCAGGCCACCGACGGCGCCGAGGAGGTCTCCGATCCCCTCCGTCGCATCTCCCCCGAAGTCCTCACCCGCCTCGAGGAAAGCCTACGCGCCCTCTTCTGGAAGTTCGATCCCGAGCAACCCCTGCAGCAGGCCGTCTATCGGCTCATCTTGACGCGCCAAGCCCGACGCGCCCTCCCCCGCCATGTCCAACCCGATTGAATCCCTCATCGAGGGCATCCCCAGCCTGGGCTCCTGCGCCAGCGTCCTCAGCGAAATCGAGGAGGTGCTGGCCGATCCCCAGAGCAACCTGACCGATGTCGGCGATGTCATCGAAAAGGACCCCGATCTCACCGCCCGCCTCCTCCGCCTCGGCAATAGCTCCTTCTTCGGCTTCCCCACCCGCATCGAAACCGTCGCCGAAACCATCAACCTCATCGGCATCCAACAAGTCCAAGACCTCATCGCCGTGTCCGCCGTCGTCGAAATGTTCGATGGCATCTCGCCCGACCTGGTCAACATGCAGTCCTTCTGGCGACACAGCCTGGCCTGCGGGATCGCCGCCCGCGTCCTCGCCCTCGCCCGCCGCGTCCCCAAACCCGAACGCTACCTCGTCGCCGGCCTCCTCCACGACGTCGGCCGCCTCGTCATCTACCAGCAAGCCCCCGGCCGCGCCCGCGATATCTTCATCGCCCAGGCCCAGCACCCCATGCTCCTCCGGTCCGCCGAACGCGAGGTCCTGGGCTTCGACCACGCCGAGATCGGCGCCGCCCTGGTCAAGGCCTGGAGCTTTCCCCCCAACCTCGTCCATACCGTCCGCTACCACCACCAACCCCTCCAAGCCGGGCCCTTCCAACTCGAAGCCACCCTCGTCCACCTCGCCGATTACCTCGTCAATGCCATGCAACTCGGTGGATCCGGCGAACGCTACATCCCCCCCCCTCAACCCGCCGCCTGGGAACGCCTCGGCCTCCCCCTCGAAGCCCTCGAACCCGCCGTCGACACCACTGACCAACAACTCCATGAGGTCGAACGCGCCTTCCTCGGGTCCGCCGCCACCCTCTGCGCATGAACGCAGCCCCCGCTAACTCCATCTACCCAGACTTCCTCCGCTTCGGGATGGGTCGACTCCACGGCGACGAAGCCCACGGACGCGACCTCGCCGCCCTCTTCGCCGCCCTCCAGCAGTTCCAACGCGATATCCGCGAAAATGACCAGGTCGCCGATATCCTCCGCGTCACCCACCAATACGTCGCCGGCCTCAACCTCTTCCAAGCCAGCGGCTTCTTCCTCGTCGACCCTTCCTCCTTCGACTTCGAACTCGCCGACACCGAACCCAACTGGGAACGCGACCGCCTGAAAGGACTCGTCGAACGCGAAATCGAATCCGGCAAGTTCGCCTGGGCCCTCCGCCAAGGAACCCCAGTATTCTCCACCGGCCCCGATGCCACCCCCCCCACCCGACTCGTCCTCCACGCCCTCGCCACCGCCTCCCAAGTCATCGGCATGTTCTGCGGCCTCCTCCACCAGGAACGCGTCAACCGCCAGGAAATCACCTTCAACCTCCTCTCCAGCCTCCTCGGCACCTGCGCCTACGCCCTCGCCGCCGCCCGCACCACCGCCGACCTCAAAAATAAGGTCCTCGCCGCCCACCAAAGCCTCCAACGTACCCTCGAGGAAAACGCCGTCCTCGCCCGCATCCCCGCCGAAAGCCCAGGCCCCGTCATCCGCCTCGCCCGCGACGGCCGCGTCCTCTACGTCAACGGCCCCGGCCACGCCCTCCTCGAAGACTCCGGCCTCGGCCACGGCGATATCCTCGACGGCGATTGGCCCCACCTCCTCGAGTCCGTCTTCGCCTCCAACGAAAAACTCGAACTCGAACGAACCGTCGGCGAACGGACCTTCGCGGTCGTCGCCATCGCCGTGCCCGAGGCCGGCTACGCCAACTTCTACGCCACCGACGTCACCGAACGCAAACGCGCCGAGGCCGAACTCCGCCAGGCGAACGAGGCCGCCCAAGCCGCCAACCGCGCCAAAAGCGAGTTCCTCGCCAACATGTCCCACGAAATCCGCACCCCCCTCAACGCCATCCTCGGCTTCGCCGACCTCCTCGACCGCCAACTCACCGACCCCCACCAACGCCAATCCCTCAACGCCATCTCCGCCAGCGGCCGCACCCTCCTCACCCTCATCAACGATATCCTCGACCTCTCCAAAATCGAAGCCGGCCGCCTCGAAATACAACGCGAACCCGTCGCCCTCCCCCACGTCATCCGCGAAATCCAACAAATCTTCTCCCAAAAAGCCGCCGAACGCGGCGTCGCCCTCCTCCTCGACCTCGACCCCACCCTCCCCCCCACCCTCCTCCTCGACGAAATCCGCCTCCGCCAAATCCTCTTCAACGTCGTCGGCAACGCCCTCAAATTCACCGAGGCCGGCCACGTCCGCATCCACGCCGCCACCCGCCCCTCCC
>CAZVRY010000218.1:0-11462 GCA_964629545.1 uncultured Verrucomicrobiota bacterium | reverse complement strand
GGAGGGGTGTTCCTGGGAGGTGGATTCGACGGCGACGTGGGTGGCGCCGACGCGGTGGAGGCGTTCGCTGACGACGCGGTGGGCGAGTTCGGGGCGGTTGCAGTCGCGGCTGAGGTGACCGAGGTAGAGGCGCTGGAGGTTCGGGCTGACGATTCGCTCGGCGGCCTCGGCGGCGGCTTCGTTGCAGAGGTGGCCGTGCCGGCTGAGGATGCGTTGTTTGACGCTCCAGGGGCGTTTGCGGTCGTCCTGGAGGAGCTTGAGGTCGTGATTGGTTTCCAGGACGAGCGCGTGGGCGGGCCGGACGCGTTGGATGACGAGGTTGGTGGCGTGGCCGAGGTCGGTGAGGAAGCCGATGTTGCCGCCCGGCGTGCGGAGGAGGAATCCGACGGGGTCCTGGGCGTCGTGGGGGATGGAGAAGGTATCGACCAGGACGTCGTTGATTTCGAAGGAGGCCCCGGTGACGAAGAGGCGGGCTGGGAGGCGGGTTTCGTGGAGGGCCTCGACGGCTTCGTGGGTGAGGCGGTTGCAGTAGAGCGGGATTTGAAGTTGCGCGCCGAGGACGCCGAGGCCGCAGACGTGGTCGCCGTGTTCGTGGGTGAGGAGGATGCCGTGGAGGGTTTCCGGGGTGCGGCCGATGCTGGCGAGGCGTTGGCGGATTTGGCGGGCGCTGAAGCCGGCATCGATGAGGAGGCGGGTTTGCGGGGTTTCGAGGTAGGCGCAATTGCCTCCGGAGCCGCTGCCGAGGATGGTGAAGTGGACGGCCACGGGCTGACGGTAGGGGGTCGGGGCGGGGGTGCAATCCAAATGTCACGCGGCGGGCCTACTTCTTGCTTGTGGTTTGCCTGCGTGCCCCCCATCTTGATTCCAATGGCGCAAGGCATGCATTTGTCACAACGGATGGCGCTGCAGCAGGTGCTGGCACCGCAGTTGCAGCAATCCCTTCAGTTGCTCCAGGCTCCGATGCTGGAGTTGAAGGCGCTGGTGGAACAGGAACTCCAGCAGAATCCCATTCTGGAGGAGTTGCCGGTGACCGAGCAGGTTACGGAGGAGAAGCGCATTCGGGACGATGGAGAAGCGGCGGCGCAGCTCGATCCGCAGGAACCGCCGGCGGATGTGAAGTTCGACCCGGCCACGGAGAAGCCCAGCAAGGAGCCGGTGGATGATCTGCAGGCGGAGTTCGAGCGACTGGCGCAGATGGACCAGGAATGGCGCGAGGTGTTCTCGCAGACCAACCTTCCGTTGCGCAGCCGGGAGGACGACGAAGAGAAGCGCCAGTTCATGTTCGACTCGCTGGTGGCGGATTCCTCGCTGCAGGAGACCCTGCTGGAGCAGGTGCGGCTGTCGGAGTTGACGGAGGAGGACCGGCCGATTGCGGAGATGATCATCGGCAACATTGACGATTACGGCTACCTGCGCTCGAGTGTGGACGAGTTGGCGTTTGCGACCAACATCGCGGGGGAGCGCATCCAGGCGGTGTTGGCGGTGATCCAGTCGTTTCATCCGCCGGGGGTGGCCGCGCGGGATTTGCGCGAGTGTTTGTTGTTGCAGATGGAGCGGGCGGGGCGCAAGCACACGATCGACTATCGGATCGTGGACCAGCACATGGAAGCCCTGGGCCGCCGGCGGCTTCCGGAGATTGCGCGGGCGATGGACTTGACGGTGGAGGCGGTGCAGGAGGCGGCGGAGCGGATTGGCCATTTGGAGCCGCGGCCTGGGCGCAGCTTTTTGACCGACCGGAATCACTACGTGGTCCCGGAGGTGTTCGTCCAGAAGGCGGGGGATGAGTTTACGGTGCACACGAACAACGACCAGGTGCCGCACCTGCGCATCAGCAACACGTATAAGGATCTGATGGCGCAGGCCGATTGCAGCCACGAGGTTCGCGAGTATATCCGGGACAAGATTCGGGCGGGGAAGTTTCTCATCAAGAGCCTGCATCAGCGTCAGCAGACGATCTTGAACATTGCCAACGAGATTGTGAAGCGGCAGCGGGAGTTCATGGAGAACGGGGTCTCGCATCTCAGGCCCATGACGATGGTGCAGGTGGCGGAGGCGGTGGGGGTGCATGAGACCACGGTGAGTCGCGCGGTTTCGGGCAAGTATATGGAGACCCCGCAGGGTGTGTTCGAGATGAAGTATTTCTTCACTTCAGGCCTGCAAACGGCTAACGGGGCCAACGTCTCCAACACGACCGTGAAGGACATGATCAACGAGATGATCAAGCGGGAGGACACGTCGAAGCCGTTGTCGGACGAGGAGATTGTGAAGTTGCTGGCCGAGAAGAGCATTGTGATCGCTCGTCGCACGGTGGCGAAGTACCGGTCGGAGCTGAACATTTTGCCGTCTCATTTGCGGCGGGTTTATTGAGTCGCCTCGAACCCGGGTGGGGGAGTGGAGGCGGGGGAGCGGCGGAGGCGGGCGAGGAGGCCGGAGTAGCGTTGGGCGGTGTGGTGGTTGCGGAGGGCGAGGGCGAGGGCCTGGGGTTGGGCGAGGAGGACGACCAATCGTTTGCCGCGGGTGACCCCGGTGTAGATGAGGTTGCGCTGGAGGAGGAGGAAGTGCTGCATGGCCAGAGGCATGACCACGGCAGGGAACTCGGAGCCTTGGGATTTGTGGACGGTGATGGCGTAGGCGAGGGCGATCTCGTCGAGTTCGCCGTATTCATAGGCGACCTCGCGTTGATCGAAGCGGATGGTGACTTCGCGTTCCTCGGGGTCGATGCGGACGATCTGGCCAATGTCGCCGTTGAACACGTCCTTGTCGTAGTCGTTCTCGGTTTGGATGACTTTGTCGCGAGGGCGGAACTGCCATCCGAACTTCTCGACCTGGGGTTCGTCCGGGCGCGGCGGGTTGAGTTCGGCTTGGAGGCGGGCGTTGAGTTCCCGGGTGCCGAGGGCGCCTCGATTCATGGGGCAGAGGATTTGGATATCGCGGAGGGGGTCGAGCCGGAAGCGGGCGGGGATGCGGTGGCGGACGAGGTCGAGGAGGGAGGCGAGGAGGCGTTCGGGTTCTGGGCGGTGGAGGCAGTAGAAGTCGGAGAGGGCGTGAGGATCGGGGGATTCGGGAGGCTGGCCCTGGTTGATGCGGTGGGCGTTGGTAATGATGCGGCTGTGGGCGGCTTGGCGGAAGACTTCGGTGAGGCGGACGACGGGGACGACTTGGCTTTCGATGAGGTGGCGCAAGGCCATGCCGGGGCCGACGGAGGGGAGTTGGTCGATATCGCCGACCAGCAGGAGGCTGGCGTGCGGGGGCAGGGCGCGGAGGAGGTGAGCGAGGAGGACGATGTCGACCATGGAGGATTCGTCCACGACCAGGAGATCGGCATCGAGGGGGTTGGATTCCCGGCGGGCGAAGGTGCCGGTGGCGGGTTGTACTTCGAGCAGGCGGTGGATGGTTTGGGCAGCCACGCCGGTGGTTTCGGAGAGTCGTTTGGCGGCGCGTCCGGTGGGGGCACAGAGGAGGCATTGGACCTTCTTGGCGCGGAGGATGAGGAGGATGGCGTTGACCAGGGTGGTTTTGCCGACGCCCGGCCCCCCGGTGATGATGAGGACGCGGCTGGAGAGGGCGAGGCGGAGGGCGTGTTGTTGGCTGGGCGCCAGGGTCTTGCCGGTCTTCTTTTCGCACCAGGCGACTGCCCGGTCCACGTCGACCGAGGGGAACGTGACGGGGCTGCGGGCGAGGAGTTGGATGCGGGCGGCGATGGTTTCTTCGGCGCGGCGGAGGTGGGGGAGGAAGATGAGGGCCTGGTCGTCGATGGTTTCCTGGACGAGGTCTTGGGCGGCGAGGGTGCGGTCGAGGGCGTGGGTGACGGTGGCGGGGTGGATCTGGAGCAGTTGGGTGGCGGTTTTCTCGAGTTGGGGGCGGGGGAGGGCGCAATGTCCCTCGCTGGTGGCTTCGAGCAGGACGTGGTTGAGGCCGGCGGCAGCGCGGAGGAGGGAGTCCCGGGGGATGCCGACTTTTTGAGCGATGTGGTCGGCGGTCTTGAATCCGATGCCATGGATGTCCTTGGCGAGGCGGTAGGGGTCGGCTTGGACCTGGTCGATGGCGGTGTCGCCGTAGGTTTTGTAGATCCGGACGGCGCGGCTGGTGGAGACGCCGTGGCTATGGAGGAAGACCATGATTTGGCGGATGGTCTTTTGTGCGGCCCAGGCGTCTTTGATTTGTCGCCGACGTTTGGGCCCGATGCCGTCGAGTTCCTCGAGGCGGGCGGATTCGGTCTCGATGATCTCGAAGATGCGTTCGCCGAAGTGGGCGACAAGTTTGCGGGCGTAGACGGGGCCGATGCCCTTGACGAGGCCGCTGCCGAGGTATTTTTCGATTCCTTCGCGGCTGGTGGGGGCGGAGCAGGCGAGGAGTTCGGCCCGGAACTGGAGGCCGAATTCGCGGTCTTGGACCCAGCGGCCTTGGGCGGTGATCCACTCGCCGGGGTTGGCGGAGGGGAGGGAGCCAAGGATGGTGACGGGATCGCGGTGGCCTTTGACTTTGGCTTTGAGGATCGCGAAGCCGGTTTCCTCGTTGAAGAAGGTGACGCGTTCGATGAGGCCGGCGAGGCTTTCGGGGAAGGCGCTGGGCGGTGGGGGTGGCAAAGCGCGTCAGTGGGGGCTAGCTAGGGGCGGCTCATGGGCGATTTCGGCACTTGGGCGAGGCGGACCTCATGGGGGGGAGGGAGGACCACTCTTGGGCGTGTTGGAGGTCGTCGGGGGTCCCGCCGCGGAGTTCGCAACCGCCGGCCGAGGTGCCGTTCACAAGGGGGTTGGGCGTTGCTCAAGGCGGGTCAGACGGGGTCGTCGCCGCGGAGTTCCTTGAGGTATTGGTAGGTGAGCTTGGTGAGTTCGCCGGAGGAGAGGGCGCCGCCTCCGGCGGCGCGGCCGAGTTCGGCGCGGATCCGTTCGAGTTCGCCGGCGTCGAGCCAGATGCCGCCGCATTGGGGGCATTCGTCGATTTCGACGCGTCGTTTGGGGCTGAAGAAGCGTCGCCGCATAGGTTGTTGGGAGCAGCGGGGGCAGAACCGTTTGGCGGGGGCGTCGAAGGTGAACTTCTTATTGCTGGCGACGTGGGGGGCTGGGGAGCCTGGGAGTTCGTGGGGTTCATCGACCTTATTGAGTTCGAAGGCATCGAACCAGGTGCCGCCGCAGCCATGATCGCAGACGTCGACCAGGATGTGGCCGTAGTGCATTTCGGTGAGGACTTTGTCGCAAGCGGGGCATTGCATAGTCAGATTTTCACTTTGAAGGCTTCGTCGGCCTTGAGGGACAAGGCGAAAGCGGCCATGAGCTCGGGGATGAGGGCGAGGTCATGGAGGTGGACGACCTCGACGGGGGAGTGCATGTAGCGGTTGGGCAGGCTGATGAGGCCGCTGGGGATACCGCCGCGGGTCCAGAAGATCACGTCGGTGTCGGTGCCGCTGGTGGAGGAGACGGTCTCGTGCTGGAGGGGGATGCGTTTCCGTTTGGCGACGGCTTCGAGGCGGGCCACGACTTCGGGGTGGTTGCAGCCGCCGTGGTTGATGGAGGGACCCCGGCCGAGGCGGATATCGCCGTGCTGGTGCAGGCTGACCGTCGGGTAGTCGGTGGCATGGGTGACATCGACGACCAGGGCGACGTCGGGCTTCAGCGAATAGGCGATTTGGCGGGCGCCGAGGAGTCCGGTTTCCTCCATGATATTGGAGACGGCGCACACCTCGGCTTTGAGTTTGCCCCGGTGGGGTTGGAGGAGGCGGAGGGTCTCAGCCACGGCGAACGTGCCGATTCGGTTATCGAACGCGCGGGCGACGGCGAGGTGGTTACGGAGGAGGTCGAAGTCCTGGTCGATGGTGATGGGATCGCCGATGCGGACGAGTTTCTCGGCGGCTCGGCGGGAGGAGACCCCGATGTCGATGAAGAGGTCGTGGATTTTGGGGTGCTTGCGGTCGCCGTCGTCGCGGGAGAGGTGGGGGGCGACGTTGCCGACGACGCCTTTAACGGGGCCGGAGCGGGTATGGATGAGGACGCGTTGGGCCTTGGTGATGGCGGGATCGACGCCGCCCAAGCGGCGGACGTAAAGGAAGCCGTCCTTGTCGATGTAGTTGACGGACAGGCCGATTTCATCGGCGTGCGCGGCCAACATGAGACGCGGGCGACCCCCGCGGTGGAGGGTAGCGACACAATTCCCGTAGGCATCGGACCAGGTTTCGTCGGCGAAGGGCGTGACGTAATCGAGCCAGGCGCGTTGGCCGCGGACCTCATGTCCGGAGGGGCTGGGGGTATTGACCAGGGTGCGGAGAAAGCTCAGAGACTCGTCGCGCATGCGGCTCAAGGTGTCCCCAGTTCCAGGGAAAAAGCAATGGAGAAAAGGGGTCAGGATGGGCGGCCAGGGGAAGGGGAGCCATGGCCGAGTGCGCGGATAGCCAGGAGGATAGGAAGTGGTGGGTTGGGAGGTTCCGGGGCGCCCTCGGGTTCCTCGCGACCGCGTCGGGACGGATTAGGGGGTGGTTTTCTTTCCGAGGGTCTGGAGAAGGCGTTGGCGGAGTTGGGGGACGGGGGTATTGCCGGACGCGGCGAGGCTGGCGGCGGTGCCGGAGACCAGGGCGGTGGAAAAGGAGGTGCCGACGCCGAAGTAGCTTTGGCCGGCGAACTGCACCACGCCGCCGCCAGGGGCGATGATGTCCACGAAGTCGCCGAAGTTGGCGTAGGGGGCGATGTTGCCTTGGCGATCGCCGGCGGTCACGGCGATCACCTGGGGGTATGCGGCCGGGTAGGTGGGTTCGGTCGTGGGTTGGTTGCCTGCGGCGGCGATGAACAGGACGCCTTGCTGGTCGCCCTGGGCGATGAGTTCGCGGAGGAAACCGCTGTCGCCGCCGCTCCCCATGCTGAGGTTGACCACGGTGGCGCCGTTCTTGATGGCCGTGTAGACGCCCATGGCCACATCGAAGCTGGTGGTGGACGCGTTGGGGCCGTAGATGTCCACGGGCAGGAGCCGGACGGCGACGGAGCCGTCGGGGTCGCTGGCGGCGAGCCCGCGCAGGATGGTTTCGGCCATGGACGTGCCGTGGGTGGGTTCGGTGGCGGGGGGGGTGACCTCGCCGGCCAGCGAGATGGGGTCAAGGAGGAAGTTCTTCAGCCCGGTGCCCTGAGTTTGGACGGCGGTATCGATCAGTCCGACCACCAGGTGTGACCCGTCGGGTCGGCTGGTTGGGGTGAGGTTGAAGACCGGGGCTCCGGGGGCGGCCATCGCCTCGATTCCGGGCGGTCGGTGGATGCGGTAGTTGTCGTCCACGGCGGCGATGTCGGGATCGGCTTGGAGGGCGCGGCGGGCCTCGTTGGCGGCGTCCCCATCCTCGAACGTGAGCCGGTAGGCCTGGAGGTCGTCGGATCGTCCGACGATCTTGGCCCCGAGGCGGCGTGCGAGGTCGTCGATGGTCTCGCCGGCTCCCGGTTTGAGGCGGACGATGAGTTCGTTGGGGAGGAGGGCGGGATGGTGGTCGCCGGGGTTGGGGGTGGAGTTCCCGGGGATGAGCTGGGTGGCCTGTTGGAGGGAGGATGTGTAGATGAAGAGCTGAGCGGGGGCGTTGGTGGGGGCAACGAGGACAAAGCTGAGGTCGCCGAGGAGTCGGCGGAGGGCTTCGCGGGTTTCGAGGCTGCGGAAGCTGCTGGAGACGTGGCGTTGGGTGCCGGGTTCGACGTAGATGCGCCAGCCGGTGACCTTGACCATGCGGTCGAGGAGTTGGCGGAGAGTCCAACCGTCGATGCGGGCGTCGATTTCACCACGTTCGGCGTTGTAAGCGAGGGCGGGGGTGGGGGTTGCGGATTGGGGATGGGGGATCGGCGCGCCGACGGAGGTCAGGCCGAGCAGGAGGGAGAGGATGGTAAGGAGGGGGAACTGATTGCGCATACTCACGGTAGACCGCGGACCTGGTAAAACCGTTCGGCGGGCGGGTTGGGGGTGGCGAGGTCGGGGTCGGTCCAGGACAGAGGGCCGCCGTTTGGGCTGGAGAGGGCATCGCGGACCTGGAAGGGTGATTGTGGGGAATCAGCGGAAAGAACCTCGTAATGAAAGCCCGCTTGGGCGAGCCAGGAGAGTTCGTTTTGGGGCGGGCCTGACCAGGTCAGGGTGAGGGGGGGGTGGCGGTAGAAAGTGAGCAGGAGGGTGCGGGACCGGACTTGGCGGGCGGAGGTGTCGGTGACGAGGGCGTAGACGGGGTGGCGGCCCGCGCCGAGGGCAGTGCCATCGAGGGTGAAGGTGGACTGGGACTGGTTGGTGGAGGTGGCGAGGAGGCCCCCGGTCGAGAAGAGGTCGATACGTGCGATGTCGGCTGGGCCGGCACTGACGTGGAGATGGGCGGGGCTTCCGATGCGGATGGGCCCCTGGGAACCGAGTTGGGCGAGGGTGACTTCGAGGTCCGTGTTGCGGATCTCGATGGCGACAGGGAAGTGGGTTTGAGTGGCGACCGCGGTTCCTTCGTAGGCGACCGCACGCAGCTCGTGGTGGCCATCCGGGAGGGGGGTGGTATCGAAGGGGAACGCGAGATGGAGGCGGGCGGAGCCCGCCGCAAGGTAGAGATGGTTCCGGGGGCGAAGGTCGTTGGGCCGTTCATCCAGGCGCGCGGAGGCGCTTGGGCGGACTTCGAAGGAGGGGGGCACGGTCCACGCGACGTGGATCTGGGAGGAGGCGCGTCCTCCTGAGCGGGCGAAAATGTTGAACTCCACAGCGTTGTCGCCGGCGCCGGCCAGGTCTTGGGCGAACACGCCATCCGGTCCCGTCAGGGCGGGGTTGGCATTAATGCGTTGAACGAGAGTGAGGACGAGAGCGTAGAGGGAGTCGGCGGGAGGGGTGTTGGTAACGGTGACGGTGACGGTGGCGGCATTGGTCTTGGTGATGGTGAGTTCGAGGGTGTCGTTGGGGTTAGGTATGCCTTGGAGGACAAAGGAACGCCATCCGTGGGCGATGGTATCGAGGAAGGTCGGGAGGGCGGGGCGCAGGAAGACGCTGAGTTCGGGGGCGTCGGCGGGTTGGCTGGTGGCCTCGAGAGTGACCTCGGCGCCAGGGCGGTCCTCGGGGAGGGATTGAAACTCGAGGCGATCGCCGTAGGCGTAGACGTCGATTTGGGTCAAGTCATGGACGTCGGGAGCTTTGAGGAGGTCGGCGAGGTCGGCCGTCACCGAGCGGAGGGTGGCGGCGTCAGGGACGGAGTAGGAGACGGGGTGCCCGTTCAACGTGACCTGGAGGGAATTGCCAGGGCGAGGGGGCAGGTTCGTAAGGGTTTGGAGCCAGCGGCCATCGAGGAAAAGGTCCACGCGATCGATAGGACGATCCGCCGAGGCGGCCTCCAGCTCCAGGACGAGGTTGGTGACTCCGGCCAGGGTTGGGTTGGGGGCGAGGTCGATCCACTGACCGAGAGCGGGGTGGCGGAAGGGGGCGGAGAGGGGGTCGCCCACGACGATGCCCTGGTAAGGGGCAACGAGGCTTTGGTAATAGGATTCGGCGAGGTTGAAGCCGCGCAGTTGGTAGAGGTAGGCGAGGGGATCGGGGAATTTTTCGAGGTAATTGCAGGGTTCGGCGATGGTGCCGTAGCTTCCGGCGGCGCCGGCTTCGAGGAAGGCGAGGAGGTTGGTTTGGCCGCTGGCTTCGAACAATTGGCCGCCGAAGGAGGTCAGGCTGTCGGCGAGGCTGCCTGGGAGGAACGCGTTGGGGCTGGCGTCGAAACGGGCCAGCCCAGTTTGGAGGCCGGCGAGGTGGGTGAGGCCGACGAACGAGTCGAGGAGGACGTGCTGGACGGGGGGGCCGCCATGGAGGCGCGCGTCGAAGACCGTGTTGTCGAAGTAGCGGAAGCGGACATTGCGGGCGGGGTCGGAGGTTTTGGCCAGGAGGATCCGATTGGTGGGGTGGGTGGCATCGCCGGCGAGGCCTTGGTCGAGGTAACGTTGGGCCTGGGCCAAGGAGGGGCCGGTGATGAGAGTGGTGAGGAAGGAGTAGCCTGGGGTGTTGGTGGGGGCTCCGTCGCGGAAACGCGTTTCGGAGCCATAATACTGGCTGAAGCCGTCGGGGGCGATTCGGCAGACCTGGCCGGCGGTGGCGGGGTCGTTGGTCTTGAAGCCGTAGAAGAGGGCGGAGGTCGTTCCGTTTTGGGCCGTGGGGGTGTTAATCCGATAGGGGAAGTCCATCGAGAGGACCACGTAGTCAACTTGTTGCGCGAGGCCGCGTCGGGAGAGGGTGTCCAGGACCGGGTTCAGCAGGGTATTGGTGAATTGGGCCAGGGACCAGTTAATCGGCCCCCCCGTCCAGGGGATGCGCAGGAGGTTCTGTGGCGGGACGTCACGCAGGTGGCAGAAGTAATTGGCGAGGTCGAGGGAGTTGCTGCTGGCGGAGTTAGCCACGACCAGGACATTCAGGCCGCTGCCGCCGGCCTGGGCGAGGAAGGGCAGGAGAAGGCCCAGCAGGGGGGCGAGCAGAGACCAGAGCTTGAATGGCTGGCCCCATGGGCTTGCGGCGAGGGGGGCGGTGGTGATGCCGGTTGGTGGAAGGACGGAGGTCGCTGCGGGCGTGGGGGCGACTTTCAGCTTGCGGGTCTGTTGGAGCATTTGTTACGAATGCGCACACCTTATGGCTGCGATTGGACGGTTCCAAAAAGGCGACGACATCTTCTACGCAAAAGTGGTGGATGGCGAACTTTTTCGTTTGCAGGGGGATGTGTTTGGCTCGCCGTCGTTCGAGAAGAAGCCGGTGGCGTCGAAGGGGGTCAAAACGCTGGTGCCGGTGGTGCCGTCGAAGATCGTCGCCGTGGGGCTCAATTACGCCGACCATGCGCGCGAGGCCGGCAAGCCGATGCCCAAGGAGCCGTTGTTTTGGTTCAAGGCGACGACGGCCTTGGTGCCGGACGGGGCGAAACTGGAGATTCCCTTCCCGCATCATCGGGTGGACTACGAGGCGGAGTTGGCGATTGTGATTGGGCGGCGGGTGCGGAACGTGACGCCGGCGGCGGCGGCTCGCTACATCTTCGGCTACACCGCGGCCCAGGATATCAGCGATCGGACGATTCAGAATTCGGAGAGCCAGTGGTGTCGGTGCAAGTCCTTTGACACCTTCTGTCCGCTGGGGCCCTACACGGAGACGAAGGTGGATCCGCACGATTTGACGATCCAGTTGTTCCAGAACGGGCAATTGCGGCAGAACTCCAACACCAGCCAGTTGATTTTCAATTGCTACCATTTGGTGAGCTTCATTTCGACGAACATGACGCTATTGCCTGGGGACGTGATCCTTACCGGGACACCGAGCGGGGTGGGGCCGATCGAGAGCGGGGATCGGTTAGAGGTGCGAATCCAAGGTTTGGCGCCCTTGGTGAACACGGTCAAGTGAGGCGGGCGGACGGACCAGGGGGGAAGGCTTTGGGGGGGCAGGACACACTAGGAGGCGGGGGACGCACCATCGGTGGTCGGCCCGCCGACCAAGGGACGCGGACGGTTGGGGGGCCGGGGGCCCGTGTT
>CAZVRY010000217.1:0-11509 GCA_964629545.1 uncultured Verrucomicrobiota bacterium | reverse complement strand
AAACGCACCACCGTGCTCTCCCCTTTCGGACTCACCACCACCGCCTGCAAATCCAGGAAGTTCCGGTAACCCCCAGCCGCATCCAACGCCTCCACGCTCAACACCCCCTCCCCCTGCTCCACCGAGATGTCCGCCGCCAGATCCTGGTCCGCCAACCGCCGCAAACTCCACTTCGCCACCTGCGACCAAAACTGCCGATACTTCCCCCAACCCAACCAGTCCTGGGCCCACTTCGCCCGCGCATCGGAGGTGAACGCCACCGCCCGCCCCAAGCCAAACTGCCAGTGCGCCAGCAGCGGATCCCCCTTGTCGCTGAACAGCGGCGTCTCCGCCCTTCCCTTCTGCGTCGTCGCCACATAGCCCTGCAACAGCGGATACTCCGCCGCCGCGATCCCTCGCAACACCTCGCTCGGAGCCACCACCTGCGGCTTGAACGGCTCTTCGAAAATCGCCGACTTCAAAATCACCGCCGCCTCCTTCAGGAAGATCTGCGGTAACTGCCCCGGCGAACGCACATCGTAGAACCGCCCCCGCCCCGCCGACGCCATCCACTCCATCGTCTCCGGCGTCACATGCCCGCCGATCATCACCGTGCTGATCGTAATGCGATCGGCCACGATGCTGTTCACCAAGGCGTCGCTCGGCGCCGTCGGATCCCCATCGCTAAACACCACCATGTGCTTCAAGTTCGCCTTCGACTTCTTCAGCCCCTCGTGGGCCATCTCCATCGGCCCCACAAACGACACCATGTCCCCAGGATTCATCCCCATGATCTGCCGCCCCAACTCCGCCTTGTTCCCCACCTTGGTCAGCGGAAACAACCACCGCTCCCGACCATCCCATAACACAATCCCCATCTCGTCCTGCGGCCCCAGCGCGTCCAGCGCCGCAAACGCAATGTCCCGCGCCCACTGGTTGCCGTTCGGAAACTCCGTCGCATGGCACACAATCACCAGCGCCCCGCTGGGCAACACCTTCTTGCTGCTCAACTCCATCTCCACCGGCAAGGTCGCCTCCAGCGGCGTCCCCCGATACCCCCCGGCCGCAAACGACTGATCCCCCCCCACCGCCACCCGTCCCACCCCACAATCCCGCACCGCACTCTCCAGTAACCGCATCACCGTCGTCCCCAAATCGCCCGCCGCCACGTTGCTCAGAAAGATGGAATCGTAACTCTGCATCTCCGCCAGGGTCGACGGACACCCCGTCACCTCCGTCAACTTCACCTCCAACTCCGCCTCCCGCAGGGCCGCCGCCAACGGCTGATCCTTCTCCGGATCCGACGAGACGATCACCACCCGCGGATCCCCCCGCACGGTCGTGAAGCTCGTCGCCCGATTGTTCTGCGGCAGCACGTCGCCCGCCGCCTCCAACACCACGTCGTAACTGTAAAACCCCGGCTCGCTCAGCGTCTGCGGGAAGCTGAACAGGTTCTTCCCCTCCGACAGCTCGATCTCCTGCTCCCCCAACAACTGCTCGTTCCGATACAACCGCACTCGGCCCGGCCGCGCCTGATCGCTCTGCGCGTAAATCTTCACCTCGAACGTCTGCCCCTTCTTGAGCTGATTCGGCATCGCCAGCTTCTGCACCGAAACATCCGATCCCCGCGCCACCCCCAGGGGCAATACGTCCACCGTCACCCCCAACGGCCGCGCCGCCAACACCGCGTCCAACGCCTGACCCAGGTTCTCGTTCCCATCGCTCAACACCACCAGCCGCTTCTGCCCCATCTCCGGAAAGGCCGCCGTCCCCAGCCGAATCGCCCCCGCAATGTCCGTCCGCTCCGTCGCCACCACCGCGTGGACCTTCTGCAAATCCACCCGCAAATTCGCCGACGCCTCGATCGCCGCCTCCGTCCCAAACACCAACACCCCACCCCGATCCACCGGCCGCTTCCGCATCGCCACTCGGTTGATATACTCCCGCGCCACCTCCTGCTGCGCCGACGGCACGCTGTCCGACCGGTCCAGGAGGAAAAACACGTTCAAACCCTCGACCGGCCGCAACCACTGCAGCCCCGCCAACGCCAAGACCAGGCTCACCACGATCGTCAACCGCAACCCAGCCGCCCCCCAACGCCGCCACGGGCTCGCCTGCACGTCGCTCCGCCACCCCCACCACACGGTCCACGGCACCGCCACCAGCAGCAGCCACAACCACCCAGGATTGGTGAACGTGATCGGCATCTCAAGTGCCCGGCCGCCGAATGAACTTCTGCACCCGGTGATTCATCGCGTCCGCCACATACAACGCCCCGGTGCTGTCCAGAGCGATCGACCACGGATTGCTGAATCGACCCGGCTCCCGCCCCGGCCCCCCCAACACCTCCAGCGGACGATCCGCCTCGTCGAAGACCTGGATCCGACTGTTCCCAAACTCGCACACATACTGCCGCCCCACCTCGTCTACCCGAATGTCATACGGATAACTCATCTCCCCCACCCCAGACCCCGCCCGGCCATACGACCGCAAGAATTGCCCATCCGCCCCAAACACCTGCACCCGATGATTGCACGAGTCCGCCACATACAGGCGATCGCCCCCGTCCACCGCAATCCCCTCCGCCCGCGCAAACTCCCCAGGGCCCGTCCCCGGACGGCCCACCCCGCCCAGGCATTCCCGCCCATCCCGACTAAACCGCTGCACCCGCTCCACTTTCGCATACTCGCTCACCCAAAGCTCCCCCTGGCGCGTCACCGCCACCGCCCGCGGAAACGCCAACTGCCCCGCATTCGTCCCCGCGGTTCCCCATTGCCACAACAACCGTCCGCTCCCGTCAAAGTGGTTCACCCGCGCATAATGCGGCTCCACCACCACCACCCGCCCCGCCCCATCGCACGCCATCCCCTTCGCCTTCCCCAAATCCGTCTCCGGCATCTGCCAGCCTAACAAGAACTCGCCCTCCGGACTGAACTTCTGCACCCGCCCCGTCATGTCCACCACATACAAGTTGTCCTGCGCATCCGTCGTCAGCGAGCGCGGTTTGTTGAACTGGCCCGGCCCCGTCCCCCGCTCCCCAATCACGCGCACCTCCCGGAAGAACAGGCTGGCGACCGACCGCACCCGCTCCGAGGAAGGCGCACAACCCGCCAGCGCCGCCACCACCACCGCCGCCAAGCCCCCGGCGACCACGCCTCTGCTCCCCCCCCGCCACCCCCGGGCCACCAGCCCCAACCTCCAAAGACCCCAAGGCGCCAAGGCCAACAGCAACAACGCCAGGCACAAGGCGTCCACCTGCGCCGCATGCCCGTAATGCAGGAGGTTGAACACCCGCATGGCCAGCGTCTCCCCACCCGGGGGCGCCAACAACACCATCGCCTCCACGTCCCACAAGCACAGCAGATACGTCACATACCATGCCGCCGCCACCCGCCCCCCCACCATCGGCCATAACACTTGCCGCCATAACCGCCATCCACGCACCCCGTGCAAACACGCCACATCCCCCAAGTCCCGATCCCACCCCCGCCGCGCCCCCGCCACCGTCTGCCACGCCGGCGCCAAATAGCGCACCGTCAGGGCCACGACCACCGCCGTCGGCCCCTCCAGCAGCCAAGCTCCCCACGGCCGATTGCAGACCACGATCAGCCCAATCCCCAACAGCATCCCAGGCACGAAAAACAACGCCCACACCACCGCACCCACCGGACGCGCCCACGTCCCCAGCGCAACCAACGTCACCGCCGTCGCCGCCCCCCCAGCCGTCAATAGCGATTGCCCCAACGCCCGCCGCCCCGCCGCCAGGGCCGCCGGCAGCTCCACCCACGTCCGATCCGTGCCCGCCAGTTGCACCAACGGCATCCCCACCGCGACGACCAACAGCATGCTCCCCACCCCCGCCGCCGCCGCCCGCCACCCCCGCCCCAACCGCTCCCGAAACAGCCCCGCCGAGATCCCCCCCTCCAGCCGCGGCCAGGACAACTCGCGCCGCACCAGCCATCCCCACAGCCCCAACGGCACCAGCAGCAGCGGCCAGCTCAACGCCAGCGCCTCCCCGGCCCGCAACTGCGTGCTGTAACGCACCCACACCTCCGCCGGGAACACCTTCACCTGCAAAATCGCCGGCACCGCGAAGTGATTCATCGTCAGCGCCACGGTCACCACCGCCGCGGTCGCCAATCCCCCCCGCGCCGCCGGCACCAGCAACCCCCGCACAAACGCCGTCCCCCGCAACCGCGGCTCCGCCTCCACCTGCGACGGCTCAATCCGCGCCCACGCCCCCCACACCAACAGCAACGTCACCGGCCAGGTCAGCAGCGCAAGCACCCACGCCGCCCCGCCCAACGAGTAAATGTCCCACCCCACCCAAGCGCGCCAGGCCCCCGTGTGCCCCAACACATCCAACCAACAGCTCACCACCAGAAACGGCGGCAACATCAAGGTCGCCACGCCCGCCCCCAACAAAAAGCCTCGCCACCGCGGCCCGCTCGCCCAGGCCCACAACGCCACCAGAAACCCACCCGCCACGGCCCCGGCCGTCGCCATCGCCGCTAACCCCACGCTGTTTCCTAGCAGCGTCCAGTTCATTGCTTTTCTCGGCCCCTGCTCATCGCAAGTAGATCTCCTTCAGCTCCGCCGTCGTCGCCTCCAAATCCCTCAGCAATGCCCCCCAGTCCGGCCGTCGCGGCGCGGCCCCCGCCGGCCCAGCCAGCGGCGACTCCATCCCGCCGGCCGCCACCAAGGCGTCCACCACCGGGGCCGAAGTCAGGAAGTCCACCAAACGCCGGGCCGCCTCCGGATGAGACGCCCCCACCACCAGCCCCACCGTGTTGGGGATCAGGAGCGTGTCGTCCCCCAACGGCACCGCCGCCACCGGCAACCCCTCGCGTTGCCCCGCCGTGATGTCGTCCGAATCCGTCATCCCCACCGCCGCCTCCCCGCGCCCCACCATCTTCACGACCTGCGAGTTGCCATCCAGCAGCATCGCCTGGTTCGCGACCAATCCCCGACACCACGCCCGCCATCCCTCCTCCCCCCAATGCTGACGCAGCACCTGAAAATGCGTGGCCGTCGTGCCAAACAGCGGATACGCCATCGCCACCCGCCCCTTCCACACCTCATTGGTCAGATCCGCAAAACGGCCAGGCGCCTCCCCCAGGCTCACCAGGTTCGTGTTGATCACGATCCGCCGACTCCGCTGGCCAAAGCCCTGAAACCCGTTCGTCGCCCCTAACACCCCCGCCGCTGCGAGCTGATGGGAACGCAGCTCCTCGTTGTTCCAAAAGACGTCCGCCCGCGGCCGCGCGCGCTCCGCCATCAAACGGTTCGCCAACCCCACCGTCTTCACCGCCTCGCTGTCAAACACCGCCCGCACCTTGATCCCGGTCTCCGCCTCAAACCTGCGCAGCAGCGGCTCCGCATAGACCTGATCCTGCGACGTGTAAAGCACCACCTCCGACCCCGCCCGCTCCCCGCATCCCCACCACCCGACGCAGCAAGCCACCGCCAGGGCCCAACGGCCCCCACGCCACGCCCCCCCCCGCGCGCCGCGCGCCGCTCGTCGCCCTGTGTCAGGTTGCCTGTTCATGCCGTGCGCTTGTGATAAAACCACCACTCAAACAACAACACCCCCAACCCGACGGCCAGAACCCAACGCCAAATCTCCAGGTTCGCCCGCCGCGCGGTCGTCGCCGCCACCTTCCCGAACTTGCCGAACTCCAGTTCCGCCCGCGGCCCGTTGTCGCTCTCCACCGCATCGAGCAGATTCACGCAGAACTTCATCCGGTTCGTCCCATACTCCAGTTCGTAAACCCCCCGGCGCTGCGTCTCCCCGAACACCACCTCGCGCGCTTGCGGATCCAACCCCACCGCACGCTTCCCCCCGTCCGGCAAGGTCACCACCGCGTTGGTCTGCCCCGGCGGCAGCGCCCAGCGAAACGCATCGCCCGCCCGCACCGCCAGTTGCGTGGCGTTCACGGCCGCCGGATTCAGCCATTCCACGGCGTTCGCCATGAAAATCGGGAACGACACCCGCTGGACCCACGTGCTCCGCGTCACGTTGAACCCCACCCAGATCACCCGCCGCCGATCGATCTCCCCCGCCACGATCAACGCCCGCTGCGCCGTTTCCGCGATCGCCACCGACCAGGAGGGCGGCTTCACCTCCAACGCCTCCCCGATCAGCACGTTGTCGAAGGTCACAAACCGCACCAGCGGATGCGTCGTCCGCAACCCCACGATCGCCGGACCTTCCACCGCGACCCGCTGCTCGAACCAGTTCGTCGCCGCCGTCCGGAAGGCCAGCGTGTTCGCCTCCGGCCACACCGACGGCGTCACATCGTCCAGCACCACCAGGTCGGCAGGCGGCTTCGAGTCGCGCAGGTCGTTCACCACCGCCAACTCGACCCCCGCCACCGCCCCCAGCGCCTTCTCCAAGAAGCGATTGCCCGACGTCACCAACATCACCCGCACCGGCTGCGGCAACAAACTCACCATCATCGCCTCGTTGTCCACCGCCAAATCGTCCGCCGCCGCCAGCCGAACCGCGAACACCCCATCCCGCTCCTGCCCCGACACAAACACCTGCGCCACCGTGTTGGTCGCCGGAAGCTGCAAGGTCCGCGTCTGCAGCAATTGCCCCTCGAACCACAACTCGAGCTGCGTCTCCACCGCATTCGTCGAGTAGTTCGCCACGCTCGTGAACACCGCCCGCTCCCGCGGATCCTCCGGATTCGCGCGCACATCGAGGGCGATGATCCCCACATTCTGGCCCCGCTGTCCCACCCGGTGAAACACTAGCCGCAACCCCTTGTTCTCGAAATCCCCCAGGTCCGGCGCCGCCCCGTCGCTGAACAGGTGGATCTCCGCCTCCGGCAAGTCCCGCGTCAGCGATTCCGCCATCTTCAAGGCCTCCGCCAAACGCGTCGGAGAATCCGCCACCGCACACCCCTGAATCGCCCGACGCAACTCCGCTTTCTCGCTCACCCGCGACAGCTTCACCTCGGTCGTCGCCGCTGCCTGCAAGACCACCATCTGATCCGTGTCCCGCAGCGTGTCCACCCATTGCAACGCCGCCGCCCGCGCCTTTTCGAAGCGCGAGGGCGCCTCGTCCGTGCTCTGCATCGAAGCCGAGGCGTCCAGGATCAGGACCTGCAACCCGCTGCTCACCGCCCGCCCAGCCAGGAACGGACGCGCCAAGGCCACAATCGCCAGCAGCAACAGCAGGATCTGCAATATCAACAGCCAGTTGTGACGCAGCCGCTGAAAGGGCGCGCTCGCCTGCGTCTCGGCCAGGAACTTCTGCCACAACAACGTGCTCGGCACCAACCGCACCACCCGCTTCCGCTTCAGCAGGTAGAACAGAATCACCACCGGGATCGCGGCCGCAAACCAAAACGCAATCGGCGCCAGAAAGTTCATCCCCGCTTGCCTCCCGCCCTCATCCCCACACCTCCGCCCGCCGCAGTTGCTTCAACAACAACTCCTCCAACGGCGTCGCCGACGACGTCATGAAGAAGTTCATCCCCCTCCCCTGGCAAAACTCCCGCAAACGCTGCACGAAATTCCGCACGGTCTGCTGATACGCCGCCAGGCGATAGCGCCCAAACGTGACCTCCTGCACCGCCCCCGTCTCCGCATCCACCAACTTCAGGTCCCCATACGTCCCCGGCTGCAACTCGTCCGGCGCCAGGATCTGGACCGCATTGACCTGAAACCCCCGCGCCAGCAACGCCCCCAACCCCGCCTCATACCCCGCCGGATCCAGAAAATCGCTCAACACCACCGCCACCCCTGCGTGCCGCGCCGCCAGCGCCCCCCGCCGCAACGCCCCGTTCCAATCCGCCAACCCCCGCGCCCCCAACTGCCCCAGATTCTCGAAGAACGTCAGCGCCGACTTCTTCCCCCGCACCGACCGCAAGGCCCCCCGGGCCGCCCCCTCCGCCTTCGGGGCGTCCGACCCCGCCTCCGGGAAGACGTGCACACTCACACGGTCGAACCCACACAAGGCCACGTAACCCACCGCCGCCGCCACCTGCCGCGCGAAGTCAAACTTCGACGGTTCCCCAAACGCCATCGACTCCGAGGCGTCCAGGTAAATCGCCACCGGCAACTCCCGCTCCTCCTCATACAGCTTCAGGAACAACCGATCCAACCGCCCATACAAGTTCCAGTCCAAATACCGGAAATCGTCCCCCGGCACATACGGTCGGTAATCGGCGAACTCCACCGACTGCCCCCGCGAACGGCTCCGCCGCTCCCCCTTGAGCGAACTCTTGGCCCGGCGCGCCGCCAACAACTGGAACTGCTCCAGGCGCCGCAGCAACTCGGGCGTCAGCAGGGCGTCGGGCATCCGGTCCTCCCGTTGGCTGCCCCGCACGCTCACGCCGCGACGGCCTGCGCATCCGTGGGCACGTCCCGCACGACCTGTTCCAGGACGTGGTCCGTCGTAATCCCTTCCGCCTCCGCCTCGAAATTCACAATCAACCGGTGCCGCAGCGCCGGCGCCAACACCGCCCGCACATCGTCGAAACTCACGTTGAACCGCCCCTCCATCAACGCCCGCACCTTGCCCGCCAATAACAGCGTCTGCGCCCCCCGCGGACTGCTCCCAAACCGCAAATACTGATTCGCAATCGGCGCCGCCGTCCCCGTCTTCGGATGCGTCGCCAACACCAACCGCACCGCGTAGTCCTTCACATGACTGGCCACCGGCACCTCGCGAATCAGTGCCATCAGCGCGAGCAAGCGCTCCCGGTCCAGCACCCGGCTCACACTCACCCGCACCCCCTCCGTCGTCCGCGTCAATACCTCCGTCAACTCGTCCGCCGTCGGATACCCCACCAGCAACTTGAAAAAGAACCGGTCCAACTGCGCCTCCGGCAACGGATATGTCCCCTCCTGATCGATCGGGTTCTGGGTCGCCATCACGAAAAACGGCTCGGGCAGCCGCCGCACCTCCCCCGCCGCCGTCACCTGATTCTCCTGCATCGCCTCCAACAACGCCGACTGCGTCTTCGGCGTCGCCCGGTTGATCTCGTCGGCCAAGATCAAATGCGCAAAGATCGGCCCCCGCTGGAACTGAAACTCGCGGCGCCCCCCCGGTGTCTCCACCACCAGGTTCGTCCCCAAAATGTCCGCCGGCATCAGATCAGGCGTGAACTGGATGCGACTGAACGAAAGGTCCAACACCTCACCCAGCGTCCGCACCAGCAGCGTCTTCCCGAGCCCCGGCACTCCCTCGAGCAAGACGTGCCCGCCCGCGAACAACGCCATCAACGTCCCATCCACGATCGCGTCCTGCCCCACCACCACCTTCCCAATCTCCGCCCGCAACGCCGCATACGCCTCCCGAAAACTCGCAATCTGTTGCTCGGTGCTCATGGCCAGCCTCGGTCACTTGGTTTTTGCATCGTCGAAGTAGTCCTTCACCGCCCCCTGATACGCCCGCGGGACGGCTTCCTGACTCAAGGCGCTCTGCTGATCCCCCTGCGCCGCCGCCCCCGCCTCGCTGTAGCCCACCCGGCTCGTCCCCTTGATGCTTAACCCCTTCAACGTCATGCTCGGCATCGACCCGCCCGGATTCAGCCGCCCCTTCACCCGCGTCTGCACCAGGCTGTCCGACAACTGCCCATCCCCACGGTCCGTGTGGCCGCGCGGATCCATGTCCGGCCGCTCCACCCCCGTGTTGTCCCAACGGTCCGTAATCTCCGGTTCCGTCAACCACCCTTCCTCCTCCGCCCACGTGCCCACTCCCCGACCCGGCTTGCCCCCCTTGCCCGCCTTCGGTGGCCCCTTGCACTGCCCCCAACCCTCGCCATTCCCAATGCACATCTGCGCCTTCTGCAACGCCTCCAACGCCGCCATCATCGCATCGCTGTTGCCCATCTCGTTCAGCATCCGCTCCAATTCCCCAGCCGCCGCCCGCAGACTCTCCGAGGCCCCCGCCTTGTCGCCCCCTTCGCCCTTCTGGCAGGCCTCCCGCATCAACTCGGACACCTTGCCGTATTCCTGGGCCGGCCCCAGCGCCTCCTTCACCTCGCGCAGGACTTTCTCCCTCTGCTCCGGCGTCAGATTCGCCCCCTTCAGTTCCTCGGCCATCTTCCGCAAGGTCCGCGCCGCCGCTTGAGCCTGCCCTTTGTCCAGTTGCTCCGCCAGGTTCTTCCCCAGCGCCGCCATGTTCTTCTGCAACTGATCCATCGCCTTGGCCAGCGTCTGCAACTTGTCCAGGTTGATCTCCGCCGTCTCCAGGCCCTTCAGAAACTTGTCGATGTCGCTGCTCTCTAAGGCCTTCATCGCCTCCTCCAGACTCGGCATCTCCAACCCCATCTCGGCCGCCTTCTGGGCCAACTGCGACAACGACTGCGCTAACTCCTGCCGCTTGGCCTCGGCCGTCGTCTGATCGTTCTGCGCCATCCCCGCCGCCGCTTGCTGCAGCTTGTCCAAATCCCGCCGCAACTGGTCCAACGCCTCCTGCGCACCCTCCCGGTCGCCCGCCGCCTTCTGCATCGCGTCCAGTTGCTTCTGTATATCCGAGCTCCCAGCCGCCGTCTGCGCCGTGGTGGAACGGGCCGCCTGCTCCAGTTTCCGGAAGCTCGGGTTCTGCCCCACTTCCTTGAGTTGATCCGAGAGCTTGTCCACCGCACTCGCCAACCCCTTCAGGGCCTCGTCCCGCGTCAGCTTCACCTTTGCCAAATCCAACCCCAACTCCTGGATCGCCTCGAGATGCTTCCGCGCCGGCTCCGGCAAAGCGGCCCGTGCCTCCAGGTTCCGTTTGGTGAACTCCGTCAGCCGCTGCCCCGTATCCCTCATCACCTCCGCCTCGCGCTGCCGCTGCAGGTAATCCTTGCTCCGATACTCAGGGACAAACCCCAGCCCCGCACCGACCGCCAACACTAACAGGGACCACCGAGTCACCAACGGCAAACGAAAGGGCAACGCCGCCCTGAAGTTCAACCGACGAGCACACCCCGCGGCGTCCGACACCACCAACTCACGCCAACTCCCCCCCGGCCGATGCCCCGCCACCTCCAACGCCGTCCCCAACCGCTCCTGGAAATGCTCCCGCCCGTCCACCCACCGCGCCGTCTCCATCATCGAAGGATTCCGCCACCATCCGATCAGGAACCCCACCGGCAAACAGCCCAAGGCCACCACCCCGACCCCCCACAGCGAGGCCTCCGGCACCGGCGCCACCTTGAACACCGCCAGCGCCACCAGCCAAAGGCAGGCCGCCACAAACAACGAGTGCCATGCCATGCGCCAAGCCCGGTGCAAACGACGCCGGGCGCCCATCCGGCGCAGCGTAGATTCAATGACTTGGAGATCGCTCATGGTTTTGTCGCAACCTGCGTGAACCAAGGGCGTTTGGCCAGCAAATTATCCACCCCCGCTGGCCCGCCCCCCCTTCTTGGACCAGCTCGACGCCAATTCGTTCCGCACCACCCCAGCCCTCCCCACTCTCGCCGTGATCGGAATCCCCAGCCCAACCCCGCCCCCATCCCCGATTCGCCCCCAGGCCTCACCCCCTCACCCACAACAACCGCAGCCCCACCAACACCAGGAACCCCCC